>NZ_DASUNI010000064.1:0-5562 GCF_036277215.1 Microbacterium sp. | reverse complement strand
CCCGAAGACGCCCGACCCGTCGGCGGCCGCGAACGCGTCCACGACCTCGTCGAGCAGCTCGGCATGCGTGTAGCCGAGCAGCGAGACGGCCCGCGAATAGCTCACCAGCGACCCCTCCGACCCCGCGATCAGCTGATCGAGCAGGGACAGCGTGTCTCGCGGAGACCCCCCGCCTGCCCGCACCACCAGCGAGAGCACCCCGGGTTCGACCGTGACGCCCTCGGTCTCGCACAGAGTCTGCACGTATTCGAGCATGGGAGCGGGAGGCACCAGGCGGAACGGGTAGTGATGGGTGCGCGAGCGGATGGTGCCGATGACCTTCTCGGGCTCGGTCGTGGCGAAGATGAACTTGACGTGGTCGGGCGGCTCCTCGACGAGCTTCAGCAGGGCGTTGAACCCCTGCGGCGTGACCATGTGAGCCTCGTCGAGGATGAAGATCTTGAAGCGGTCGCGTGCGGGCGCGAACACCGCCCGCTCGCGCAGGTCGCGTGCGTCGTCGACGCCGTTGTGGCTCGCTGCGTCGATCTCGACCACGTCGAGGGAGCCCCCGCCGTCGCGGCCGAGTTCCATGCAGCTGTCGCACACGCCGCACGGAACGTCGGTGGGGCCCTGGGCGCAGTTCAGGCAGCGCGCGAGCACGCGCGCGGAGGTCGTCTTGCCGCAGCCCCGCGGGCCCGAGAAGAGGTACGCGTGCCCGACCCGGTCGCCGCGCAGCGCGGTCATGAGCGGCTCGGTGACCTGCGCCTGGCCGATCATCTCGCCGAACGTCTCGGGACGGTATCGGCGGTACAGAGCGGTCGTCACGCGCCCAGCCTACGGCGTGCGTGCGACATGCCGCCGAGCGGGATCGCCGCCATCAGACGTCCGCGCCGTGCTCGACATCCGCTCCGATCCCGATGATCGGGATCGTCGAGGTCACGGTCGGCACGGATGCCGACAGCAGCGTTCCGTCCTCGCGCCGGATGTCGGCGAACTTCTTCAGCGACGGCCGGCCCGGGATCACCGGTCCCTGTCCGACGAGCGGCACCACGACCTCTTCGCCCGAGCCGATCGCGAACGCCTCGCCGCGGACGCTGAACACCAGCGGATCGCCCTCCCCCGCCCGGACGCGCAGCTCGTGGCGGGTCAGCGTCACCATCAGCGGCGTGCCGTGCCAGTGCACGGTGTAGGCCAGCTCTGGCCAGTCCACCGGCAGCCGCGGGTCGAAGGACAGCTCGCCGAAGTGGTCGCGCATGCCTCCGAAACCGCACACGAGCGCCGTCCACACCCCGCCGGCCGATGCCACGTGCACGCCGTCCGAGGCGTTGTTGTGCAGGTCGCCGAGGTCGACGAATATCGACTGGCGGAAGTACTCCAGCGCGAGGTCCTGGTAGCCGACCTCCGCGGCGAGGATGGCCTGCACGACGGCGGAGAGCGTCGAGTCGCCGGTGGTGAGCGGATCGTAGTACTCGAAGTCCGCCAGCTTGTCCTCGTCCGAGAAGTGGTTGCCCTGCAGGAAGAGCGCCAGCACGACATCCGCCTGCTTGAGCACCTGGTAGCGGTAGATCACCAGCGGGTGGAAGTGCAGGAGCAGCGGCCGCTGGTCGGCGGGGGTGTGCTCGAGGTCCCACACCTCGCGTTCCAGGAACACGGCGTCCTGCGGGTGGATGCCGAGGGCCGGGCTGAACGGGATGTGCATGGCCTCGGAGGCCCGCTCCCACCCTTCCGCCTCGGACGGGTCCAGGCGCAGGCGGTCGGCCATCCGCCGGTACGCCTCAGGATCGTCGCGGGCCATGTCGCGCACCGTGTGCGCTGCGAAGCGCAGGTTGAACCGGGCCATGACGTTGGTGAAGAGGTTGTCGTTCACGACCGTCGTGTACTCGTCCGGGCCGGTCACGCCGTGGATGTGGAAGGACTCCTCGCCGTCGGTCTCGAGCGTGCGCCAGAACCCCAGCGTCGCCCACAGCCGAGCGGTCTCGACCGCGATGTCGACTCCTTCGCGATAGAGGAACTCGGTGTCTCCGGTCGCCCGCACGTACTTGGCGAGAGCGAAGCAGACGTCTGCGTTGATGTGGTACTGCGCCGTTCCGGCCGCGTAATAGGCGGACGCCTCCTCGCCGTTGATGGTGCGCCACGGGAACAGCACGCCGTGCTCGTTCAGCTGATGAGCGCGCCGGCGCGCGGCGGGCAGCATCAGGTAGCGCATGCGGATCGCATTGCGGGCCCAAAGCGGCGTCGTGTACGCGAGGAACGGGAGGATGTAGATCTCGGTGTCCCAGAAGTAGTGACCGCTGTACCCGGAACCGGTGACGCCCTTCGCGGGGACGCCCTGGCCGTCGGCGCGCGCCGCGGCCTGCGCGAGTTGGAAGAGACACCAGCGCGTCCCCTGCTGCAGATCGTCGTGACCGCTGATGCGAACGTCGGAGCGCTCCCAGAATCCGTCGAGCCAGAGGCGCTGACGCTCATACTGCAGCTCGATGCCCTCGACCTCCACTCGGTCGAGGGTGCGCCGGCAGCGGTCCACCAGCTCGCGTGCGGGCACTCCGCGCGACGTGTGGTAGCTCACGAGCTTGGTGATCCGGATCGGGACGCCGGCCTTGGCCTGCACCCGGAAGACGTCTTTGGCGATGTCAGGCTCGACGAGCGTGCGGTGCGTGTACTCGTTCTCGGTCTCGATCAGGTGATCGGCCACGACCGCGATGGTCATGCCCGATTCGGTGACTTCGTAGGAGAGGGTGGAGCGGCCGCGGTCCTGCCAGTACTCCTGCGGCTGCAGCACGCGCTCCTGGATCCGCTCGGCCTTGCGCGGGTCGGGCCCGCCCTTCCTGGGGGCCAACGGCGTTCCGCCGTACACGTTCTCGCCGTCCTGGCGGTTGATCACCTGGCAGCTGACGGTGACGGGGGCATCGGCGTTGAGGACGGTGACCTCGAGGCGGAGGATCGCGAGATGCTTCTCCTCGAATGAGACGAGTCGGTCGTCCTCGATGAGGACGTCCTTGCCGGACGGCGTGGTCCAGTGGATACGACGCCGCAGCACGCCCGCACGCATGTCGAGGACGCGCTCGTATTCGCGCATGTCCGCGATGTCCAGCGACAGAGGCTCGTCATCGACGTAGACGCGCATGACCTTGGCATCGGGCGCGTTGATGATCGTCTGGCCGACCTCGGCGAAACCGTACGCCTGCTCTGCGTGACGGATCGGGAACGTCTCGTGGAACCCGTTGATGAATGTGCCGTGCTCGTGCGCGATCCGGCCTTCGATCTGGTTGCCGCGCAGTCCCAGATACCCGTTTCCGACGGAGAAGATGCTCTCGGTGACGCCGGCATCGTCGGGCGAGAAGCTGCTCTCGACGAGGTTCCAGGGGTCCACCGGGAATCGGTCGCGGTCGATCATGCGGATTTCTCCTGGGCGTCCGCCGTGGGCGCGGTGTCGGGACTGCGCACGAGCTCGGCGAGATCCTCGACGACGAGGTCCGCGCCGGCCTTGCGCAGTTCGTCCGGGCCGGTGCCGCGGTCGACGCCGATCACCAGTGCGAAGCCGCCGGCAGCGGCGGACTGCACGCCGCTGATGGCATCCTCGACGGCGACGCTCCGTGCCGGGTCGACCCCCAGCATCCGCGCGGCCTCGAGGAAGACGTCGGGTGCTGGCTTGGACTGCAGGTGATCACGCTCGGCGATCACGCCGTCCATCACCACCGCGAAGCGCTCGCGCAGACCTGCCGAGCGCAGCACCTCCTCGGCGTTCTTCGAGCTCGAGACCACCGCGGTGGGCGTTCCGGCCGCATCCAGCTCGTCCAGGAGCGCCACCGATCCGGGATACGCGACGATGCCCTCTGCCCTCAGCAGGCGTGAGAACACCTCGTTCTTGCGATTGCCGATTCCGCAGACGGTGTCGGCGGAGGTGTCGTCGGACGGATCGCCCCACGGCACTTCGACGTCGCGACTGCGCAGCAGACTGGCGACTCCGTCGTAGCGCTTCTTGCCATCGAGGTGGTCGAAGTAATCCCGCTCGGTGTACGGGGGCTGGATCCCCCAGGCGTCGAAGACCTCCTCGAACATGGTCTGCCACGCGTGCATGTGCAGCTCGGCGGTGGGAGTCAGCACGCCGTCCAGGTCGAACAGGACGGCGTCGAAGGACCTCAGGTCGGGCAGGGTGTCGACGGCCACGAATCCTCCAGGACGAGGTGCGGATGACGGGCTGCGGCTCCACATTGCGCCGTTCTGCAAGCGTAGTGCGGCACGATGAGCGCCGTAACCAAGTCCCGCTCCGGCGGCGGATCAGGCGGCGGCGACCTCGAGCGTCTGGCGGGCGATCTCGAGTTCCTCGTTCGTCGGCACGACGAGGACGGTCACATAGGAGGCATCCGTCGAGATCATCCGGATGCCGCGACCCGGCCCTTCGTTGCGCTCCGGGTCGATCTCGACACCGGCGAAGCCGAGCGTCTCCAGCGCCGCGGCACGCACGAGAGGGGTGTTCTCGCCGACCCCGGCGGTGAAGGAGACGACATCGACCCCGCCCATCTGCGCGAGGTAGGCGCCGGCGTAGCCGCGCAGCCGGTGCACGTACACCTCGAACGCGAGGACGGCACGCTCGTCGCCCCGCTGCATGGCGGAACGGATGTCGCGGTAGTCGGCGTATCCCGACAGGCCGAGCAGTCCGCTCCGCTTGTTCAGGAGATCGTCGAGATCATCGATCGTCATGCCCGCCCGTCGGGCGAGGTGGAACAGCACCGCCGGATCGATGTCGCCGGAGCGGGTGCCCATCACCAGACCCTCGAGGGGCGTGAGCCCCATCGACGTCTCGACCGAGCGGCCGCCGTCGATCGCGGTCACCGAGGCGCCGTTGCCCAGGTGGAACACGATCTGCTTGAGCTCGGCCAAGGGTCGGCCGACGAAGTCGGCGGCGGCCTCGCTCACGAACTTGTGGCTGGTCCCGTGGAATCCGTAGCGCCGGATCCGGTGCTCGGCTGCGAGGTCGGAGTCGATCGCATAGGTGTAGGCGGCGCGCGGCAGCGTCTGGTGGAAGGCCGTGTCGAACACCGCGACATGCGGGACGTCCGGGAACGCCTTGCGCGCCGCGACGATGCCGGCGAGGTTCGCGGGGTTGTGCAGCGGCGCCAGCACCGACAGTTCGTCGATCCCCGCCTCCACCGGAGGCGTGATCAGCGTCGGCTCGAAGAACCGTGCCCCGCCGTGCACGACCCGGTGGCCCACCGCGATCGGCGCATGGTCCGCGAGCGACGGGCCGTTGTCGGCGAACGCGTCGAGCATGACGGCGAACCCCGCCGTGTGATCGGGGATGGGCAGCTCGCGCTTGTACGTCGCATTCAGCATCGCGGGCGCGGGGCCGTCGGCCGGCGGGGCGTAGACCGTGTGCGACGACCGCCCTCCGGTCTCCGAGCCGGTCGAAGGGTCGCCGATCCGCTCCACGAGTCCGGAGGCGAGGACGGTCTCGGCATCCATGTCGATCAACTGGTATTTGAACGACGACGAGCCGCTGTTGACCACCAGCACGACGCTCACGCGGGCACCTGGGCCTGCGCCTGGATGGCCGTGATCGCGATCGTGTTCACGATGTCCTCC
>NZ_DASUNI010000063.1:0-7670 GCF_036277215.1 Microbacterium sp. | reverse complement strand
CGAGAGCTTGCCGGGGGAGCGGACGGCTGGATGCGGGTCCTCACCCACCCCGAGACCGGGGTGGTCCTCTCGGTCGGACGCGATCGATACCAGCCCCCGCCCGGCCTTCGTCGCCTGGTTCAGTGGCGAGCCGACCGGTGCATGGGCCCCGGCTGCGGCATCCCCGCCTCTCGCTGCGAGATCGACCATCGCGTCGCGTGGGAAGACGGAGGGGAAACCAGACTCGAGAACCTGAATCCGTTCTGCAAGGGGCATCACATCGTGAAGCATCACGGCGGTTGGACGGTCCGAGACGTCGACGGGAGCTTCGGCGCCGTCGAATGGATCTCTCCCACGGGCCGGCGCTACGTCGTGGAGCCCGAGCGGCGAGTGCCGGTGTTCCGGATACAGGCCCAAGGCGACCCGCCGCCGTTCTGACTCGCGCAACTCGCGGAGGCGCCGACCGGCGCTCTCGTGTGCCCGCGCGCGTAGGCTGGCGGCATGGGTCGCATCACCGTGCGGCGTCCCGTGACCAAGCTCACGATCGGCGCCGAACCAGTCCGGCGTTCCGACACGCTTGCGGTCGAAGAGCCGCTCGAGATCCGCGTCGGCGGGTTGTCGCTCGCCGTCACGATGCGCACCCCGGGTAACGACGTCGAGCTGGCCGCCGGATTCCTCGTGTCGGAGGGTGTCATCTCGCGCGGAGACCAGTTCCGCTCGGCGATCCACTGCGGCGGCCCGGGGACCGGCGGACCACTGGCGGGCAACACCGAGAACACCTACAACGTCCTGGACGTGACCCTCGCTCCGGGCGTCGCGCCGCCCGATCCCGAACTCGCGCGCGCCTTCTACACGACCAGCTCCTGCGGGCTGTGCGGCAAGGCCTCGATCGACGCGGTCGAGACGGTGTCGGTCTACGACGTCGCACAGGACTCCGCGACTGTGGATGCCACCACCCTCACCGGCTTCCCCGACGCTCTGCGCGCCCAGCAGGCCGTCTTCGACAAGACCGGCGGCCTGCACGCCGCAGCGCTCTTCGATGCGGCGACCGGTGAGCTGCTCGTCCTGCGCGAAGACGTCGGCAGGCACAACGCGGTCGACAAGGTCGTCGGGTGGGCGGTGCTGGCCGATCGCCTGCCACTTCGCGGGGTCGTGCTGCAGGTGTCGGGCCGTGCGAGCTTCGAGCTCGTCCAGAAGGCGGTCATGGCCGGAATCCCGGTCCTCGCTGCGGTGTCCGCCCCGTCCTCGCTCGCGGTCGAGCTGGCCGCCTCAGCCGGGCTGACACTCGTGGGCTTCCTTCGGGGTCAGTCGATGAACATCTACACCCGCGACGACCGGATCCTCGCCCCCCAGCGGGCGCCCGTGCACACTCGGTCCGAGGCCATCGCGACAGCGCCCCGGATCTAGACTCCTCGGATGCCCCGAATCCGTCCCTTCCGCTCGGGCGACGAGGCCGCCGTCGCCGAGGTGTGCCTTCGGACGGCGGATGCCGGCAGCGACGCCACCGGCATGTTCGACGACGACGCGATCTGGGCCGACATCTTCGTGCTCCCGTACGTCGCCCGGCACCCGGAACTCGCTTTCGTCGTTGAAGCAGACGGGGGACGGGTAGCCGGCTACATCGTGGGTGCTCCGGACACGGCCGAATTCGAGGACTGGTTCGCCACCGAATGGTGGCCCGAGCGCGCCGCCCGCTGGCCGCGACCGGCGGTGAAGCGCACGCGGCAGGACGCCACGCTGATCTACGCCTACTCGCGCCGAGGCGGCGCCGAACCGTACGGCGAGGCATACCCTGCGCATCTGCACATCAACCTGCTGCCCGAGCTGCAGGGAGAGGGCTGGGGCAGACGCCTGATCCAAGCCCTGGCGCGTGCGCTGAGAGACCGAGGCGTGGTCGGACTGCACCTGGTGGCATCTGCCGAGAACGAGGCCGCGATCGCGTTCTATCCGCGCGTAGGCTTCACTGCCCTTGAATCGCCTGCGGGCGTTCAGGCCTTCGGCATGCATCTGGCCGGGAACGGCCCCGCACCGGTCGCCCGGGCGTAGCTTCAAAGAATGGACGATCTCACCGCACCGACCGGACGCGAGGCGGCGCTGCGCGCCCAGCCGAGCGAGAACGGCGTCGCACCTCGGGCACTCGTCCTCGGGGCGACCGGGTACCTCGGTGGACGACTCGTGCCGCGGCTGCTGAACGCCGGCTATCGGGTGCGTGTGCTCGCCCGCGATCCGCGACGGGTGGCCGCGTTCGACTGGGGTGGTCGGGTCGAAGTCGTCGAGGGCGACGCGGCCGACCGGTCAGCGGTCGACCAAGCGGTGGAAGACGTCGACGTTCTCTACTACCTCGTCCACTCGATGGGCGCAGGCAAGGGCTTCGAAGAAGCCGACCGGACGGCGGCGACGACCGTCGCCGAGGCGGCGGCCGCGGCATCCGTCGGACGCATCGTCTACCTCGGCGGGCTGCACCCGGACGACGCCCAGCTGTCGCCGCACCTGCGCTCTCGCGTCGAAGTCGGCAGAATCCTCCTCGACAGCGGGGTGCCGACGCTCGTGCTGCAGGCCGGAGTGGTGATCGGGTCGGGCTCCGCCTCGTTCGAGATGGTGCGCCACCTCACCGAGGTGCTGCCGTACATGCCGGCACCGAAGTGGGTGCGCAACCGCATCCAGCCGATCGCCGTGCGCGATGTGCTGCACTACCTGCTCGGAGCCGCCCGGGTGGGCGCGGACGTGAATCAGGCGCTCGACATCGGCGGACCTGACGTCCTGCGCTACGGGCAGATGATGAACGGCTACGCCGTCGAAGCCGGCCTGCCGCAGCGCCCCATCGCGGCCCTGCCCGTGCTGACCCCACGGCTCGCGTCCCACTGGGTGAATCTGGTGACCCCGATCCCGCGGGTGGTCGCGATGCCGCTGGTCGAGTCGCTGCAGAACGAGTGCGTCGTCAAGGGGCGCGCGGTCGACGGCCTCATCCCGCCGCCGGAGGAGGGCCTCACGCCGTACCGCACGGCCGTCGCGCTGGCGCTGCGCCGGGTCGAGGTCGGTGAGATCGAGACGAGCTGGCAGGATGCGGACGTGCTGGGCGTGCCGAGCGATCCGCTGCCGAACGACCCGGAATGGGCGGGTCAGGCGGTGTTCACCGACGTGCGCACCGCAGAGACGACGGCGTCGCAGGCCGCGCTGTGGCGGGTCATCCAGGGCATCGGCGGTGAACGCGGGTGGTACTCCAACCCCCTGCTGTGGGCGATTCGCGGATGGGCGGACAAGCTCGTCGGCGGCGTCGGACTCCGGCGCGGGCGACGTCATCGGGACCGCCTTCTCATCGGCGATGCCGTGGACTTCTGGCGCGTCGAGGCGATCGAGCCCGGCTCACTGCTGCGACTGCGGGCCGAGATGCTCGTGCCGGGCAAGGCATGGCTCGAACTGCGGGCGAGCCCGGACGGCGAGGGCTCACGCTACGACCAGCGCGCGGTCTTCTTCCCCCGCGGTCTGGCCGGGCGGCTGTACTGGCTCGCTGTGCTGCCCTTCCACGGATTCATCTTCGCGGGCATGGCGAACCGCATCACCGCCACCGCCGAGGCGGCGGACGCCGAGGAGGCGGTCGCGGCCTCAGGTTGACGCGCAGCGCGCGCAGGCCGCAGTTTCCGGCATCCATCGTCGATGTTTCGGCGTCGGATGCCGCGAAGTGCGCTAGACCTCCTCGAACAGGTCGCGTACGCGCCTGCGCTCGCGCAGTGTCTGCGGGTGCGCGCCCCTGATCAGCTGGTCGTCGTCCTGGAACGCGCCGTCCTCGCGCCATCCGTGACGTTCATAGAAGGATGCTGCGCGGTCGTTGCCCTCGAGCACCCACAGGTGTGCGCGGGTGAATCCTGCGCCGCGAAGGCGCTCCTCGGCGTCCAGCATCAGCGCGTGGCCGACACCCGCCGACCAGAAACGGGGGAGCGCGTAGATGGCGTAGAGCTGTCCGTCTTCGGCGAGGTCCTCGTCGATCGACGGGCCGACGGATGCCCAGCCGGCCAGCGCGCCGTCGATCTCGGCGAGCGTCTCGACGCTGCGCGGGTCGGCGTGGTACTGGTCCCACAGCTCGACGCGGCGCCGCGCTTCGCGGTCGAGGTCCATCCCGTCGAGGACCTCGGGCACGATCAGGCCGGCGTACGCGGCGCGCCAGGTCTCGATTCTCACGGTGGAGATCGATCGCGCGTCCGTGCGGGTGGCGACCCGGATCGTGATCGTCATGACCCGACGCTAGCGGTTCGGCCGCTCAGCCTGCGCGGCGAGTTCGACGCGACCCCCATCCGAAAGGGCCGCCGCGCCGAAGAACAGGTGAGGCGGGGAGACCCTGCGGATGCGGAGGCCGGCGATGGCGAACACGACCGGTCGAAGACGACTCGGGTTCTGGGTGCTGGCGGCCCTTGCGGGAGTCGTGAGTGCCGCGGTGTTCCTCGCGGCGGCAGAGGTCGTGGCCCTGCTGGTCGCGCGCGACAGCAGCCCGATCCTGGCGGTCGGCTCGTTCGTGATCGACATCATTCCGCGTCCGCTGAAAGAGCTCGCCATCGCCACCTTCGGCGAATACGACAAAATCGCCCTGCTCGCGGGTCTCGCATCAGCGGTGCTGTTCGCGTCGGCCGCAGCGGGCGTGCTGCAATACCTGAAGCCGCCCCTGGGCGTCGCGGCGCTCGTGGTTGCGGGAGGACTTTCGCTGGCCGCCATCGTGACTCGCGCCGGCGCCACGCCTCTCGCAGCCCTCCCCCCGATAGCGGGAACCATTGCGGGATGCCTGCTCCTGTGGTTCCTGATCTCGCGCCTCCGGCGTTGGGCGGCGGCCTCGCTCGGCGACCCCTCAGCCAACACGGCATCGGACGCCACGATCGGCTCTGTCGACGCGGCGACCTCCGCCGCGAGCGGATCCGGTTCACCGGTGGAGCGGCCGACCGTCCATCCGAAGAACGCTGCGGCCGCGGCATCCGTCGATCGGCGCATGTTCCTGCGCGTCACCGCGATCGCCGGCGCCTCCGCAGTCCTGGTCGGCGCCGGCGCCCGCGCGCTCATCAACGGCACCGCTTCGTCGATCTCGGCGGTGCGCAAGGCGCTGCGGCTTCCTGCGGCGCGATCGGCGGTCACGGTCCCGGCCGGCGCCGAGCTCGGCATCCCGGGCCTGTCCCCGCTGTTCACGCCGAATGCGGACTTCTACCGCGTCGATACGGCACTGACCGTGCCGTCGATCGACCCCGCGGCCTGGCGCCTCGTCATCGACGGGATGGTCGACCAGCGCGTCGAGCTGAGCTTCGACGACCTCGTCGGAATGGGTCTGGACGAGTTTGCGATCACGCTGACCTGCGTGTCGAACGAAGTCGGCGGTGAGCTGCTCGGCAACGCGATCTGGCTCGGCATCCCCGTCCGCGACGTCCTGCGATTGGCCGGTCCGAAGCCCGGCGCGGACATGGTGCTCTCGCGCAGCATCGACGGATTCACGGCGGGCACACCGCTCGAGTCGCTGACCGACGACGGACTCGATGCAATCCTCGCGGTGGGAATGAACGGCGAGCCGCTGCCGCTGGAGCACGGCTTCCCCGTGCGCATGGTCGTCCCCGGTCTGTACGGCTACGTGTCGGCGACGAAGTGGCTGACCGAGCTCAAAGTCACCACGTTCGCCGCCGATGAGGCGTACTGGACGCCGCGCGGCTACAGCGCTCAGGCGCCGATCAAGTTCTCGTCGCGGCTCGACACACCGCGAACCGGTGAGGCGATCCCCGCGGGCCGCACGGCCGTCGCCGGCGTGGCATGGGCCCAGACCGTCGGCATCGAGCGCGTGGAGGTCAGCATCGATGACGGCCCGTGGCAGGCAGCGACCCTGTCGAGCCCGGTCAATGAGAACACGTGGGTGCAGTGGTTCGTCGACTGGGATGCGACCGCGGGAACGCACTATGTCGCCGTCCGCGCGGTGAACAAGAACGGCGACCTGCAGATCGAGGAGCGGGCACCGATCGCACCCGACGGCTCGACCGGGTGGCAGCGCACGTTGGTCCGCGTGATCTGAGCGTCGGCCGACGCCTTTGCACGGGCCGGTCGGACCTGTCAACTGCCAGACGCCCCGCAGGGATGCGTGGGATAGTTGCCTTGATGACGGATCTCCGACCGACGGGCCCCGCCCGGTCCGGTGAATTGCTCGATGGACGCTATCGGCTCGAGGAGCTGATCGGCGAGGGCGGCATGGGTTCGGTCTGGCGCGCCTTCGACGAGGGACTCGAGCGGACCGTCGCCGTCAAGGTGTTCTGGGCGGGCACGACCGAGGACAGCGATGCGGTGCGTCGCGAGTCTGAGAAGCGGCTGCTCGCCTCCCTCAGCCATCCCGCCCTGGTGACCCTGTTCGACGCGCAGCTCTCCGAGAGCGACCGCTCGTACCTGGTGATGGAGTACATCGACGGCGGGACGCTGGCGGATCGCATCGCGACCGGCCCGATCAAGGCGCTGGATGCCGCGCTGCTGGCGGCCGACCTCGGCGAGGCCCTGCACGTCGTCCACGCGGCGGGCATCGTCCATCGAGACGTCAAGCCGGCGAACGTCCTCCTTCGGCCGCCGCTGACTCCGCAGCACACGTTCCGCGCGGTGCTGGCGGACTTCGGAATCGCCTACCTGGCAGACAGCGCGCGGGTGACGACCCCCGGAACCGCCATGGGCACCGCGGCTTACATCTCCCCGGAGCAGGTGCGCGGACAGGAGCCGACACCCGCGTCGGACATCTACAGCCTCGGCCTCGTTCTGCTGGAGGCCCTGGCCGGAGGGCGGGCGTTCCCGCAGCAGACTCCCGCCGAGGCGATCGCCGCTCGATTGACGACCCCGCCGGACGTTCCCGGCGACTGGGGGTACGAGTGGCGCTCGCTGCTGACCGCCATGACGTCGATCGACCCGCACGATCGCCCTACCGCACTGGACGTCGCGATGCGCGGTCGCGAGCTGGATGCCGGCGCCGAGCCTGACCCGACCGGGCTGCTCCCGGCCGGCGAGACGTCCGCTGTAGACGCGGACGCATCGGCGGAGACCGCCGCGCCGGCGAGCGGAACCGCGGACATCACGCGCGTGCTGCCCGAACTCGGCTCACCGCCGCCGCTGGCGCAGCGCACGCCGACGGCGCCGACGACCGTCATCGCCGGTCCGGCCTCGGCTGCGACCGCGGAGATCCCTCCCGCGAAGGATGCTCCGATTCCGCCCGCGCGCCGCCATCGTGCCGACCGCGCTCCCGCGAAAGCGGCCGCGCGTCGCAGGCTGCCGGCGATCCTTCTCGCTACCGCTCTCGCCCTCACCGCGATCGTCGTCGCGATCGTCGTGTGGACCGGCACCGCGAACAACGACACCCCTGCCCCCTTACCGGAGCTTCCTGCCGTGGAGGAGCCCCTCGGCACTCACCTCGACGACCTTCTGGACGAGGTCTCGCCGTGAGGGTGGGTCTCGCTTCATGCGCGGCCGCGGTCGCTCTGGCAGCGGGTGCCCTGGCCGGCTGCGCCGCCGCTTCGCCCGAGATCTCGACCGCAACGTCCGGCGCGATGCAGACGACCGTGGTGTCGATCGCCCAATCGGCTGCGACCGGCGACCCCGCCACCGCACTGGCGCAACTGGATGCGCTCCAGCAGCAACTCGATGCCGCGGTGGCCGACGGATCGGTGACGGCGGAGCGTGCCGCGTCCATTCAGACCCGGATC
>NZ_DASUNI010000062.1:0-5120 GCF_036277215.1 Microbacterium sp. | reverse complement strand
GAGCGCGGGCGCTCGCTGGGTTCCGATCGGGATCTGCGGATGCTGCAGCAGCGGTTCTCCGACCGCGCGCGCAGCTCGGTGGAGAAGTCGCTCACCCGCTCGTCGAGCGCGCGCAGCGAGACGAAACGTCCCGTCGGCGGCACCGCCCCCGGCCCCTCGACGGCCCCGCCGCTCCCGCAGGGGCTGGAGCCGCGCACCGGCATCACGGACTGGGACTTCGCCGACCTGCCGGTGGTCGTCGACACCCGGGTCGCGGGCGGCGTCGTGCGCGGCTACCCCGCCCTGGTCGACGAAGGGTCCTCCGTCGCGCTCCGCGTCGAGGCGACGCCCGAGGCCGCGGAGAGGGCGACGCGTGCCGGCGTGCGGCGTCTTCTGCTGCTGGCGGTCCCGTCGCCGGCGTCCTACGTGCTCGAGCACCTCACCTCGGCCGAGAAGCTCGCTCTCGCTGCATCCCCGTACCCGTCGGCGAAGAGCCTCGTCGAAGACGCGCGCGTCGCCGTGGCGGATGCGGTCGTGGCTCGCACCGCAGAGTCATCCGCCGTCCGCACCCGCGCCGACTTCGAGCGGGTGCGAGACGCACTGTCGGCCGCCGTGGTGGACGACACGTTCCAGACCGTGTCGCTGACGGCCCGCATCCTGACGGCCGCGCGCGAGGTCGATCGCGCGGTGCGCGGGCAGAACTCGCTCACCCTGCTCGGCGCGCTGAACGACGTTCGGGGCCAAGTCGCGGGTCTCGTCTTCCCCGGTTTCGTCTCGCGCGTCGGTGTCGCCCGCCTCGCCCACCTGCCGCGATATCTGCAGGCGGCGAAGGAACGGGTCGAGGGGCTGGTCGACAACCCTGGCCGCGATCGCCAGCGGCTGACGGAGTACGAGCGCGCCGCCGCGCTGTACACCGAGGCGGGGGGTTCGATGCCGGCGCCGCCGGATGCGCCGGCAGAACTGGTGCGCACGCGCTGGCTTCTGGAGGAGTACCGGGTGAGCCTGTTCGCGCAGCACCTGGGTACGGCGGAGCCGGTCTCGCTGCAGCGGATCCAGAAGTCGCTGCGCGAATAGCCGGGAATCAGTCCACGAAACGAGAGGTTGCCCCACCCATGGCCACAGCGATCGCGTACACCGAGCTCGGCGGACCAGAGGTCCTCACCCTGATCGAGGTCCCGACCCCGCCACCGGGCTCCGGCGAGATCGTCGTCCGCATCGAGGCGGCCGGCGTCAACCCCATCGACTGGAAGATCCGCAGCGGCGCGCGGGCGTCCGATCCGCTGACCGGGCCCCGCCGCATCGGCGCGGACGCCGCCGGCGTCGTCACCGCCGTGGGGGCGGAAGCGGACGGCTTCCGCACGGGAGACGCCGTCGTCGTGTTCGGAGCAACCGGCGCCTACGCCTCTGAGATCGTGATTCCGGTCGAGAAGGCGCAGCCGCGCCCCCCGCAGGTGAGCGCCGAGCAGGGGGCGGCGCTGGGCATCCCCGTCGGTACCGCCTATCAGGCGCTTCGCTCGCTCGCGGTGGACAGGCGCGACACTGTGCTCGTGCATGCCGGATCCGGATCGGTCGGGCAGGCCGCGATCCAGTACGCGGCGCTGTGGGGCGCGACGGTCGTGGCCACGTCGTCCGAGCGCCGGTTCGACCGCGTGCGCGAGCTCGGCGCGATCCCCGTCGCGTATGGCGACGGTCTCGCCGACCGCGTCCGTTCCGTCGCACCGCAGGGTGTCACAGTCGCAGTGGACATCGCCGGCACCGACGAGGCGATCCAGACCTCGCTCGAACTGGTCGCCGACCGCGAGCGGATCGTCACCCTCGTGCGGGGGAAGGATGCCGCCGCCTTCGGCATCCGCGCCTTCTCGGCCGGCAGCCCGATCCCCCTCAGCCCGCGCGAGCTGGCATGGCGACGCGAGGCGATCCCGGTCACGATCGCGTTGATGGCGGCGGGCGCGTTCTCGGTGGAGCTCGGGCCGTCGTACCCGCTCGCCGACGCCGCCGGCGCGCACCAGGCCGTTCAGGACGGTGTGGACGGCAAGGTCACGCTCATTCCATAACGCGCGCTCGGGTGCAACAGTTCGACACACGGAACGGCGCCGGCAGGACTGGCATCGACAATGGAGTCATGTCCGACGTGCCCCGTGCCTTCGCGACGGCGCAGGTTCAGGCAGGGTTCCGACAGGGCATCGCCGAGAACACCGCCGTGCCGCCGATCTACCAGTCGAACGCCTTCGAGTTCTCCTCCCTGACGGAGGCGAAGGAGCTGTTCGCGCTCCGCCGGGACGGCAACATCTACAGCCGCGCGGCGAATCCGACGGTCCTCGTCTTCGAGGAGCGGGTGGCGGCGCTCGAGGGCGGAATCGCTGCCGCGGGGGTCGCCTCGGGGCAGGCCGCGGTGGCGCTCGCACTGCTGGCCCTGGCCAAGCAGGGCGAGCACATCGTCGCGGCGCGGCAGCTCTACGGCGGCACCGTCGACCTGTTCCAGGACACGTTCGCCGACTGGGGCATCGAGGTGACGTTCGTCGACCAGGACGACGCGGATGCCTGGACCGCCGCCGTGCGACCCGAGACGCGCGCGTTCTTCGCGGAGTCGGTGACCAATCCCATCGCTCAGGTCCTGGACGCGCACACCGTCGCGCGGATCGCGCACGACGCGGGCGTGCCGCTCGTGATCGACAACACGGTCGCCACCCCCTACCTGCAGCGCTCGAAGGACTTCGGCGCCGACATCGTCGTCCACTCGGCGACGAAGTTCCTCGGCGGTCACGGCACGTCGCTCGGCGGCGTGATCGTCGACCTGGGCACGTTCGACTTCACGGCGGACCCCGCGCGGTGGCCGCAGCTGACCGGGCCGTACCGCCGCGTGCCGGGCGGCAGCCTCGTCGACCGGTTCGGGGGGACGGGGTCCCCTTTCATCGCGCTCGTGAAGACGAAGTACGCGCACGACCTCGGCCCGTCGCTGTCGGCGTTCAACGCCTTCCAGCTGCTGCAGGGCCTCGAGACGCTCGACCTGCGCCTCGCACGCCACTCCGCGACCGCGCTGGCCGCAGCAAGGTTTCTCGACGCCCATCCCTCCGTCGCGCGCGTGCACCACCCCGGCCTGGAGTCCAGTCCCTGGCACGAGCTCTCGCGCACCTACCTGCCGCGTGGCGCGGCATCCGTCTTCTCCTTCGACCTGCACTCGACCGGCGACCCTGACGCGGACTTCGCGCATGTCGAGGAGGTCATCGAGAGGCTCGAAGTCATCCGCCTGGTGGCGAACATCGGCGACGCGCGCAGCCTCGTGGCACACCCGGCATCGATGACCCACAGCCACATGTCGCCCGAGCAGCTGGCCGATTCGGGGATCACCTCGACCACGATCCGGCTCTCGACAGGGCTGGAGGACCCGGCCGACATCATCGCCGACCTGGATGCCGCCCTGGCCGTGAGCGAGCGGCGCGCGTCACCGAACGGCCGGGTCGCTACGCTCGAGGCATGACCGGACTGCGCTGGGGAATACTCGCCACGGGCGGAATCGCCCACGCCTTCACTCGCGACCTTCGCACCGCGGGACTCGACGTCACCGCCGTGGGATCCCGCTCCGCCGAATCCGGGGACCGGTTCGCGGCGGAGTTCGGGATCCCCCGCGTGCACGCCTCGTACGAGGACTTGGTGTCGGATCCCGATGTCGACATCGTGTACGTGTCGACCCCGCATCCGCTGCACGCCGAGAACGCGATCCTCGCGCTCGAGCACGGCAAGCACGTCCTGGTGGAGAAGCCGTTCACCCTCACCGGCGCGGAGGCCGCCGCCGTACGGGATGTCGCCGTCCAGCGAGGGCTGCTCGCGATGGAGGCGATGTGGACTCGGTATCTCCCGCACATGATCCGCGTCCGCGAACTCGTCGGCAGCGGAGCGCTCGGCGACGTGCGGGCGGTCCTCGCCGACCACACGCAGAAGATCTCGAGCGACCCCGACCACCGGCTCAACAAGCTGGAGCTGGGCGGCGGCGCGCTGCTTGACCTCGGCATCTATCCGATCTCTTTCGCGTGGGACATCCTGGGGGCTCCGACGACGGTGGTGTCGTCCGCGACGATCGGTCCCACCGAGGTCGACGCCGAGGTGGCGACGATCTTCACGCACGCCTCCGGCGCCCTGTCGACGTCGATCTCGGCATCCCACGCCGCCGGTCCGAACACCGCGCACATCATCGGGACCGACGCGCGCATCGACATCGACAAGGTCTGGTACAGCCCGACGACGTTCCGCGTGGTGGCGCCGGACGGGACCGTGCTGGACTCGTACGAATCGCACGTCGAAGGGCGCGGGATGCAGTATCAGGCGATCGCCGCGGAGCGCTATGTCAGCGAGGGCCGCAACGACAGCGACATCCTGCCGATCGACGAGACCGTCGCGATCATGGGAACGCTGGACGAGGTGCGCCGCCAGTTCGGGCTGGTGTACCCGAGCGAGCGCTGACCGGAGCTCGCCCAGGTTGAGACAGCAGGCGCCTGTCAGACTGGACGCATGCCCGACTCGCAGAACTCCCGCGTCGCCGTCTACCTGGACTTCGACAACATCGTCATCTCCTGGTACGACCGGGTGCACGGGCGCAACTCCTACGGCCGCGACCGCCAGCGGATCATCGAGACGCCCGAAGACCCCGAGATCGCGGAGCGTCTGAGCGCCGCCACCATCGACGTGGGCGCGATCATCGATTACGCGGCATCGTTCGGGACCCTGGTCCTCACGCGCGCCTACGCGGACTGGTCATCGCCGGTCAACGCCGTCTATCGGACCCAGCTCGTCGCGCGGGCGGTCGATCTCGTTCAGCTCTTTCCCGCCGCCGCATACGCCAAGAACGGCGCCGACATCCGCCTCGCCGTCGACGCCGTCGAGGACATGTTCCGCCTGCCCGACCTCACGCATGTGGTGATCGTCGCGGGTGATTCCGACTACGTGCCGCTCGCACAGCGCTGTCGCCGCCTGGGCCGGTACGTCGTGGGGGTCGGCGTCGCGGGGTCCACGGCGAAGTCGCTCGCCGCCGCGTGCGACGAGTTCGAGGCCTACGACTCGCTTCCGGGCGTTCCCCGGGTCGTCCGCGCCGCACCCCGGGAGGCCGGCTCCCGCGCGCCGTCCAGAGCGGCCGGATCGCGAGCGAA
>NZ_DASUNI010000061.1:0-11409 GCF_036277215.1 Microbacterium sp. | reverse complement strand
GAAGTCCGCACCGCGATCCAGGAAAGCCTGGACCGGCCCCGCTGCGCCCTTGCCGAGGCGGGACTTCACCAGCAGCGGCACGTCCCGGTCGGTCAGGTCGGGATTCTGCTCGCTGCCCGACAGGGTGAACTCCTTCTCGATGATCCGGTGCGAGAGGACGAACCACGAGTGGTCGTACCCGGTCGCACGCAGATGGGCGAGAGTGCCGAGGGTGTCGAAGCCGGGGAACAGCGGCACCGGCAGCCGGTGCCCGGTCGCATCGAGCCAGACGGAGGAGGGCCCGGGGAGAATCCGGATGCCGTGGTCCGGCCAGACCGGATTCCAGTTCTGGATGCCCTCGACGTAGTGCCACATGCGGTCGCCGTTGATGAGGCGTGCGCCGGCTTCCTCCGTGATCGCGAGCATCGAACCGTCGACGTAGGCCGGTACGCCCGCGACCATAGAGGTGGGCGCGGCGCCCAGCCGTGCAGGCCACTGGCTGCGGACGAGATCGTGGTTGCCCCCGATGCCCCCGGACGAGACGACGGTCGCCCCTGCGGTGATCTCGAACGCGCCGACCACCTCACGCGAGCTGGCCCTGCCGCGCGCGGCGCCCGATGGGGCGAGGATGTCGCCCGCCGCTCCGACGATGGCTCCGTCGGCCGTCAGCAGGCCGGTGACACGGTGGCGGGGGAGGATCGTGAGGAGCCCGCGGGTCTCGGCCTGTTCGACGGCGGCCTGGAAGGGGGCGACGACGGCCGGACCGGTCCCCCAGGTGACGTGGAAGCGGGGCACCGAGTTCCCGGGCCCGGTGGCGGTGTAGCCGCCTCTCTCGGCCCAGCCGACGACGGGGAAGAAGCCCACTCCCTTCTGCCGCAGCCAGGCGCGCTTCTCCTGGTGCGCGAACTGCAGGTAGGCCTCTGCCCACCGCCGTGGCCACGCGTCCTCGACTCGGTCGAAGCCCGCCGTGCCGAACCAGTCCTGATGAGCGAGCTCGAACGAGTCCTTGATCCCCATCCGCCGCTGCTCGGGTGAGTCGATGAGGAACAGCCCGCCGAACGACCACCACGCCTGGCCCCCGAGGTTCGTGCGCGGCTCCTGATCGATGATGACGACGCGCTTGCCCGCCGCGACCGCCTCGCCGGCGGCGACAAGCCCCGCCAGCCCCCAGCCGATGACCAGAACGTCGGCTGACCGGGCGGTGGGGGATGCGGGCATGGCGACTCCTTCGTCGGCGGGCGGTCGGTGCTTCAGAGCGGCGTGCTGGGCGGCGGCGGCGCGAGGGGAAGCGACGTGCCGCTGCGTCCGTCGGCGGAGGGGCCGATGCCGGTCGGCTCGAAGGTGTTCACCATCGCCATCGCGGCGCGCTGCAGATAATCCCACAGGGTCGCCTCGTGCAGGGGCGAGAGCCCGAGCTCGTCGACAGCCTGCCGCATGTGGGTCAGCCAGCGGTCGCGTGCGTCGGGGTTGACATGGAACGGCGCGTGCCGCATGCGCAGTCGGGGGTGGCCGCGCTCCCGGCTGTACGTCGTCGGCCCGCCCCAGTACTGCTCCAGGAACAGCGTCAGGCGCTCCTTCGCAGGGCCGAGATCATCCTCGGGGTACATCGGTCGCAGCACCGGATCGCCGGCGACCCCGCGATAGAACGATTCGACCAGGCGGACGAAGGTCTCGTGACCGCCGACCTCATCGTAGAAGCTGATGCTCACGCGGACCCCTGCGGTGTCTCGGGCGCCTGCTTCGGCGTTCGCTTCGGACGCCAGACCGGGCGCTCCGGCGGAGGGGGCTGGGTGACGGTCGTCGGCTTCGTCTTGGGCGGGTTCGCGCCCCGCACCCGCTGCGCGCCCTCCAGGCCGCTCAGGGTGATCGAGTTCAGCTGCGGCAGCGTCAGCCCCATCTCGTCGACGGAGTTCAGCACGCGCATCCGCAGCTCGCGCGCCACATCGTCCTTGGCGTTGGCGCGCGTCTTCATCACGAGCCGGATCACCAGGCCGTCGCCCGACACCGACTCCAGACCCCAGACCTCGGGCTTGTCGATGATGCGGCTGCGCCACTTCGGATCCTTGGCGAGATCCTTCATCGTCTCCATCATCGTGTTCTCGACCTCGCCGATGTCGGTTCCGACCGGGAGGGCGAGATCGACGATCACCCGCGACCAGCCCATCGACATGTTGCCGATGCGCAGGATCTCGCCGTTGCGCACGTACCAGAGCGTGCCGTTCACGTCGCGCACGTTGGTGACGCGGACGCTGACGTATTCGACGATCCCGGTGGCCAGCCCGAGGTCGACGACATCGCCGATGCCCACCTGATCCTCGGCGACGATGAAGATGCCGTTCAGTACGTCCTTGACGATGTTCTGGGCGCCGAAGCCGAGGCCCGCGCCGACCGCAGCCGTCAGCAGCGTGAGTGAGCCCAGTGCATTCGGGGCGAGCAGATTCACGATGAGCATCAGCGCCACGACCACGATCGTCACGTTCACGATGTTCTGCAGGATGGATCCGAGCGTCCGCGTCCTCTGCACCAGCCGAACCGCAGCGAGCGGCGAGCGATCCAGTGCCTGCGTGTCGTCGACGTTGGCCTTGTTCTTCGCTCCGTTGACGATGCGGCCGACGACTCGTCGGATCACGAGCTTGAGCACCCAGCTGAGCAGGAGCGCGCCGACGAGGATTCCGAAGACGCCGAGAATGAGCCACCCGATATCGACGGCGACTGCGAGGATCTGCTCCCAGAGCGACGGGGCAGGCGCGACGGCGGTTTCGAGGAGGACGCTGTTCATCGTTCCGATCCTAGTTCGGCGCCCCTCCGTGGATTCTGTGCGGGGATGCGGATGCCCCGGCCACCGCTGACGGCGGGCCGGGGCATCCGACGGTCGCTACTGGGCGTCGCGCTCCTGCACAGCGAGTGCACGTTCGACGCCGGCGAGGTTCTCGTCCACGAGTCGGCGCAGGGCAGGCGCGGCGTCCTGATTCGCGGCGAGCCACGCCCGAGTGGCGTTGCGCAGCTCGAGGTTCGCCAGGGGCGCCGGGTAGAAGCCCACGATGATGTACTGCGCGATCTGGTACGAGCGCGAGTCCCAGATCGGCAGGAGCATGCCGAAGTACCGCTCGACGAACTCACCCAGCTGGGCGACGGTCGCAGGATGCTGGAACCCGAGCGCCGTGGAACGGACGATGGTGTTCGGCTGATCGTCGTTCTCGATGATGGAGTTCCACGCAGCGCGCTTCGCCGCGGCGGATGGGATCGACGCCTTCGCCTGCGCGGCGAACTCGCCGCCCTTGGCGGTCTTGTCGGCGGCCAGCGCCTCATCGACGGCCGCAGCGTCGGCGACGCCCCCTGCCGCCAGCGAGATGAGCAGCTGCCAGGAGAGGTCCGTGTCGATGACGAGCCCCTCGAGGCTCGTCCGGCCGTCGCGCAAAGACTTCACGATCTCCCAGTGGGCGGGCGTCGAGGCCGCGGTGGCGAATGCGGTCACGAACTGCAGCTGGCTGTCGCTGCCGGCATCGGCGGCCTGCGCGAGAGCCCACAGACCGTCGGCGACCTTCGCCCGCGTGGCATCGCGCTTCTCCGGTGCGACGTAGGAGTTGGCGGCGAGCTGCAGCTGCGCCAGGGTGGTGCGCACCGTCGTGGACTCGGTCTCCCGACCGATGTTCCGCAGGACGAGGTCGATGTAATCGCTGGGGGAGGACTCGGCATCCCGGGTCTGATCCCAGGCCGCGCCCCACACGAGGGAGCGGGCGAGCGGGTCGGCGATGCCGCCGAGGTACTCGATCGCTGTCTTCAGGGATCGGGCGTCGAGCCGGATCTTCGCATACGCGAGATCCTCGTCGTTGAGCAGAACCAGGTCGGGACGCTTCAGTCCCTTCAGCTCGGGGACCTCGGTCAAGTCGCCGTCCACGTCCAGCTCGACGTGGTGCACGCGCTCCAGCGCCCCGCCACTGACCTGGTAGAAGCCGACGCCCAGGCGGTGCGGCCGAATGGTCGGATAGTCCGCCGGCGCCGTCTGGGTGATCGCGAACCGCGTGATCGTTCCCGCACCGTCCTCGCTGATGACGGGTGAGAGGGTGTTGACCCCCGCGGTCTCCAGCCACTTCTTGGACCACGTGCCCAGCTCGCGTCCGCTCGTCTTCTCGAGTTCGGACAGCAGGTCGGGCAGCTCGGTGTTACCCCACTCGTTCTTCCGGAAGTATTCGGCGACCCCGCCGAAGAACGCTTCGATGCCCACCCAGGCGGCGAGCTGCTTCAGCACGGACCCGCCCTTCGCGTAGGTGATGCCGTCGAAGTTGACCTGCACGTCTTCGAGATCTTTGATCTCGGCGACGACGGGGTGGGTCGACGGGAGCTGGTCCTGTCGGTAGGCCCAGGTCTTCTCCATCGCGTTGAACGTGGTCCACGCCTCGGTCCACTCGGTCGCCTCCGCCGTCGCGATCGTGGAGGCCCACTCGGCGAACGACTCGTTGAGCCACAGGTCGTTCCACCACTTCATGGTGACGAGGTCGCCGAACCACATGTGCGCCAGCTCGTGCAGGATCGTCACCACGCGACGCTCCTTGACCGCGTCGGTGACCTTACTGCGGAAGACGTACGACTCGGTGAACGTCACGGCGCCGGCATTCTCCATCGCGCCTGCGTTGAACTCGGGGACGAACAGCTGGTCGTACTTCGCGAACGGGTAGGGGTAGTCGAATTTGGCCTCGTAGTACGCGAAGCCCTGACGCGTCTTGTCGAAGATGTAGTCCGCGTCGAGGTGCTGCCAGAGACTCCGACGGCCGTAGACGCCGAGCGGGATGATCCGCCCGGAGGCGCTCGTTAGCTCCGAGAAGGTCTCCTCGTACGGACCGGCGATGATCGCCGTGATGTACGACGAGATCGGCGGGGTCGGCTCGAAACGCCAGGTGGCCCGGCCATCGCCATGCTTCTTCGGCTCCGGCGTCGGGGAGTTGGAGATGACCTTCCACGGCTCGGGTGCGGTGACGGTGAACTGGAACGTCGCCTTCAGGTCCGGCTGCTCGAACACCGCGTACACGCGGCGGGAGTCCGGAACCTCGAACTGCGAGTAGAGGTAGACCTCCTCGTCGACGGGGTCGACGAAGCGGTGCAGGCCCTCCCCGGTGTTCGTATAGAGGCAGTCGGCGTCGACGATCAGCTCGTTCTCCGCCTGCAGTCCCGTCAGCGCGATGCGCGAGTCCGCGAACGCCGCCACCGGCACCTCGCGATCGTTGAGGGTGACCGAATGCACCTCGGCGGCGATCAGATCGATGAACGTGTCCGCGCCCGGTGTCGCCGAGAACCGCACGACCGTGCGGGATCCGAAGACCTCGGGCCCGCGGGTCAGGTCGAGCGCCACTTCGTACGCGTGGGTGTCGACGATCGCACGGCGCTCCTGCGCCTCGATGCGGGTGAGGTTCTCTCCAGGCACTGATGCTCCCGATGTGTAGGGGGTCGGATGTCGAGGGCCGGCGGTTGGCCGACGCTGGCAACCTGCCCAGCCTATGACAGTGCCCGCGGCCAGACGGGCGCTCCCTAGGATTGAGCCATGCGCATCCACATCGCGACCGACCATGCCGGCCTCGAGTTCTCCACCCAGCTGCAGCACCACCTGGCGGGCGCCGGGCACGATGTCGTGGACCACGGCCCGCTGGACTACGAGCCGCTCGATGACTACCCGGCCTTCTGCATCCGCGCGGCGCAAGCCGTCGTCGCTGACCAGGCTTCCGGCATCGAGACGCTCGGCGTCGTCTTCGGGGGATCGGGCAACGGCGAGCAGATCTCCGCGAACAAGGTGCGCGGCGTACGCGCGGCCCTGGTCTGGAGCATCGCCACGGCGGAGCTCGCGCGTGAACACAACGACGCCAACGTGATCGCGATCGGAGCGCGCCAGCATACGTTCGAGGAGGCGGCGTCGTTCATCGACCGGTTCATCGCGACGCCGTTCTCCGAAGAGGAGCGCCACGCCCGCAGGATCGCGCAGATCGCCGCCTTCGAGGCCGATGGAGCACTCGAGCCGGACCCGCGGGCGGCTCCCGGGCGGCCCGACGTCCTCGACGACGACGACAGCTCGTTCGACCCCGAAGCCGGCTGATGCCCGAAGGGCATTCGGTCCACCGGATCGCCCGGCAGTTCGACCGTAACTACGTCGGACGAGTGGTCGCGGCATCCAGTCCTCAAGGGCGCTTCGTCGAAGGCGCCGACGTCCTCAGCGGTCGCACCGCGACGGCAGTGAAGGCCGTCGGCAAGCAGATGTTCCTCGAGTTCGACGACGACCTCTGGCTGCGCGTGCATCTCGGCATGTACGGCGCGTGGGACTTCTCCGGGGAGATAGAGGTCGATCCGACGATCGCCTCCGCCAACGGGCGGATGGGCCAGACCAACCAGCGCGGCACCGCGCTGGAG
Source organism: Microbacterium sp. (assembly GCF_036277215.1). Lineage (GTDB taxonomy): Bacteria > Actinomycetota > Actinomycetes > Actinomycetales > Microbacteriaceae > Microbacterium. The sequence continues at coordinate 5,037 of NZ_DASUNI010000061.1, read as the reverse complement.
ACGCCGATCCTGGATGGCGCCGGCGAGAACTCGCTGACATCGATCGGCGCTCCTCGGCGCGCGCGGGTGCACGTCCGGATGTCGGAGCAGACGACGGGCCTCGCGGACGACGAAGACGAGTGGCCCCCGCCGGTCGTCGGACAAGTGCGGCTGCGCCTGCTCACCGATGTGACCTGCGCCGACCTGCGCGGTCCGACGGCGTGCCAGCTGCAGACCCCCGACGAGGTCGCCGCGACGATCGCGAAGCTGGGTCCCGATCCGCTGGTCGACGACATCACCGAGGGTGAGGAGCGGTTCACCACCGTCGTGCGCCGCAAGCCCACTGCGATCGGCCAGCTGCTGATGGACCAGACCGTGGTGAGTGGCATCGGCAACGTGTACCGAGCCGAGATGCTCTTCCGTGCCCGGCAGAATCCGCACACACCCGGTCGGGACGTGTCGGCCGATGTGATCCGGCACCTGTGGCGGGACTGGGTCCAGCTGCTGTCGATCGGAGTCGAGACGGGTCAGATGATGACGATGGACGACCTCGAACCGGACGCCTACCGCGCGGCGATGGCCAATCGGGACGACCGGCACTGGGTGTACCACCGTGCGGGCCTTCCGTGCCGGGTGTGCGGCACGGCGATCGTCGTCGAGGAGATGGCGACCCGCAAGCTCTACTGGTGTCCGTACTGTCAGCGTTGAGGTCGACTTAGGCTGATCGCATGCGCCAGAACCCGAGCTTCGCGATGACCGACGTCACGGAGCTGCGCCGCCTCATCGACCGCAACCCCTGGGCGACGCTCGTGAGCAGCACCCCCGACGGGCTCGTCGCCTCGCACTACGCGGTGCTGCTCGACCAGGATCGCGACGACCTCACCGTCGTCGGCCACGTCGGCAAGCCGGATGACATGATCCACGGACTAGGACAGCGCGAGCTGTTGATCGTCGTGCAGGGACCGCACGGATACATCTCGCCCGGCTGGTACGGCGATGTCGCCAGCGTGCCGACGTGGAATTTCGTGTCCGCGCACCTGTCCGGCATCCCCGAGGTGCTCTCGCCCGACGAGAACCTCGCGGTGCTGGACCGGCTCGTCGCTCGCTTCGAAGGGCGGATGCCGGAGCCCCGGCTGATGTGGGAGCGCCCCAACGACGCCGATTTCGTGCAGCGACTCGAGCGCGGCACGGTCGGGTTCCGGCTGACCCCGACCCGCGTGGTGGCCAAGCGCAAGCTGAGCCAGAACAAATCCGCGGATGTGGTCGAAACCGTCATTGCGGAGCTCAGCGGAGACGGTCCGTATGCGAACCTTGCGCTCGCGGCCGAGATGCGCCGCGCGCACGACGCCAGAGCGCGCCCGTGATCGGGTCGACGATCGGCACCATCACCGCCGCACGGGTGGCGGGGGGAGGGCGCAGGCTGCTCCCGACGGACGGCCCGGTCGACGTCTTCCTCGCCGACGGCGTGATCGTCGACATCGCACCCGCCGGCATCCTGAGCCCGCGCGGCGAGATCCTCCGCGCCGACGGCGCCTGGCTCATCCCCGGCCTCTGGGACCACCACGTGCACGTCGTGCAGTGGGCGCTCGCCGCGCAGCGCGAGCCGCTCGGGCATGCGCACTCGGCCGCGCACGCCGCCCGGCTCATGGCCGACGCCGTCGACCAGGCCGACGGGCGTCGGGTCGGCACGGGCTTCCGCGACGCGCTGTGGGCGGATGTGCCGACCCTGGACGTGCTGGACGCCGCTACGGGCGACATCCCCACCTACCTGATCAACGCGGACGTGCACAGCGTGTGGCTGAACACCGCCGCGCTCCGCCGCGAGGGGCACGAGCCCGATGGCATCGGGATCCTGCGGGAAGGACCCGCGTTCGAGATATCGCGCCGGCTCAACGACGTGGATGCCGGGGTCGGCGATGCGCTCGTCGCGAGGATGGCACGGCACGCCGCGGCGCGGGGCGTCGTCGGACTCGTGGATCTGGACATGGCATGGAACGAGAGCGCGTGGGAGCGAAGGCTCAACGGCGGGTTCGACGCCCTCCGAGTCGAGTTCGGGATCTATCCCGAGTACCTCGACCGGGCGATCGCCGAGGGTCTGCGCACCGGCGATCCGGCGCGTGGGGCGGCATCCGACCTCGCCCGTGTCGGCTCGCTCAAAGTCATCACCGATGGGTCGCTCGGCACGCGGACCGCTGCCTGCTCCCACGCCTATCCGGGCGACCCGCACAATCACGGGGTCCTCGCGGTGGACCCCGGCGCTCTGAGCGAGCTCATGACGGCCGCGACCGGTGCAGGCCTGTCGTGCGCGATCCATGCGATCGGCGACATCGCGAATTCGAACGCGCTGGACGCGTTCACCCTGACCGGCGCGGTCGGCACGATCGAGCACGCGCAGCTGGTCGCGCACGTCGACATCCCCCGGTTCGCCCGTCTCGGGGTCGGCGCGAGCGTTCAGCCCGAGCATGCCGTCGACGACCGCGACCTGACGGATTCGATCTGGGCGCAGCAGACCGGACAGCCCTACCCCCTGCGGGCGCTCGCCGACACCGGGGCGAATCTGCTCTTCGGTTCTGATGCGCCGGTCTCGCCGCTGGATCCGTGGGCGGCGATGGCGGCGGCGATCTTCCGCACCCGGGACGGCCGGCCCGCCTGGCGTCCCGAGCAGCGCGTGGATCCGGCCACCGCATTGGCGGCGTCCACTCACGGCGGCTCGACGGCGGCGGCCCTGGTCGAACCGGGCGCCCTCGCCGATCTCGCGCTGTGCGAACGCGACCCCACCACTGCATCGGAACCCGAGCTGCGCGCGATGACGGTCATCGCGACCCTGGTGGCGGGTCGCCTCACCTTCGGGCGCTGACTCCGGGCTCGAGCGGGGGTCAGCCCCCCGACCGATCGGGGGGGAGGTCGGATGCCGCCCGCACGGGTCGACGGCGACCCTGGGAGGATGACTTCGATCCTGCTGAATGCCGATGAGAAGGCCCCCATGACGAGTTCCGCCGCGCCGACCCGGTCCGGCTGGGCCGCGTACGGTCACGCATGGGCCCGTACTCCCGGCCGAGCGCTGTACCTGCTGCTGGTGTTCGTGCTGGCGATGACGGCGGTGAGCGTGCTGGTCGGATTGTTCTGGAGCGGGGTCGGACTTCTCATCCTGATCATCGGACTGCCCATCGTCGTGCTGTCGCTGCTGGTCGCGCGCGGATTCGGGGTCGCCGACCGCTATCTGCTGTCGCTGACGCGTCTGCAGGAGATCGGGGAGCCCGAGTGGAGCCCGGTGGGCGATTCCCGCGGGTTCCTCTCCACACTGACACGTCCGCTGCGCAACGGGCACTACTGGACGTACCTGCTGCACGGAATGATCGTCAATCCGCTCATCAGCACCGTGACGTTCGCGCTCACCACCGCGTGGCTGAGCATCAGTCTCGGCGGGCTCACCTACTGGTTCTGGGGATCGTTCATCCCTCGCGGCGATGGCGGTGAGTGGGGTCAGTACGTCGCTGCGGCACTGCCTCGGCTGTTCGGGGGATGGTCGGGCTGGGCGGTCGAGGTCTTCCTGTACCTGACGGCGGGCGTCCTGTTCGCGATCACGCTGCCGTGGGCGATGAGCGGACTCGCGCGACTTCACCATGTGGTGGCGAGCGGGCTGCTCGGGCGCTGGCGCAGCGACGAGCTGGTCGCGGAGGCGCGCGCGGAAGCGAGCGCGCGCAGCGCCGCCGTCCAAGCCGAGAGCGCGGGGCTGCGTCGGCTGGAGCGCGACATCCACGACGGCCCGCAGCAGCGCCTCGTGCGATTGCAGATGGACCTCGCCGCCCTCGAGCGGCGAGCCGGCGCGGGCGACGTCGACGGCGCTGCGGGCCTCGCGCGGGAGGCGCAAGGGCACGCGAAAGCCGCACTCGACGAGCTGCGTGCGCTCTCCAGCGGCGTCGCACCGCCACTGCTGCAGGATCGCGGACTCGCCGCCGCGCTGGGCGCCGTCGCCGCGGGAGCCGCTCTGCCCGTGGCGGTCGAGATCGATCCGGCAGTGGACGGCGCCGTGTCGCCCGAGGTCGCCAGGACGGTGTACTTCGTGGTCGCTGAGCTGCTCACCAACGCCGTCAAGCACTCGACGGCGACGGGCGTGACGCTCAAGGTCTCGCTGCGACCGGATGCGACGCCGCCCATGCTGGACGTGTGGGTCGTGGACAACGGTCGCGGGGGAGCGCACCTCACGCCCGGCCACGGCCTGGAAGGGCTGCGCGACCGTGTCGCGGGCCTGCGTGGCGTGCTGGTCGTCGACAGTCCTGCCGGAGGTCCGAGCACAGTCGGCGTCCATATCCCGCTGGCGACGATGTCCTCCACGCCTGCCGGAGGCCCGGTGTGACCGGACTCTATCCTGAGGTCATGCCCGGGCAGCCGTTGCGGATCGTCCTCGTCGAAGACTCGGTCCTGCTGCGCGAGGGCCTGGTGCGTCTCTTCGATGAGGCGGGCTACGTCACGGCCGGAGCCTTCGGAGACGCGGACGACATCGTCGAGCGCGTCCGCAACGCCGCGGCGGACGTCGCGATCCTGGACGTCCGGCTTCCGCCGTCGTTCCGCGACGAAGGCATCCAGGCCGCCCTCGAGCTGCGCAGGCACCTGCCCTCTCTCGGCATCCTGGTTCTCAGCCAGTACGTCGAAGGCGTCTACGCGCGCGAACTCCTCGCCGCGGGCGACGGCGGGGTCGGCTATCTGCTCAAAGACCGGGTCTCATCGCTCGACGAGTTCACCGACGCGGTGCGCCGCGTGCACGAGCGCGGTACGGTCCTGGACCCGCTGGTCGTCCAGGGCCTCCTCGCCGCTCGGCCCGACCCGCTCACCGCGCTGACGCCACGAGAACGCGATGTGCTCGAGCTCATGGCGGAGGGACGCAGCAACGCGAGCATCGCCGCGCGGCTGTTCATCGGCGTCGGGGCGGTCGAGAAGAACGTGAGTGCGATCTTCTCGAAGCTCGGCCTCGAGGAGTCGGCCACGGAGCACCGACGGGTGCTCGCCGTCATCGCGTACCTGCAGCGCGCGTGACACGGTGAAGCCCCCGGTCAGGAC
>NZ_DASUNI010000060.1:0-3560 GCF_036277215.1 Microbacterium sp. | reverse complement strand
CCCCGCCGTGGCAGAGGCCATCGAGCACGCCGAACCCGCTGTCGAGCCCGAGGCGCCGGAGCGAGCCGAACCCGCCGCCGAGGCGTTCGCGGCGACGCCCGTCAGTGAGCCCGCGGCTCCGCGAACCCAACCCGTCCCCATCGCCGACATCGCCGAGGTCGACGTCGCCGAGCTCGGGCTCGCCGATCGGCTGGGGCTCGGCGAAACCGATCCCGACGACGAAGTGGGGCCCACGTCGTGAGGACCGGTCTGGTGCTCTCCGAGGCTCTCTCGGGGCTTCGCCGCAACGCGTCGATGGTCATTTCCGTCGTGCTCGTCACCTTCGTCTCACTGACCTTCGTCGGCGCCGCCATCCTGATGCAGATGCAGATCGGTCAGATGAAGGACTACTGGGCCGATCGCGCCCAGGTTGCGATCTACATGTGCACGGCGATCTCGCAGGCGGCGACGTGCGTCGACGGGCTTGCGACGCCCGAGCAGCTCGCCGAGGTCAGCGCGAAGCTCGACGGTCCGGCGCTCGCACCGCTCATCCGCGACCTGCGCTTCGAGGACCGTGAGCAGGCGTATGCGAACGTCATCGAGCTGCTGGGCGAGGACTATGCGAGCGTCATCACCCCCGAGCAGCTCAACGAGACGTACTGGATCAACTTGGTCGATCAGAGCCAGTCCGACGTGATCGTCGAGGCGTTCAAGGGGATGCAGGGCGTGGAGGAGGTCAAGGACCAGCTCCAGTACCTCGAGCCGCTGTTCTCCGCGCTCACCGTCGCCACCTATATCGCGGTCGGCATCGCCGCGCTGATGCTCGTCGCGGCCGTCCTGCTGATCGCCACCACGATCCGCCTCTCCGCCTACGCTCGAAGACGAGAGCTCGGCATCATGCGACTGGTCGGCGCCTCCAATCGCTTCATTCAGACGCCGTTCATCCTCGAGGGCGTCTTCGCGGCGCTCCTCGGGTCGCTGCTCGCGGGCGCCGCCGTGCTGGCGGGCGTGCACTTCGGGGTCGACCAGTACCTGCGCCAGCGGGTCGAGTTCGTCACGACGTGGGTCAGCGTCTCGGACGCCTGGGTGGTCGTTCCGATCCTCATCCTCATCGGGGCACTGCTGGCGGCGCTGTCGGCCGGCTTCGCGATCCGGCGCTGGCTGCGGGCCTGACCCGCCCGCGGCGTGCACAACGTCTCCATTTCGGTGAAGCAACCGCCCTGGCGCGTCGTTCGCGGCTCGTTTCACGCGAATCAGCGACTATGTGCACGCGCCGGTCGGCTGACGCCGCACGATTGCTAGACTGACAGGCTGCCGCGCGCCCTCGACAGGGTCAGGGACCACCCGCGCGGCATCCGATCGAGGAGAAGTCATGCCCAGGGAACGCGGCGAGCAGGTCGTAGCGACCAATCGTCGCGCGCGCCACGAGTACACCATCGAGAAGACGTACGAGGCCGGACTGGTGCTCACCGGCACCGAGGTCAAGTCGTTGCGGCAGGGCCGCGCGAACCTCTCCGACGGGTACGCGTACATCGACGGGGGAGAGGCGTGGCTTGATTCCGTGCACATCCCGGAGTACTCGCAGGGGCATTGGACGAACCATGCCACCAAGCGCACCCGCAAGCTGCTGCTGCACAAGGACGAGATCATCAAGCTCTCGCACGCCGTCTCGGCGGGCGGCTACACGCTCGTGCCGTTGAAGCTCTACTTCTCGGACGGCCGCGCCAAGGTCGAGATCGGCATCGCCAAGGGCAAGCACGAGTGGGACAAGCGCCAGACGCTACGCGAGCGACAGGACAAGCGCGAGGCCGAGCGCGCGATGCGCTCCCGCAACCGCCTCGGCGAGTAGAGCCCCGGAGGGCATGATCGCCGGATGCCGCGCCGGTGCGTGTCCGCAGGATGGTCGGCCGAGCATCTCTGCGCCGCCGTCTCGCTGACACGCGATCGGGAGCGAGCATCGAGCGAGCGCGACGCGACGAAAACGCGCTACGGCACCGCCGGCGCCGCCTCGGAGTCCGCGACCGCACGGTCGGTGAACGCGGTCTTCGGGACGAACGCCAGCGCCGCCGCCGCGACGAGCGCGGTCACCCCGCAGACGATCCACACGGTGAAGTAGCCCGCCAGCAGGGCTCGGGTCCGCGAGCATCCAGCTCGGCGGTGACCGCGGGCTGCAGGATCACGAGCGAGACGCGGTGGGCGACCCCTGCGCGAGGCTCGACAACGGCAGGGACGGTGCGGACGACATGCCGCGGTCAGTGCGCGGCGAAGCGCGCCTCGACGGCGGCACTGACCACGATGTCCTCCGGCTGGAATTCGACCGCCGGCGCCCCCGCCCCGGCATCCATCACGCCCATCGCCATCGCGCGCATCATCTTGGGCGCCGGCGGCGCGGGCTCCGGCGCGCGGGTGAGAAGTCCGAGATCGGCGATCTCGACGGGTGTCAGCGTGCCCAGACCGATTGCACCGGCGTACGCGGTGGCCCGGTCGACGGCGACCTTCACGGCGTGCGCCGCCACCTCGGCTTCGGTCGTCTTGGCCGTGGCGGGGGTGAGTCGCCATGTCACGCCGTCGACATGCACGCCGTCCCGCTCGGCCGCATCACTGACCCACCACGAGAGGGCCGCGAAGTCGGTGAAGGTCGCCGTGATCTCCACCGAGGCATAGTGCACGAGGGCGAGCTGCTTGCCCTCGCTGTTCCATGGGCGGTTCGCCCACACCGACACGCGCTGGCTCGACCACTCGCTGACGCCACCGGCATCCTTGCGGGCGGCGAGGTCGTCCCGCAGGGGCGCCGCCAGCGCGGCGATCCGCTCGACGACAGGTCCGCGCTCACGTCCTTCCGCGCGAACCGTGACGTGGGCGACTGCTTCTTCCGGGGCGACACGGGTCTCGTGCTCGCCGCGGACCGTGATGGTGACTTCGCTCATGGCTGAGACTCTACGCGGGCCGTCGAACCGTTATAGACTGTGATGCTGGGCTCCTCGGGGCCGAGTGCTTGACAACTACACAGCGCGTGACAGCGGCCCTCTGCAACGAGGGTTCATGGGGATGATCGGTTTCGACATCGCCTGAGCTCCTGCGAGAAGCGGGCCGAGGATGCAGGGTTATCTCGAAAACGATCTCTGCAAAAACATAATTGCCGATGCAAATCGCAATGAGTTCGCCCTCGCTGCATAAGCGAGCCTGAACTCCGTGAGACCGTAGGCGTTCCCGCTACGGACCCTCGCGTCATCTAGGGGACTTGCTGAGGGACGGCGTCTTGGACGTTCCTCGGGACTCTTTCCAGACTGGGCCTGTCGACCTAGATGCCTGTGGCAAAGGTCGGGGCCGAGCAGAACGTCAGCACAGGCTACGCCCGTAGAAGGCGCAGAGACACAGCGATGGACGGGGGTTCGATTCCCCCCATCTCCACCAATCCGCTGTCACGTGTAGTTAGGCCCGGCTCCCGCGTTGATCCGCGGGGGTCGGGCCGTTTTCCATGCATGGCGATCACCCCTTCACCGGGTGACCCCCCACTGAACGGCTCCCCTCGGAAATCACGGGGCGCAGTCGGCGAGGCGAAGTCGCCATCAGCGGGGATC
>NZ_DASUNI010000059.1:0-2209 GCF_036277215.1 Microbacterium sp. | reverse complement strand
GGCTGGCAGGTCACCGTCGGCATCCTTCTGGTGCTGGTCGTGCTGATGATCGTCTCGCAATTCTTCACACAGCTGCAGATCATCTCCAAGAACCTCTCTCCAGAAGCCAAGACCGGCCAGGCGTACCAGATGCAGAAGATCATGCTCTGGGTGCTGCCGTTCGCGTTCGTCTTCTCCGGTGTCTTCTTCCCCCTGGGTGTCGTCATCTACTGGTTCACGAGCAACGTGTGGACGATGGTCCAGCAGTTCGTTGTCATCCGCAACATGCCGACGCCCGGCTCCGAGGCCGCCAAGGAGCGGGAGGAGCGTCTGGCGCGCAAGGGCAAGGCGCTGGACTCGTCGGGCAAGATCATCCCGCTCGAGAAGTACCGCGCAGAGCAGCAGCGGTTGTACGAAGAGGCCGAGCGCGCGAAGGCCGCGGCACCGAAGCGCCAGCAGCCGGTCGGAAAGCAACGCGCGAAGAAGCAGGCTCAGAAGCAGCCGGGCGACCGCACGTCGAAGCCCGGTGATCCTCCGCGCGGGGGATCGACAGATCCCGCCGCCGGCACGGCCGGCGCGGCATCCTGACCCTTGCTCTCCCTACCGATCGATCTCGAGGACCCGATGACCAGCACCCCTGACCTCTCCCCCGTCGAGGACGCCCCGGTAGAGCGTGCCGCGGCGACCGTCGAGCAGCTCGAGCAGGAAGGCGACATCGCAGCGGACTTCCTCGAGGAGCTCATGGACATCGCCGACATCGACGGCGACCTCGCCCTCGACGTCCGATCCGGTCGCGCCTACGTGTCGCTCGAGTCGGATGAGACCGGTTCACTCGCTCTCCTGTCGGATCCCGACACGGTACAGGCCCTGCAGGAGTTGACCCGGATCGCTGTCCAGAACCGCACAGGCCGTTTCTCACGCCTCATTCTGGACATCGGCGGATCGCGCGACACGCGTCAGCGCGAGCTGGAGGCGCTGGTGGACCGCGCCGTGGCTCGCCTCGAAGAGGGCGCGACGCAGGCTTCGCTCCCCCCGATGTCGAGTTACGAGCGCAAGCTGGTGCACGACATCGTCGCTGATCGCGGTTTCACCTCCGAGTCGTACGGCGAGGGTGCGGAACGCCACACCGTCATCAGCCGGGGCTGATGTTTCACGTGAAACATCGATGACCGAGGTCGAGCCGGAACCGGCGGCGGCCGCTGAGATCTTCGGTGCACGTCTCGATGCGGCACGCCGGTTCACTCAAGCCCTGGCGGAGCACGGCGAGGAACGGGGCCTCATCGGCCCGCTCGAACCGCCCCGACTCTGGTCACGTCACATCCTCAACAGCGCGGTCGTCGCTCCGCTGTTCTCGGGAAGGGTCGCGGACATCGGCTCGGGCGCAGGGCTTCCAGGCCTGGTCCTCGCGATCGCGCGGCCTGACGTGGAGTGGATTCTGATCGAGCCCATGGAGCGCCGCATCGCCTGGCTGAACGAACAGGTCTCCGAGCTCGGCCTGGAAAACGTCGAGGTGCTGCGTGGTCGCGCTGAGGATTGGCGGCGCGGCCCGGTCCTGGATGCTGTGACCGCTCGCGCCGTCAGTGCGCTGCGCACGCTGGTGCCGCTCACAGCACCGCTCGTTCGCGACGGCGGCGAGTTGATCCTGCTGAAGGGCACCAGTGCGTCCAACGAGATCGCTGCCGCTGAAAAGCAGCTGCGGAAGTATCGCTTGAGCAACGTGCGTCTCGAGGTCGTCGGCGACGATCTGCTCGAGGAGCCGACGCGGGTGGTGCGCGCAACCGTTCGCGGCTGAGTCGCTGTACTGGTCCGCACTGCCTATTCGGCGACCGAGCAGCCCGCGGCAGTGCCATCGGGATCAGGGCATAGCGGTTCACAGCGGCGATGGAGTAGCCCGCAAGGCGGGCGCATCGAGATCCGTCGCGATGCTGGCGTCCGCCGCTCGAGTAGTCCGCAACGCGAACGTATCGCGATCATGTCCATCTCGCGGAAAGAAACGGCACACCCGCCAACCCGTCTGCACGCCGCGCGGCGCCCGCATCCGCTGTTTCACGTGAAACATCCAGCGCAGGCGGTGATCGAGCAGCCCAGAGCGGCAGTGAGATCCGGCGTCACCGCGTTCTCCGGACGGCGATCGAGTGGCTCGCAAAGCGGGCGTATCGAGATCAGGCATGACCGCCTGGAAAGAGGTGGGAGCTAACCCGCCATCCTGTGCGCCGCGCCGCGCGCGGAA
>NZ_DASUNI010000058.1:0-23728 GCF_036277215.1 Microbacterium sp. | reverse complement strand
GCGCCGATCAGCAGCGCCGTGCCGATGTACCGCCCGATCCACAGGGGCACGACCGCGCTCGCGACCAGCGCCGCGATCAGGTGGGTGAGCAGCGCCACCCACGGCCGCCGCAGCAGTTCCTGCGCGATGACGCCGGGCAGCACGTGCACCCCGAGCACCAGTCCGTACAGGATCGGGACGGCCACCGACACCGGTCCGCTGACCGCTCCGGCCGCGGCCGAGATCGCGCCCGTGGCAACGCCGATCGCGGCGCACGTGAGCAGAACGCTCGTGGAAAGTCGGGATGCCGGAGCCACCTGCTCAGCGTAATCGTCTGCTCCTCTCATTCCTCCGGGAGGGCTTTCCCAGCAGGGAGCGGAGAGTTAGGTTTGCGTCACCTGCGCAGACCGTGTCTGGCAGCTCACCCACCGGGAGTCCCTCATGGGTCGACGAGCGACGTGCGCCGCAGCGTTCGTCACGCTCGTCGCGCTCATCGGAGCGTCGGCGTCGACGGCGTTCGGCGCGACACCCGTCGACGAAGTGGTCGCCCCCGTCCCTCTCGACTCGCCCACCGGGTCGTACATCGTGGTGCTCGAGGGGTCTCCGGCGGCCGGGTACGGCGGGGGCGCAGCGGGTCTCGCGCCGACCATGCCCGAGCCGGGCGAGAAGCTGGATCCCCATTCCTCGCACGTCCGCGAGTACGCCGCGTACCTCGAGAAGCGCCAGGGTGAGGTCGCCGCCGCGGCGGAGGTGGAGCCCGCCACCACCTACCAGATCACCCTCAACGGGTTCAGCGCGAAGATGTCCGCGGAGCAGGCGGCGCGCGTGGCCGCGATGGATGGCATCCTCGCCGTCTACCCCGACGAGATCTTCCATCCCGAAGCGGCATCGCAGGCCGACTCCCTGGGTCTCGAAGAAGCCGGGGGCGCGTGGGAATCGGTCGGCGGGTCGGATGCCGCGGGCGCCGGTGTCGTCGTCGGCGTCATCGACACGGGGATCGCGCCCGAGAACCCCTCCTTCGCCGGTGAGCGCCTGCGGAAGGTCCGGAGTGCCGAGCCCTACCTCGTCGGGGATGAGGTGGTGTTCGCGAAGGCCGAAGGCGGTCAGTTCCGCAGCACCCGCGCCTCCGGCGACGGATGGAGCGACGCGGACTACTCGACCAAGCTCATCGGCGCGCAGTATTTCGCGACGGGCGCCATCGATGCAGGCATCGCGCTCGACCACGACGTCCTGTCGCCGCTGGACAGCGACGGCCACGGATCCCAGACGACGAGTATCGCCGTGGGCAACGCCGACGTCGCTGCGACCGTCGACGGAGTCGAGTTCGGATCGCTGTCGGGTGTCGCACCGGCCGCGAAGATCGCCGCCTACAAGGCATGCTTCGCAGGACCCGATCCGCTCGTGACCACGGACGACGCCTGCGTGGGCAGCGACGTCCTGGCCGCGATCGAGCGTGCCGTCGCCGACGGCGTCGATGTCATCGACTATTCGATCGGCGGCGGTGCGGCGGCCGCGGGTTGGGCGCCGGACGACATCGCGCTGTACCACGCGGCGATCGCCGGCGTCTTCGTCGCCGTGAGCGCGGGCAACGCCGGGCCCGGCGCGTCGACCGTCGGCGAGCGAGGTGCCCCCTGGTACACGACCGTCGCGGCATCCACCGTCGCCACGTTCGAGGCGACCGTTCAGCTGTCGACGGGGTTCGCTGCCCCGGGCGTCTCGATGTCCCTTCCACAGGGCCCGGTCACCGCGCCGGTCGTGTACGCGGGCGATGCGGGACTGGCAGGGACGGCCGAGGCAGGCCTCTGCTACCTCGGGACGCTCGACCCGGCCGTGGTGACCGGCAGGATCGTGATCTGCGACCGCGGCACCAACGCGAAGGCGGAGAAGTCGCAGGAGGTCGCGGACGCTGGAGGTGTCGGGATGATCCTCGCGAACGTGACGGCGGACACGACCGACGCCGAGGTGCACGCCGTCCCCACGGTTCACATCGACGCGACCGATCGAGCAGCGCTGCTCGCCGAGCTCGCGGGCAACCCGAACGCGACCGCGACGCTGGTCGGCGGGAACCTGACCGGCGTCGACGACGCCTCGCCGCAGATCGCCGAGTTCTCGAGCCGCGGACCGGCGATCGGCGCCGGCGGTGACATCCTCACCCCGGATGTCGCGGCCCCCGGCGTCTCGATCCTCGGCGCCACGCAGGACACGTCCACCGGCGAGCCGACGTGGGGCATCGCTTCGGGGACATCGCTGGCTGCGTCCCACGTCGCCGGCCTGGCGGCCCTGTACCTGGGAGCGCATCCGGCCGCGACGCCCGACGAGGTCAAGTCGGCGATCATGACGACCGCGTACGACACCGTCCATCCGGACGGGTCCGCCGACGTCGACCCCTTCGCCCAGGGTGCCGGGCACATCGACGGCGGCGCCTTCCTCGATCCGGGGCTGCTGTATCTGAACGGCCCGGAGGAGTGGGCCGGTTATCTGCAGGCGCACGGGCGCGCGGCATCCGATGGGCCGCCGTTGGATGGCGCGGACGTCAACCTCGCCTCGGTCGTGGTCGCCGATCTCGGACTCGAGCGGAGGGTGACCCGCAGCCTCACCGCAACGGGGGGCGGGACGTACCGCGCCGCCGCGAGCATCCCGGGTGTGGACGTGGAGGTGAGTCCGGAGACGCTGACCTTCGCCGGTCCGGGAGACTCGCAGGAGTTCGAGGTCGTGTTCGCGAATCGCACTGCGCCGGTCGAGGTGTGGGCCTCCGGTTTCCTCACCTGGACGGCGGAGGAGGACGGGACGTCCGTCCGAGCGCCGCTGGCGGTGCGTCCCTCGACCGTCGATGCCACGGCCCTCGTCACGGGCGACGGGATCGCGGGCAGCGCCGAGGTGTCGATCGTCTCGGGAGTGACCGACGAGGTCGCGCTGCACATCGCCGGGCTCGCACCTGTCGAGCTCCTCGTCGATCGCGCCAACCCGGTCGCGGGCCACTCGGGCGATGAGGACTCCGGAGACGCGAACGGCGACGTGGCGTGGACGGTCGACATCCCGGCCGGATCGCCGCTCGCCCGGTTCACGCTGGAGGCGTCTGATGACAGCGACCTCGATTTCTCGGTGTACCGGCTCGTCAGCGCGAGCGACAGCCGGTACTCGCAGCGGTGGACCTCGGCCTCCGGCCCCGGGCCGGATCAGATCACGCTCAGAAATCCGCGGGCGGGCTCCTATCTCGTGGTCGCGCACCTGAGCGATGCGCACGGTCCTCTGACCTGGGATGCGACGGCCGCCGTGGTCCCCGGATCGGCCACGGGCTCGCTGACCAGTGCGCAGACCTCGCTTGCCGGTGTGACCGGCCAAGACGTGCGCTACACCCTCTCGTGGGCGGGCCTCGAACCCGACCGGCGCTACCTCGGTGTCGTCGGATACGGCGACTCGGACGTCCTCACCGTGGTGCAGATCGACGCGGGCGCCGTGCCGGCGGCGGCAGCGACCCCGCCCACCATCGCGGGGGATCCCGAGGTCGGCGAAACGCTCGTCGCGCGGCCGGGCGACTGGGAAGGCGAGGGTGTCGAGTTCTCCTTCGAATGGCTGCGGGACGGTGAGCCCATCCCGGGCGCCGTCGCCCGCGATTATCGGGTCCGGACGGCGGATGTCGGAGCCGCGCTGTCCGTGCGTGTGACCGCGTCCCGGCCGGGAGAAGTGAACCCGGGGACGGCCGACAGCGAGGAGCTGATCGTGAACGCGGGATCCCGCGTCGCGGTGACGATGAACCGCTACTCGGGTACGGTCGCGGACGAGTTCGCCGTGACGGTGGACGTGGAGACGATGCGCGGAGATCCCGCCGCCGGCTCGGTCAAAGTGTCGGTGGACGCCGCGCAGTACACCGGCACGCTTGCGGACGGGACGGTCACCTTCGCGCTGCCCGCGCAGACACCGGGCGTGCACATCGTGGTCGTGAAGTACTCGGGCAGCGATCGCGTGGACGGCTCGACGAGCGTCTCGGGGTTCGTCGTCCGTCGGTGATCGTTCGAGGGCGCCGGATGCCACGGCGCCGGGCCCGCGGGAAACGACGCGGTGTCAGATCCGGCGGCGACGCTGGGTGAGGCGCACGGCCGGGAGCGGGGGAGCAGGCACGCGCTCGTCGCCGTGGTCGACGACGTGACCGAACCGGGCGGCACCGGACTCCCACGCCTCGCGGGCGTCGACGATCTCCTCGTGCGTGCGACCCACGAAGTTCCACCACATCACGATGTCGTCCTCGAACGGCTCTCCGCCGAGGAGGAACAGCAGGGCGCCGTCCGCACTGGCGAGCTCCACGCCCTCGCGCGCGGTCCCGAGGTACAGCAGGTGGTGCCTGTCGAGCTCTTCGGTCGACGCACCCGACGGGATGCCGGTTCCGATCGTCGCGAGTCCCTCGACGCCGACGAGTGCGTACTCCCAGTCCGGTCGGAGGGGGAGGACGACGCGGGCTCCGGCCGGAACGCGGATCTCGGCGCCGACGATCGGCGTGTGCGCCGTGGCGGGCGAGGACACGCCGGCCAGTTCGCCCATCACGACCGTGGCGACCGCCGGCGGTCCGGTTCGCCCGACCAGGTCGAGCGTGGGCAGCTCACCGTGCCGCTCGAATGCCGGCGCGCCGTGCCGCCGCGACTCGGGCAGCGCCACCCACAGCTGCAGCGCATCGAGCTCGACGGCGTCCTCGCCGACCGAGTATTCGGAGTGCGCGATGCCCTCGCCGCTGGTCATGAGGTTGAGCGCACCGCTCCGGATGGTCACGTCGCTTCCGACCGAGTCGCGGTGGCGGATGTCGCCGGCGAAGGGCCATGTGACCGTCTGCAGCCCGATGTGCGGGTGCGGTTCGACTCGCATGCGCGTGACCTGCGGACCGAACCTGTCCAGGAAGCACCACGCTCCGACGAGGGGCAGATCGCGCTGCGGCAGCGAACGATGCACCGACATCGCCCGCACGCCTCCGAGCGGCACCTCCCGCGACTCCAGAAGGAGGGCGCGCGGTCCGTCGCACGCGGTGGCCGACTCCTGGGCCACCGCGGTGTCGGCGTCGAGTCTGGTCATCGCTGGAAGTTCGGTGCGTCGGGCCAGTCGATCTTCAGGCCGGGTACCTCATGGCGGCGGAGGTAGCGGACGACGAAGGGGCAGCGAGGCACGATCGTCTCACCGCGGCTTGCGACATCGGCCAGCGCACGGCCCACCAGCACGCCGCCGAGCCCCTGACCGTTGAACGCCGGGTCGATCTCGGTGTGCGGAAAGACCAGGCGGCCGTGCGAATCGGGCACGAACTCGGTGAAACCGCCGAGGACGTCTCCGACCCAGATCTCGTAGCGACCCTCATCGTCGTTGCGTTGCACCCGGCGTGCGGCTTCTGTCACGGGCTGTGTCGTCATGCGCTTCCCTCCGTCGTCCTGTTCAACGTACGGGCGGCCTCCGCATTCCGCCAGGCCGCCCGATCGGAACCCCCTTTCGGCGAGCGCGCTCCGGGTCTACCATCGGCGCGCAAATTGCGATCGGACGATTCAAGGAGGAATCATGAAGAAGCACCTTGCCGCCGTGATCACGGCAGTCGCCGTGAGCATTTCCAGTCTCGCTGCCGCCGCGCCGGCTGCCGTGGCGGCACCCGCGGGCGCGCCGTACGTCGCGCTCGGCGACTCGGTGGCCTCGGGAAACGGCATTCTGCCGTACTCGGACAAGCAGTGCCTGCGCTCGAAGCGGTCCTACCCCGAGCTCTTGGCGAAGGAGCTGGGGGTCGACGTCGTGTCGGCGGCATGCTCCGGCGCATCGACCGTCGACGTCGCCCAGCAGATCGTCGCGCTAGGGGCGTCGGGTGCTCTCGGACCCGCGACGGAGCTCGTCACCCTCACCGTGGGCGTGAACAACGTCCAATTCGACGCAGATCCGGAACCCGACTGGCCGGACGCTCTCGGGGCGTGCAGTGGGTCATTCACCCTCCAGTTCTGCGAGTTCGTGCTCGATACCGCGCTGAGCGTTCTGAAAGCCTCCCTGCCGCAGGAAATCGAAGCCCGGATCGCTGAGATACGGGCGGAGGCGCCTCACGCGCTGATCGTCGTCACGGGGTATCCGCTTCCCTTCGGTGACGTCACCGGCACGTGCAACGCGGGGCTGTTCCGAGACGAAGAGACGGGGACGAACACGCTGTTCACCTTCGAAGCAGCCCAGACCATCGCGATCAACGAAGCAGTGTTGCGGGCGAATGCCCTCATCGCCGAGGGTGTCCGGAACTTTCAGACCAGTACGGGGGAGGACGGCAGCACGGTCGTCTACGTCGATGTGAACGACGTCCCGGATGGCGTCGAGGGCTTTGATGGTCACGGCGTGTGCGACCGGGGCAACCCCTGGATCAGCCGTCTCATCCCGGCACCCGCCGCGACGACCGACCGAGGCTTCCACCCGAACGCAGCAGGTCAGGCCGCCTACGCGGACATCATCGGAGCGGTGATCGGGCAATAGCCGCAGCACCGTGTTCTGTCGGGCCGGGGCGGCATCCAGCCCCGCCTGACAGACTCGGTGCGTGCCCACATCGCTGCGCGACCGCATCCCGACCGGGGCAGACCCCGACGCGGTGTATGAGGAATTCGTCGCCTGGGCGGGGGATCAGGGCCTTTCGCTGTACACGGCCCAGGACGAGGCCGCGATCGAGATCGTCTCGGGCGCGAACGTGATCCTGTCCACCCCGACCGGCACGGGCAAGTCGCTGGTTGCGATCGCCGCACACGCGGCATCCCTCGCCCGTGGCGGGCGGACGTACTACACGGCGCCGATCAAGGCTCTGGTCAGCGAGAAGTTCTTCGCCCTCGTAGACATCTTCGGCGCCGAGAGCGTCGGGATGGTGACCGGCGACTCGTCGGTCAACCCGGACGCGCCGATCATCTGCTGCACGGCCGAGATCCTCGCGAACCTGGCCCTGAGGCAGGGCGCGGATGCCGCGGTCGACCAGGTCGTGATGGACGAGTTCCATTACTACGGCGACCCCGACCGCGGGTGGGCGTGGCAGGTTCCGCTGCTTCTCCTGCCTCGCGCGCAGTTCGTGCTGATGTCGGCGACGCTCGGCGACATGACGCACATCGCGGCGGACCTCTCGCGCCGCACCTCCCGGCCGACGGCCGTGATCACGGGAGTCGAACGGCCGGTTCCGCTGCACTTCTCGTACGCGCGGACGCCGGTGCACGAGACCGTAGAAGAGCTGCTCGAGACCGGACAGGCGCCCGTGTACATCGTGCACTTCTCGCAGGCGGCCGCGATGGAGCGCGCCCAGGCGCTGTCTTCTGTGCGGATAGTCTCGCGCGAGCAGCGGGATGCCATCGCCGAGGCGATCGGGGGCTTCCGCTTCACCACCGCGTTCGGCCGCACGCTGTCGCGGTACGTACGCGCCGGGATCGGCGTGCACCACGCGGGCATGCTTCCCCGGTACCGCCGGCTCGTCGAGACGCTCGCCCAGCGCGGGCTGCTGCGAGTGATCTGCGGCACCGACACGCTCGGCGTCGGTATCAACGTGCCGATCCGGACGGTGCTGATCACCGCCCTCGCCAAGTACGACGGGCAGCGGATGCGGCAGCTCAGCGCCCGTGAGTTCCACCAGGTCGCCGGCCGCGCGGGCCGGGCCGGGTACGACACGG
This sequence comes from Microbacterium sp., assembly GCF_036277215.1. Taxonomy (GTDB): domain Bacteria; phylum Actinomycetota; class Actinomycetes; order Actinomycetales; family Microbacteriaceae; genus Microbacterium. The sequence goes on along the minus strand of NZ_DASUNI010000058.1, from coordinate 16,115 downwards.
CGGGAACCGTGGTGGTGATGGCGCCGGAGCACGAGATCGAGAACACCACGGCGGTCGCCAAGGCCGGGGATGACCCGAAGAAGCAGAAGAAGATCGTGCGCAAGAAGGCGCCGCAGGGCTTCGTGAACTGGGGTGAGGCCTCATTCGAGCGGCTGGTCGCCGCCGAGCCCGAGCCGCTCGAACCCCACCTGCAGCTGACCGCGGCGATGCTGATCAACGTCATCGCGCGCGGGGGAGACGTGTTCGCGAACGTGCGCTCGCTGGTGTTCGACAACCACGAGTCGCGCGCCCGCAAGTACGAGCTCGCCCGCCGCGCGCTCGGGATCTTCCGGACCCTGGTCGCGGCCGGCGTGGTCGTCGCGGACCCCTCGTCCTCGGCATCCGTCGCCGACTTGCCACACGACGATGCCTCGACGGAGTCCGTTCCCGCAACGAGTGGCAATTCGCGCGGGGCCGGGCGGCCGACCATCCGCCTCACCGTCGATCTGCAGCCGAACTTCGCGCTCAACCAGCCGCTCTCGCCGTTCGCGCTCGCCGCGATCGGGCTGCTCGATCCGGGCGATGCGCCGCCTGATGGGGCCCCGCCCCTGACCCCTGGCGCGCTGACGCGCGCCGATGCCGCCGGCACCGGCCACTATGCCCTCGATGTCGTGAGCATCATCGAGGCGACCCTCGACGATCCTCGGCCCGTCCTCTCGCAGCAGCAGTTCCTGGCGCGGGGCGAGGCGGTCGCGGCGATGAAGCGCGAGGGGCTCGACTACGAGCAGCGCATGGACGCGCTCGAGGACATCACCTACCCCAAGCCGCTCGAGATGCTCCTCGCGCAGTCGTTCGAGGTGTTCGCCTCGAGCCAGCCCTGGGTGCGCGACTTCGAGCTGTCGCCGAAGTCGGTCGTCCGCGACATGTTCGAGCGTGCGCTGTCGTTCGCGGAGCTGATCCAGGTGTACCAGCTCGCCCGCAGCGAGGGTCTCGTGCTTCGCTACCTCAGCGACGCGTACCGCGCGATCCGCCAGACGGTGCCCACCGAGGCGCAGACACCCGAGCTGCTCGACATCATCGCCTGGCTCGGAGAACTCGTGCGTCAGGTCGACTCCAGCCTCGTCGACGAGTGGGAGAGCCTCATCCACCCCGCCGCGGACCCGACCGCCCCGGTCGTGCCGCCCGCGCCACCGTCGGTGCTGACGAACCGCCGCGCGTTCCTCGTGCTGGTGCGCAACGAGCTCTTCCGGCGCGTGCGCCTCGCCGCCCTGCAGCGCGACGACGAGCTCGCCGAGCTCGACCCCGACGTCGACTGGTCGGCCGCGCTGGACGCGTACTTCGAGGAGCACGACGAGATCCTCACCGGCGGCCCGGCCCGATCGCCGAGGCTCGTCACGGTCGATGAGACGGATGCCGCGGCCTCCGGAGTCTGGAGAGTCGAGCAGACGATCGACGACCCCGCCGGCGACCACGATTGGCGGATCCGAGGCGAAGTCGACCTCGCCGCCTCGGTCGAGGAGGGCGCCGCGGTGGTGCGCGTCACGGAGGTCGTGCGCCTCTAGCCCCGTCGCTCTGACACGAAACCCGCCGATTCGACCGAGACCCTCCGAGATGCGCGTTCGGATCGAAGGGTCTCGCGCCGACCGGAGGGCCTCGGCAGCAGATCGCACAGCCGCGCAGCCGTGTCGGCCGCGCGGGCTACCCTTGAGCCGATGAGCATCCCGTCCGCCGACCCCTACGCCGATGCGGTGTGGGCCGACGACGAGCCGCCGCCCGACCTATGGGACCCCCCGGCCGACGCAGGCTCGGGGGAACCCCCGCCAGCCGAAGACGGTTGGATGCCGGTCGCTCCGGCCGCGGCCTACCCATCGTCGTCCGTGCCCGAAGCCGCCCCGGCTCGGTACGCCGCTCCCGGCGATGCGCTCCGCACCGTCTTCGGCTACGAGGCGTTCCGCGGCAACCAGGCCGCCGCGATCGACCACGTCGTCGCGGGCGGGGACGCGGTCGTGCTGATGCCCACCGGTGGCGGCAAGAGCCTGATCTATCAGATCCCGGCGCTCGTGCGACCGGGAACCGGGCTCGTCGTCAGCCCGCTCATCGCGCTCATGCACGACCAGGTCGACGCGCTCGTCGCCAACGGCGTCCGCGCCGCGTACCTCAACTCCACGCAGGCCGCGCCGCAGCGCGCTGCCGTCGAGCGCGCGTACCTCGCCGGCGAGCTCGATCTCATCTACGTCGCTCCCGAGCGGCTCTCCAGTGCGTCGACGCGATCGCTCCTGCAGCGCGGCACCCTCAGCGTCATCGCCATCGATGAGGCGCACTGCGTGTCGCAGTGGGGCCACGACTTCCGTCCCGACTATCTCCTGCTCGGCGAGCTGGGCGAGCAGTTCCCCGGCGTACCGCGCGTCGCGCTGACCGCCACCGCGACCGATGCGACCCACCGTGAGATCACCGAACGGCTGCGGCTGCCCGAGGCGCAGCACTTCGTCGCGAGCTTCGACCGGCCGAACATCCAGTACCGGATCGATACGAAGGTCGAGCCGCGCAAGCAGCTGCTCGCCTTCATCCGGTCGATGCCGGCCGGCTCGGCCGGCATCGTCTACGCGCTGAGCCGCAAGAGCGTCGAGCAGACCGCCGAGCACCTGCGCACCCAGGGCATCGACGCGCTGCCGTACCACGCGGGGCTCGACGCATCGGCGCGGGCCGCGAATCAAGCGCGCTTCCTCCGCGAGGACGGCGTGGTCATGGTCGCCACCATCGCGTTCGGCATGGGCATCGACAAGCCCGACGTGCGCTTCGTCGCGCACATCGACCTGCCTAAGTCGGTCGAGGGCTACTACCAGGAGACCGGGCGCGCCGGACGCGACGGCCAGCCCGCGGTCGCCTGGATGGCGTACGGCCTCGGCGACGTCGTGCAGCAGCGCCGCATGATCGACCAGTCCCCTGGCGAGCGCTCGTACAAGATGCGCCTCGGCCAGCATCTCGATGCGATGCTGGCGCTGTGCGAGACGGTCGGGTGCCGCCGTCAGAACCTTCTGGGCTACTTCGGCGAGCCGTCCAGCGCGTGCGGCAACTGCGACACGTGCCTCGAGGCGCCCGAGACGTGGGACGGCCTGGTGCCCGCCCAGAAGCTGCTGTCCACCATCGTGCGGCTCCAGCGCGAGCGAGGGCAGGCCTTCGGCGCCGGTCACCTCGTCGACATCCTGCGCGGGGCATCCACTGATCGCATCCGTCAGCAAGGCCACGACGCTCTCACGACCTTCGGCCTCGGCGCCGACCTCACCGACCAGGACTGGCGCAGCGTGGTCCGGCAGCTGCTGGCGCGCGGCATCCTGGTGCCGCGGGGGGAGTACGGCACCCTGGCGCTCGGTGAGCCGGCCGCCGCGGTGTTGCGCGGCGAAGAGCCGGTGCCCCTGCGCCGCGACGTGCTCGGCCGGGCCGGCGCGGGACCGTCGCGGGTCCGCAAGGCCGCGGCATCCGATGGACTGGACGCGGGTGACCGGCCGGTCTTCGAATCGCTGCGGGAGTGGCGTGCCGGGGTCGCGAAAGAGCAGGGGATGCCGGCCTACATCGTCTTCGGCGACGCGACCCTGCGCGCGCTCGCAGAGCACCGCCCCACGACCCTCGCCGACCTGGACGGCATCACAGGCATCGGCGCCAAGAAGCGTGAGGCGTACGGCACGGCCGTTCTCGCCGTGATCGGGCGCGCGTCAGTAAGCCGGGGGTCTGGGGCGGAGCCCGAGGTAGGGCGCGCGTCAGCAAGCCGGGGGTCTGGGGCGGAGCCCCGGAGAGTGGACCGCACCGTAGGCTGACCTCCTGGGGAGGTTCAGCGGTGAGCCTGAGCAACATCGACATCGCCCAAGCGGCGCACATGCTTCCGATCGGCGAGGTGGCTGCGCGCCTCGGGATCCCGGAGGACAGCCTCGAGCCGTACGGCCGGTACAAGGCCAAGGTCGCGCTGGACCACCTCACCGCGATCCGCGGGCGACCGCAGGGGAAACTCGTGCTGGTGACCGCGGTCTCGCCCACGCCTGCGGGCGAGGGCAAGACCACAACGACGGTCGGGCTCGGCGACGCGCTCACGCGCATCGGGGAGCGGGCGATGATCTGCCTGCGGGAGCCCGCGCTCGGGCCGGTCTTCGGTATGAAGGGCGGCGCAGCGGGCGGCGGCTACGCGCAGGTCGTGCCGATGGAGGACATCAACCTGCATTTCACCGGGGACTTCGCGGCGATCGCCGTGGCCACCAACCTGCTGGCCGCGATGATCGACAACCACATCCACCACGGCAACACCCTCGGAATCGACGTGCGCCGCGTGACGTGGCGCCGCGTGCTGGATGTCAGCGACCGAGCACTGCGCGACGTCGTCGTCGGGCTCGGTGGTACCGGGAACGGCTATCCGCGCGAGTCCGGCTTCGACATCGTGGTGGCCTCCGAGGTGATGGCCATCTTCTGCCTCGCGAGCGACCTCCACGACCTCAAGGACCGGCTCGGCGACATCGTCATCGGCTACACCCGCGACCGCCGTCAGGTGCATGCTCGCGACTTGGGCGCACATGGCGCGATGACCGCTGTGCTGCGCGATGCGCTGGCGCCCAACCTCGTACAGACGCTCGAGAACACGCCGGCGTTCGTACATGGCGGGCCGTTCGCCAACATCGCCCACGGCTGCAACTCGTATCTCGCGACCAGCGCTGCGTTGCACCTCGCCGACTACGTGGTGACCGAGGCCGGGTTCGGCGCCGACCTCGGCGCGGAGAAGTTCGTGGACATCCTGTGCCGCACGTCGGGGCTGCGTCCATCGGCGGCGGTGATCGTCGCGACGGTGCGCGCCATGAAGTACCACGGCGGCGTCGAGGTCGCCGACCTGCCGACCGAGGACGTCGCGGCGCTCGAGCGGGGAACCGTCAATCTCGCCCGCCATCTCGATACGGTGCGCAGGACTTTCGGCCTGCCCGCAGTCGTGGCCATCAACCACCGGGCCGAAGACACCGACGCAGAGATCGCCGCACTCGTCGGCGCCGTCGAGCGTCTAGGTGCGGTAGCCGTCGTGGCCAAGCACTTCGCCGAGGGCGGGGCCGGAGCCGAGCAGCTCGCCCGCGAGGTCGTCCGGCTGTGCGCGGAGCCATCCGAGCTGCGCTTCACCTACCCCGACGAGTCGTCGCTGTGGGCGAAGATGCAGGCCATCGCGTCGCGCATCTACGGGGCATCCGAGATCACCGCGAGCACGGCGGTGCGCGCGCAGATCCGGCGTCTGCAGGAGGACGGCTACGGCGGATACCCGGTCTGCGTCGCCAAGACGCAGTACTCGTTCTCGACCGACCCCAGGCTGCGCGGAGCGCCGTCGGGGCATGCGGTCGACATCCGCGAGGTGCGCCTGGCCGCGGGCGCCAGATTCGTCGTGATGGTCTGCGGCGACATCATGACGATGCCCGGCCTGCCGGCGGTGCCCGCCGCGGTGACGATCGACGTGGACGAGGACGGCCGGATCGTCGGGCTGTTCTGATTCCCGAGCGGGAAAACCTAGCGACCACTCGGTTTATAGTTGCTGAATGAGCAACGACGCCCCGACCGACACCGCCCCGTCCTCCGCCGAGATCGACACGCGCTACCGCGATCCCGAGCTCCCCGTAGACGAGCGCGTCGAGATCCTGCTGGGGCAGATGACCGTCGCCGAGAAGGCCGGCCTGTTCTTCCAGAACATGATCACGATGGGCTCGGGCGGGACGCTGTCCGACGGCGACGCGGCGTTCGGGCTTCCCTCTGCCGCTGAGTACGTGCTCGAGCGCGGCATGAACCACTTCAACCTGTTCGGGGCCGCGCCCACAGCGGGCGACGTCGCACGGTGGCACAACAGCCTGCAGGAGCTGGCGGCGTCCACCCGGCTCGGCATTCCGGTGACGGTTTCGAGCGATCCCCGGCACGCCTTCAGCGACAACCCGGGCGCCGCGATGCACGCCGGACCCTTCTCCCAGTGGCCCGAGCCGCTCGGCCTGGCCGCCACGCGCGACGCCGAGCTCGTGCGGCAGTTCGGCGACATCGCGCGTCAGGAGTACCTGGCGGTCGGCATCCGTGTCGCCCTGCATCCGCAGGTCGACCTCGCCACCGAGCCCCGTTGGTCGCGGGCCCTGCAGACCTTCGGCGAGGACGCCCAGCTCTCGGGCGAGCTGGGCGCGGCGTACGTCCGCGGGTTCCAGGGCGAGGCGTTCGGTACGGATTCGGTCTCGACCATGACGAAGCACTTTCCGGGCGGCGGCCCGCAAGAGGACGGCGAGGACCCGCACTTCGCTTACGGGCGCGAGCAGGTCTACCCGGGCGACCAGTTCGAGCTGCACCTGAAACCCTTCGAGGCGATCTTCGCCGTCGGCGGCCGCCAGATGATGCCCTACTACGGCATGCCGATGGGCACCGAGCACGAGGAGGTCGGCTTCGGCTTCAACAAGTCCGTGCTCACCGGGCTGCTCCGCGAGCGCTTCGGCTTCGAGGGAATCGTCTGCACCGACTGGGGTCTGGTCAACGACTCCGAGATCCTCGGCCAGCCTCATCCCGCCCGCGCGTGGGGCGTCGAGCACCTCACTCCGGCCGAGCGCATGGCCAAGATCCTGGATGCCGGGGCCGACCAGTTCGGCGGCGAGATGTGCCCGGACCTCCTGATCGAACTCGTCGAGGACGGAACCGTGACCCACGAGCGCCTCGACGTCTCGGCCCGTCGCCTGCTGCGCGAGAAGTTCCTGCTCGGCCTGTTCGAGAACCCGTTCGTCGACGCCGACGCCGCCGACGCGATCGTCGGGTCGGCCGAGTTCCGCGCGGCCGGCGACGCCGCGCAGCGCGCGTCGATCACGGTGCTGACGAATGAGATCACGGATGCCGGTGCCCCGGTTCTCCCGTTCGCCCGTGGCGCGAAGCTCTACGTCGAGGGCCTGTCGCCCGAGCGGGTCGAGGCGTACGGCCGTGTCGTCGCCACACCCGCGGAGGCGGACGTCGCGATCCTCCGACTGCAGGCGCCGTACGAGCAGCGCGCGACGCATTTCGAGAACTTCTTCCACGCCGGGTCGCTGGACTTCCCGGCGGAGGTCCTGGCCCGTGTCGCGGAGGTGTCATCGCAGGTGCCGACGGTGGTCGACGTGTTCCTCGATCGACCGGCGATCCTCGAGCCGATCGTCGAGTCGTCCGCCGCGGTCGTGGCGAACTGGGGGGTGAGCCCCGAGGCATTGCTGGACGTCCTCACGGGCGCCGTACCCGCACAGGGCCGCCTCCCCTTCGATATCCCGCGCAGCATGGCCGAGGTCGCGGCGGCGCGTCCCGACGTGCCGTTCGACACCGAGAACCCGCTCTTCCGCTTCGGGCACGGCCTCGGGCTCTGACCGAATCCGGTCGGCCGAGCCGGGGAAGGTCGGGGCCGAGGAGCGACGAAACCGGCCCGAGCGCGGCCCCCAGCTTCGAAGAGGCCGCCGCCCGCGCCGGCTGGTCGTATCGCCCAGGCTATCCAGCCGTTGCATTCAGGGGGAAGGTGCGGACCCGTTCCACCTCGAACCGCAACGGCAGGGCCGCGGCATCCCGTCGACCTGATCCGTTCGGAAGCTCGTAGACGTCGAGCATCAGCTGCACCGGGTAGTCGATGCGCTGCGCGACCGTCTTGACCCATCGTCCGTCGATGAAGAAGCGAATGCGCTCCGGGCTCCAGTCGACCGCGTAGTCGTGGAACCGGGTCAGGTCGCCGTCGACGCGCACCTTCTCGAAATCCGCTGTCAGGCGCCGGTCGTGCTGCGGCTTGACGCCCACGCCGACCCAGCCTCCGCCGTCGTCGAGTTCGCTGCCGAAGATCTCGCAGATGCAGATCTCGCCGGAATCCTCCGGCCGGTCCTCGAATCCGATCGGCCAGAACGCGACCATGGCATCGGCATGCCGGATGGCTCGCAGGCGGGCCTCGATGACGCCGAAGTGCGCAAGCCACAGCCGTTGCTCGGGCTGCGCCTGCTTGACCACGAGCCCGTCGCGGAAGCGGTGCTGGCCGATCGCACTGCCCTCCGGACCCGAGAACTGACCGGTCTGCAGGTGCGACACGCGAACCTCCCCGTCGTACTCGGGCGACCATGGCGCCGTGTCGGCGTCGATACGCAGTGTCAGACCTGCACCGCCCGAGGTGCGCGGCATCGACCCCGGGGTCTGCGGCGTCGCCCCAGATGTCGTCGCCGTCTCCCATCGGGCCGCCGACGACTCCCGCGACGACCAGTGCGGCAGATAATGCGGCCACCACCGCGAACGGTCGAGGTCATCGGCGTCGAAGCGCTCGTCGTGGTCGGGCCGGCGACCGGCGAGGTCGAGCGGCGACAGATCCAGTTCCCACACGTTGAACGTGATCCGCCCGCCGCGCCAGGGCGCGGTGTCGGCCCCCGTGTGCGTGAAACCCGCGCGGCGGCACAGCGCATTCGAGGGTGCATTGTCCACTCCGGGGTACGCCACGAGCAGCGTGCGGTCGCCGAGGGCCGCGACTCTGCGAATGACCTCTCGCAGCGCGGCCGAGGCGACGCCCTTGCCCTGCTGCTCGGGGAACACGTTCCACCCCGTCTCGTACGCGGGCACTCCCTCGTGGTCGACCTGCCACCAGCCGATCCCGCCCGCGGGTTCGCCGTCGACGTCGATGCGGAACATGCGCGCCAGCCCCGCATCCCCCAGGCGCAGGTACCGTTCGTGACGCTGCAGCAGGTCGTCGGGTGACTCGGGTCCGCCCAAATGAGAGGTCATCTCGGGTGTGTTGGCGCGCTCCAGCACGGGGAGGTCATCCCGCGCCCACTGCTGGAGCGTCACTCGCATCGCATCCTCCGCCTCGGTCCGGTGGCTCATTCTTCAACCCCGTTGCCGAGACAGGCAAGGTCCGGGTCCGATGTGCGCGGGCGTCGATTCCGCCCGCATCGATGGACGATTCCGGATGCCGACGGGCGCACAGTCCGCCCGCCTGTCGGGAGGACACAATCGGCGCGCTCCGGCGGGCCGATCAGGGTTGTGCAGAACGTCCAACGGACTTTGCCCGAGCTTGTGGGAGTCCTACGGTCGAAGCATCCTGTCTCTCCTCCGAAAGGTGACGCCATGGCCGACGCCGCCGTCCGTCCGAAAAAGCCCGCCACCAGCAGGCGCACGCCCGCCGGCGGCGCCCCGACCGCACCGCACACCGCCGCCGAAGCATCCGAGCCGCGCATCGACGTCGACGCCGTCACCGACCTGCTGCTCGGCACCTGGGGCGAGACCCGCCGCGAAGCCCGCGAGATGATCAAGGATCCGGCGTTCTGGCGGGTCGACGGCCTCGGCATGGAGGAGCACCGGGAGCGCGTCCTCAGCCAGATGCACCTGCTGGTGGACAATGGGGGTGTCCACCGCGCGTTCCCGAAGGAGTACGGCGGAGAGGCCGACAACGGCGCCAACATCGCCGGGTTCGTCGAGCTGGTCGCCGCCGACCCGAGCCTGCAGATCAAGTCCGGGGTGCAGTGGGGACTCTTCGGCTCGGCGGTGCTGCAGCTGGGCACGAAGGAGCACCACGACAAGTGGCTGCCGGGGATCATGAGCCTCGAGATCCCGGGCGCGTTCGCGATGACCGAGACCGGCCACGGCTCGGATGTGGCCGCCATCGGCACGACGGCCACGTACGACCCCGGAACCGAGGAGTTCGTGATCCACACGCCGTTCCGCGGTGCGTGGAAGGACTACCTCGGCAATGCGGCGCTGCACGGGATCGCCGCGACGGTGTTCGCCCAGCTCATCACCCACGGGGTCAACCACGGCGTGCACTGCTTCTACGTTCCGCTGCGCGACGAGAACGGGCAGTTCCTCCCGGGCATCGGAGGCGAGGACGACGGACTCAAGGGCGGACTGAACGGCATCGACAACGGTCGCCTGCGCTTCGATCAGGTTCGCGTGCCCCGCGCCAACCTGCTCAACAAGTACGGCGACGTCGCACCCGACGGCACGTACTCGAGCCACATCTCCAGTCCGGGCCGCCGCTTCTTCACGATGCTCGGAACCCTGGTCCAGGGGCGCGTCTCGCTCGACGGTGCGGCGTCGTGGGCCTCGGCGATCGCGCTGGACATCGCGATCACCTACGCGAACCAGCGTCGCCAGTTCGATTCCGGTGCCGGCAGCGACGAGGTCGTGCTGCTGGACTACGGCAAGCACCAGCGCCGCCTGCTCACCCGCCTCGCGACGACGTACGCGTCGATCTTCGCGCACGACGAGTTCCTGCAGAAGTTCGATGCGGTCTTCAGCGGCAAGGCCGACACGGATGCCGACCGCGAAGACCTCGAGACCCTTGCCGCCGCACTCAAGCCGCTGTCGACCTGGCACGCGCTCGACACGCTCCAAGAGGCGCGCGAAGCCTGCGGCGGGGCGGGGTTCCTCTTCGAGAACCGTCTCGTCGGGCTGCGGGCCGACCTCGACATCTACGTGACCTTCGAGGGCGACAACAACGTGCTGCTGCAGCTGGTCGGCAAGCGCCTGCTGAGCGACTTCGGCAAGCAGTTCAAGGGCAAGGATGCCAAGGCCCTCGCCGCGTACGCCCTCGGACACACCGCAGGCAAGGTGTTCCACGGCGCCGGCATGCGCCAGCTGGGGCAGGCGGTGACCGACTTCGGCTCGACCGCACGGGCCATCGAACGGGGCCTCCGAGCCGACCAGCAGCACGAACTGCTCGCCGGGCGTGTGCAGCAGATGGTCGCCGACGTCGCGAATCGTCTGCGTCCGGCATCCGCCCTCTCGCCCGCCGATGCGGCTGCGCTGTTCAACGCGAACCAGTCCGAGCTGATCGAAGCGGCGCGCGCCCACGCCGAGCTGCTCCAGTGGGAGGCGTTCACGGATGCCGTGAACGGGGTGGAGCACGCGGGGACCAAGCACGTCCTCATCTGGCTGCGCGACCTGTTCGGTCTCGGCCTCATCGAGAAGCACCTCTCGTGGTACCTGATCCACGGACGCTTGTCGTCGCAGCGGGCCGGAGCCGTCTCGGCGTACATCGACCGCCTGTGCCTGCGCCTGCGGCCGCACGCGCAGGACCTCGTCGATGCGTTCGGCTATGCGCCCGAGCACCTGCGTGCGCCGATCGCTTCGGGAGCCGAGCAGGCACGCCAGGACGAGGCCCGCGAGTACTACCGCGATCTCGCCGCGTCCGGCGCGGCGCCGATCTCGGAGAAGGCCGCCGCACACAAGAAGTAGCGCCCCCTGACCCTCCTCGCCGAGACTGCAACTGCGGGCCGAGACTGTGGGTGAAACCCCACCCGTTTCAACCTGCTGTTGCAGTCTCGCGGTCATTCGACCTGCAGGAAGCGTGTAAAGAATCCTTGACACCCGATACGGACGAAGCGTATCTTCATGTCAAGGATTCTTTACATCAGGAGGCCATCATGCACGCTGTCGTGAGCCGACGCTACGGCGGACCCGAGGTCGTCGAGTGGGCGGAGATCCCCGATCCGGCCCCGCGGGCGGGCGAGCTGCTCGTGCGCGTGGAAGCCAGCGACCTGTCCACCGCGGATGCCGCACTCCGATCCGGCTCGCCGTTCGCGGCGCGGCTCTTCGCGGGACTGCGCAGGCCGCGCCTGCCCGTACTCGGTGCTGATTTCGCCGGAACGGTCGAGGCCATCGGCGACGGGGTGACCCGCTTCGCCGTCGGCGACCGGGTGTGGGGCGTGACGGGTGCCGCCATGGGCGCTCACGCCGAGCTTGTGGTGGTGCCCCAGGACGGCGCGGTCGCGCTCCGACCGGCCGGTCTCACGGCCACGGATGCCGCATCCCTCGTCGATGCGACCGCGATGTCGTTCCTGCGCGACACGGCCCGACTCCGAGCCGGCGAGCGGATCCTGATCAACGGAGCGTCCGGGGCGGTCGGAACGGCGGCGGTGCAGCTGGCGGTCGCGACCGGGGCGGAGGTCGCCGCCGTGTGCAGCGCGGCGCGCGCCCAGCTGGTGCGCGATCTCGGCGCGGCGCACGTGTACGACTACCGGGCGGTCGACGTGACGATCCTGCCCGAGCAGTACGACGTGGTGTTCGATGTCGTCGGCACGATGGGCTACCGGCGTGCGCGCCGCATCCTGACGCGAGGCGGCCGCTACCTGATCACCGTGCCGACGTTCGGCGCGCTCGCATGGCATGCGCTCACCCTCGGGTCCCGCGGCCGGCGTTCGCGGATCGCCTTCACGGGCCTGCGCAAGGCCTCGATCGTGCGCGCTGACCTGGAGGCGACGAGCGCGCTGGTATCGGCGGGCAGGATCCGGCCGGTGGTGGACGGCGTCTATCCCTTCGAGAACGGCGACGCCGCGCACACTCACGTCGCGCGCGGAAAGGCCGGACACGTCATCCTCACCCCGTGAGCCCCGCCGAGTGTGTCGACGCGGCACCTATCCTGGCTGAGTGAGCCCCGACGATCCGATCCGCGACGTGCGCATCGGCGGCGACGGAATCGCCCGGTGCGCGTGGGCGGCCGAGGACGCCGAGTACCAGCGCTATCACGACGAGGAGTGGGGACGGCCGCTGCACGGCGACCGAGCGCTCTTCGAGAAGATGAGCCTCGAGGGCTTCCAGGCCGGTCTGTCGTGGATCACCATCCTGCGCAAGCGACCGCGGTTCCGCGAGGTGTTCGCCGGGTTCGAGCCGGCTACCGTGGCGGCGTTCACCTCCGAGGATGTCGAGCGGCTGATGACCGACGCGGGGATCATTCGCAATCGGTCGAAGATCGAAGCGACGATCTCCAACGCCCGCCTCGTCCGAGAGATGGGCGACGGCGACCTCGACGCCCTGCTGTGGTCGTTTGCGCCCCCGGACGGCCGCGCCCGTCCGCGGTCCTTCGCCGAGGTGCCTGCCGTGACGCCGGATTCCGCGGCGATGAGCAAGGCGCTCCGCAAACTCGGCTTCCGGTTCGTCGGGCCCACGACGATGTACGCGTTGATGCAGTCCGCCGGCATGGTCGACGATCACGTCGAGGGATGCTGGCGGACGCAGTGACCTGCGTGCGCATCGTCCCGGCGCGCGGAATGGCCGGCTCCGACGGGCCGTTGTGACGACCGTGGACTACGGACACCCGCTCGAATTCGGCGCGTTCATCACGCCATCGGCCGCCGACCCGCAGGTTCCGGTCGCACTCGCCCGGGTGGCCGAGGCGTCCGGGTTGGATGTCGTCACCTTCCAGGACCATCCGTACCAGCCGCGATTCCTCGACACCTGGACGCTGATGTCGTTCGTTGCGGCGCGCACCGGCGGCATCCGGATCGCACCCAACGTGCTGAACATCCCGCTCCGGCCGCCCGCCGTCGTGGCGCGCGCGTCGGCCAGCCTCGACCTCCTGTCGGGCGGTCGTTTCGCGCTCGGTCTCGGCGCTGGAGGATTCTGGGACGCAATCGTCGCCATGGGCGGCACCAGACTCACACCCGGGCAGGCCGTCAGCGCCCTCGAAGACGCCATCGACGTGATCCGTGAGCTGTGGAACACCGAGGAGAGGCGTGGCGCGTTCACGGACGGCGCGTACCACCGCGTACACGGGGCGAAGCGCGGACCGCGTCCGGCTCACGACATCCCGATCTGGATCGGCGCCTACAAGCCTCGGATGCTCTCACTCACCGGTCGCAAGGGTGACGGCTGGCTCCCCTCGCTCGGCCACCTCGAGCCGGGCGACCTCGGCCGCGGCAACCTCGCCATCGACGAGGCCGCAACCTCGGCGGGGCGCGATCCTCGTGACATCCGGCGGCTCCTGAACGTGGGGCCGCCGCAAGAGGCGCGACACACGGCCGAGCGCCTCGCTGCCATGGCGCTCGAGGATGGCATCGGGACGTTCATCTTCGCGACCGATGACGCGACGTCGTTGCAGGCGATCGGCGAAGAGATCGCTCCCGCCGTTCGGGCCCTCGTGTCGAGCGAGCGTTAGCGCGCGTCGACGAGCAGCCGCGGCAGCGCATCCTTCAGCCACGCGCCGAGGTGATCCACGGACCAGCCCCGGTCGACCGTGAAGGCGAGGAACGACTGCGGCGACAGCGTGGTGGCCAGAACGTCGGCCGCCTCCTCGACGCTCAATCCGGGCCGCAGCGCGCCGTGATCGGCGAGGGCTCGGACCATCTGCAGGCATCCGTCCAGGCGCAGCGCCTCGCTGCGCACCCACCACTCGGCCAGGTACGGATCGGATGCGTACGCCGATCGGCCGGCGTCGCTGATCGCCGAGGTGCGTTCGTAGACAGGAAGCGCCATGTCGACGAAGAGAGCGAGCGACGTGGTGCCGTCCGGCTCAGACAGCGCGCGCGCCCAGCCCTCGGTTTCGTCGGGCGGCCCGATCTCGCCCTCGCGCGTGCGACCCAGGACTGCGTTGCCGACGAGCTCCTCCAGGAGCCCGCTCTTCGTGCGGAAGCCGAGGTAGACGGTCTGCACCGCGACCCCCGCACGTTCGGCGATTGCAGCCATCGTTGTGTCGTGATACCCGCGCTCGGTGAACTCCGCGAGCGCGGCATCCATGACCCGCCACCGCGTTTCCAGCGCCTTCTGACGGCGGACCCCGCGGTGTGCAGCGCCGGGACCCGGCGCACGTGCGCCGTGGGGCGCTTGCTCGGAGAGACTGTCAGGCATGCCGTCATTCTACTGGACATATTCACTAGTGGCTCACTATAGTGAAATACTACAGCGACATGGCCCCTCAAGCCGACTCCAGGGAGGCTGACATGCGAATTCTGGTCGCGACGGTGCCCGCAGCGGGTCATTTCAATCCGCTGACCGGTCCCGCGGTGCGCCTCGCCGAGCTGGGACACGATGTGCGCTGGTACGCGGGTCCCGAGTACGCCCCACGCGTCGAGCGTCTCGGACTCGGGGTGATCCCGTACCAGGAGGCCGTGGAGATCACCGCCGACAATGTCAACGCCCTTTTTCCGCAGCGCCAGAAGCTCAAGGGAGCGAAGGCGATCGAGTTCGATGCGGATGTGTTCTTCGCGCGTCCTGCCGGAGCGCAGTTCCGCGACATCCGCGCAGCTCGCGAACGGTTCCCGTTCGACGCGTTGCTCATCGACGGAGCGTTCTACGCCGGGTATCTCGCCGCGAAGCGACTCGACGTGCCCGTCTTCGTGATGGGGTCGATCGCCGCCCCGACGCTGCGCGGCCCGAATGCCATCACGCCGTTCTTCGCGCTGCGACCGCCCCGGACGATCGTCGGTCGCAGCGCGAACCGCGTCGCACGGTGGATGCTCGTCTCCGGCAGCCGCAAGGGCGTCGAGACGTTCAACGAATTCCTCGCGGAGGAGGGGCTCGCGCCCGTGACGGTCGAGGACTATTTCGACTGCACGCAGCAGCCCGACGTCGCGCGCCGCGTCTTCAACGTCGGGATTCCCGAACTCGACTATCCCGGCGCTTACGTGCCGCCCAACGCGGAGTGGGTGGGCGCGCTGCTGCCGTACCGCCGCCCGGCTGCGGAACCGCTGGACGCGCGCATCTCGAACCGGTCGGGGCAGATCGTCGTCGTCTCGCAGGGAACCGTCGACAACCACGACCCACGGAAGCTCATTATCCCGGCGATCGAGGCGTTCACGGGCGACGACCGGCTCGTCGTCGTCGTGACCGGCGGCGTCGGCACCGAGGAGCTGCGGGCTCGGTACTCCTCGGCCGACGTGCTGATCGAGGAATTCGTCGATTTCGACCAGCTCTTCCCGCACGCGGAGCTGTACGTCACGAACGGCGGACTCGGGGGCGTGCTGCTGGCCCTGAGTCACGGAGTGCCGCTGCTGGTCGCCGGCAAACGCGAGGGCAAGGGCGACATCAACGCCCGACTCGCCTATCGCGGGCTGGCGGTGGATCTGCGCTCCGAACACCCCTCGGCGCGTGCCATCTCGCGAGGAGCCGCGCGCGTGCGGAAGGACGCCGCCATGAGAGGCCGGGTCGCTGAGGTAGCGACCGCTCTGGCGGCGTATGACTCCGTCGGCATCATCGAGCGGACGATGCTCGAAAGCATGGATGCGGCCGACTCGCCCGCGGAGACGTGAAATGCCGCGGTGGTCACGGCGACCCGGCTTGTATGCCGGCCGTCGCATCTTTTCCACCGATCTCGGCCGCGGGGGTCTTGCGGGGCGAGGGAATCCGCTGTCACAATTCCACGACGACAGACGGAAGCCTGCATCTTCCGATTGCTGAGAACG
>NZ_DASUNI010000057.1:0-22505 GCF_036277215.1 Microbacterium sp. | reverse complement strand
GAGCTCGGCCCGCCGTACTCCGACCCGGTGATGGACGGGACCGTCATCCAGGAGGCCACGCAGGCCGCGCTCGCAGGCGGGTTCCGGCTGCGCGACACCTTCACCGCGGTGCGCGAGATCACCCGTCGGACGGACGTGCCCGTTCTCGTCATGACGTACTGGAACCCGGTGCTGCAGTACGGGGTCGACCGTTACGCCGACGACCTGCTCGCCGCGGGCGGCGCGGGGCTCATCACGCCCGACATCACCCCGGATGCTGCGGCCGAGTGGATCGCAGCCAGCAAGCGCACCGGCCTGGATCGCGTGTTCCTGGCCGCCCCCACCTCGACCGACGAGCGCCTCGACCTCATCCTCGCCGAATCCACCGGCTTCGTGTACACGGTCTCCACGATGGGCATCACCGGGGAGCGGGAGCAGCTCGATGCCGCGGCACGCCGGCTCGTCGACCGGATGCGCGACCGCGCTACGACCGATCTGCGCGCGTGCGTCGGGATCGGCATCTCCACAGCCGACCAGGTCGCCGGCGTGCTCGAGTACGCGGACGGCGCGATCGTGGGCACCGCGCTCGTGCGGGCCTTGCGGGACGGCGGGCTGGACGGGCTGGCCCGAACGGCCCGGGCTCTCGCCGCGGGCACCGCGCGAACCTCGATCTAGACTCTGATCGTCGGCCCCGCCGCCGGCATCCTCACCAGCAAGGAACGATCGCCCATGATCAACGCCGCCGCGAGCGTCGTCGCCAGCATCCCCAGCCCGACGATCAGCTACTTCGACATCGGTCCGCTGCGCATCCACCTCTACGCGCTGTGCATCATCGCGGGCATCATCGCCGCCGTGTTGCTCACGAACTGGCGTCTGACGCGACGCGGCGCCGAGCCCTGGGTCGTCATCGACATCTGCCTCATCGCGGTTCCGCTGGCCATCATCGGGGCGCGGATCTACCACGTGCTCACCCACCCCGGGTTCTACTTCGGCGCGGGAGCCGACTTCTGGGCCATCTTCCGCATCTGGGAGGGCGGCATCGCGATCTACGGCGCCCTGCTCGGCGGCGCGATCGGCGCATGGCTCGGATGCCGGTGGACCGGCATCCGGTTCTGGACCTTCGCCGACGCCCTCGCACCCGGTCTGCTGCTGGCGCAGGCGATCGGCCGCTTCGGGAACTGGTTCAACCAGGAGCTGTTCGGCCTGCCCACCGACCTACCGTGGGGCCTGGAGATCGACAGCGACAACGCCGCGTTCCCGCCCGGACTCGAGCCCGGGACCCTCTTCCACCCGACGTTCCTCTACGAGGTGCTGTGGAACGGGCTCGGCGTGCTCGTCCTGTTGTGGGTCGGTCACAAGTTCCGGCTCCAGTGGGGACGGCTCTTCGGTGTCTATCTCGTCTGGTACAGCGCCGGCCGCATCGTCTGGGAATCGATCCGCATCGATCCCAGCGAGATCATCCTCGGGCTCCGCAGCAACGTGTGGGCGGCCATCTTCGGAGTCATCCTGGGCCTCGTGATCTTCTTCGTGCAGAAGCGCCGGCATCCCGGCTCCGAGCCGTCTCCGTACCGGCCCGGCCGGGAGTGGAAGCCCGCAGGCACGGTACAATCGCAGGGCGACTACGTCGACGTCAGCGAACCACCGGCAGACGGAGTCGCCCAGATTCCCGAGGGCACGGCCACAAGCACAGTCGCCACCAAGTAGCGCACCACCGAAAGGGTGGGCTTCAGCTTCCGCAGTACAGGGCCGACGTCGTCCCATCTTGAGCATTCACGTGAGGACGGTAGGTATGGCTTCGAGCCCCCGTTCCGGCGCCGCAGAGCATTCTTTCGGCACGCTTCCCCGCAAGCAGGGGATGTACAACCCTGCCTTCGAGAAGGACGCCTGCGGCCTCGCCATGGTCGCGACGCTGCGCGGCGAGGCGGGGCACGACATCATTGACCTCGCCCTCACCGCCCTGCGCAACCTCGAGCACCGCGGCGCGATCGGCTCCGATGCGGGCACGGGCGACGGAGCCGGCATCCTGACGCAGATGCCTGATGCGTTCCTCCGCGCGGTCGTGGACTTCGAGCTTCCTCCGGTGGGGGAGTATGCCGCAGGCATGATCTTCCTGCCCCGCGACGACGAGCGCCGCGCCGCAGAGAAGGCCGGGATCGAGCAGATCGCCGAGAGCGAGAACCTCGAGCTGCTCGGATGGCGCGAGGTGCCGACCGCCGAGGAGAACCTGGGCAAGCTCGCCTACGAGGCACGACCGGTGTTCGAGCAGCTCTTCGTCTCCCGGCCCGCGGTCGGCGATGCCCCCGCGCTCTCGGGCATCGCGCTCGACCGTCGCGTGTTCCGGCTGCGCAAGCGCGCGCGCACCGAGCTCGGCTCGTACATCGTCTCGCTGTCGTCGCGCACTCTCGGCTACAAGGGCATGGTCACCACGCTCCAGCTGGAGCCGTTCTATCCCGACCTGCAGGACGAGCGGTTCGCCTCCGAGCTGGCGGTCGTGCACTCGCGGTACTCGACGAATACGTTCCCTTCGTGGCCGCTCGCGCAGCCGCTGCGGATGCTCGCGCACAACGGCGAGATCAACACCGTCAACGGCAACCGCAACTGGATGCGCGCGCGACAGTCGCAGCTGGAGTCGGAGCTTCTGGGCGACATCCGTCCGCTGCTGCCGATCTGCACCGAGGGGGCGAGCGACTCCGCGTCGTTCGACGAGGTCCTCGAGCTTCTGACCCTGACCGGTCGGAGCCTGCCCCACGCGATCATGATGATGGTCCCCGAGGCGTACGAGAAGCAGACGGACATCGATCCGAAGCTGCGCGCCTTCTACGACTACCACTCCATGCAGATGGAGCCGTGGGACGGACCGGCGGCGCTGATCTTCACCGACGGCACCCTCGTCGGCGCGACCCTCGACCGCAACGGGCTGCGCCCCGGTCGCTGGACCGAGACCACCGACGGATTCATCGTGATCGGCAGCGAGACCGGCGTGCTCGACTTCGCGCCGGAGCGGATCAAGCGTCGCGGACGACTGCGTCCCGGCCGCATGTTCCTCGTCGACACCGCGCAGCGCCGCATCGTCGAAGAGGACGAGATCAAGGCGCAGCTGGCCGACCAGGAGCCCTGGGCGGAATGGCTGGACGCCGGTCGCGTGCGGCTTGCCGATCTTCCCGAGCGCGAGCACATCGTGCACCCCATCGCCTCGATCACCCGGCGCCAGCGCACCTTCGGCTACACGGAGGAGGAGGTGCGCATCCTGCTGACCCCCATGGGACAGAACGGGGCCGAGCCGCTCGGCGCCATGGGCAGCGATACGCCGGTCGCCGTGCTGAGCCAGCGTCCGCGTCTGCTTTTCGACTACTTCACGCAGCAGTTCGCTCAAGTGACCAACCCGCCGCTGGACTCCATCCGCGAGGAGGTCGTCACCTCGCTCGCCCTCGGTCTCGGCCCGGAGCGGAACCTCCTGGACTGGGGGCCGGAGCACGCGAGATCGGTCACGCTGGACTTCCCGGTGATCGACAACGACGAGCTGGCCAAGATCCAGCACATCGACACCGCACTTCCGGGCCGCTCCTCGGTCACGATCCGCGGTCTGTACCGCGTCGAGGCCGGGCACAAGGGCATGCAGAAGCGCATCGCTCAGATGTGCGCCGAGGTCGACGAGGCCATCGAGGACGGCGCCGAGTTCATCGTGCTCAGCGACCGCGACTCGAACAAGGACCTGGCCCCGATCCCTTCGCTGCTGATGCTCGCGGCCGTGCACCACCACCTGATCCGCAACGAGACGCGCATGAAGTGCGGCCTCGTGGTCGAGGCGGGGGACGTGCGCGAGGTGCACCACGTAGCGACCCTCATCGGGTACGGCGCGTCGGCGGTCAACCCCTATCTGGCCATGGAGACGGTGGAGTACCTGGTCCGCGCCGGCTACATCACGGGAATCACGCCCCAGAAGGCCGTCAAGAACCTCATCTACGCGCTCGGCAAGGGCGTCCTGAAGATCATGTCGAAGATGGGCATCTCGACGGTCTCGTCGTACGCGGGTGCGCAGGTCTTCGAGGCGATCGGGCTCTCGCAGGCCTTCGTGGACGCGTACTTCACAGGCACCGAGACCAAGCTCGGCGGCGTCGCGCTCGACGTCATCGCAGCCGAGAACGCCGCCCGTCACGAGTACGCCTACCCGGAGGACGCCGCTGTGCGCGCGCACGAGCGCCTGTGGACCGGCGGCGAATACCAGTGGCGGCGCGACGGGTCACCGCACCTGTTCAACCCCGACACGGTCTTCCGGCTGCAGCACGCCACGCGGACGCGCCGGTACGACATCTTCCGGGAGTACACCAAGCTCGTCGACGACCAGGCATCCGAGCTCAACACCCTCCGCGGGCTGTTCGCCCTGCGCCCGGGGGTGCGAAAGCCCGTGCCCCTCGACGAGGTCGAACCCGTCTCGTCGATCGTGAAGCGGTTCTCCACGGGCGCGATGAGCTACGGCTCGATTTCGAAGGAAGCCCACGAGACCCTGGCCATCGCCATGAACCGCATCGGCGGCAAGTCCAACACGGGCGAAGGCGGGGAGGACGTCGACCGGCTTCTGGATCCCGAGCGCCGCAGCTCCATCAAGCAGGTCGCCAGCGGCCGCTTCGGCGTGACGAGCCTCTACCTCACCAAGGCCGACGACATCCAGATCAAGCTCGCCCAGGGCGCGAAGCCGGGCGAAGGCGGCCAGCTGCCGCCGACGAAGGTGTATCCGTGGGTTGCGCGAACTCGGCACGCGACGGCGGGCGTCGGGCTGATCTCGCCGCCGCCGCACCACGACATCTACTCGATCGAGGACCTCAAGCAGCTGATCTTCGACCTCAAGCGGGCCAATCCGAAGGCGCGCGTGCACGTCAAGCTCGTGAGCCAGTCGGGGATCGGAGCGGTCGCCGCCGGCACCGCAAAGGCCCTCGCCGACGTCATCCTGGTCTCCGGTCACGACGGCGGCACGGGCGCGAGCCCGCTGAACTCGCTGAAGCACGCGGGTACGCCGTGGGAGCTCGGCCTCGCCGAGACGCAGCAGACGCTCATGCTCAACGGCATGCGCGATCGTGTGGTCGTGCAGGTCGACGGCCAGCTCAAGACAGGGCGCGACGTCATCATCGGCGCGCTGCTGGGCGCGGAGGAGTTCGGTTTCGCCACCGCGCCGCTCGTGGTGTCGGGCTGCGTCATGATGCGCGTCTGCCACCTCGACACCTGCCCGGTCGGCGTCGCCACGCAGAACCCCGTGCTGCGGGAGCGCTTCGCCGGAAAGCCGGAGTTCGTCGTCAACTTCATGGAGTTCATCGCCGAGGAGGTGCGCGAGTACCTCGCCGAGCTGGGCTTCCGGTCGCTCGAGGAGGCGATCGGACACCACGAGGTCCTCGACATCAACGGCGCCGTGGAGCACTGGAAGGCGAGCGGGCTCGACCTCACGCCGATCCTGACCGGACCGGTCTTCGCCGACGACCAGGCACGTCGCAACACGCACCCGCAGGAGCACGAGCTCGACGAGCACTTCGACGTGCCGCTGATCGAGGCCGCGCGGGACGTCATCGCCCACAGCGGAACGATCACGTTCGACCTGCCGATCCGCAACACCGAGCGCGCCGTCGGAACGATGCTCGGACACCACGTGACCCTCGCCCACGGTGAGAACGGGATGCCGTCCGGCTCGATCGTCGTCAACCTGACCGGCTCGGCCGGGCAGTCCTTCGGCGCCTTCATGCCTGCCGGGATCACCCTCCGCCTGGAAGGCGACTCCAATGACTACGTCGGCAAGGGCCTGTCCGGGGGTCAGATCGTGATCCGGCCACCGCGCGGAGCGACGTTCGACGCTTCCGAGAACGTGATCGCCGGCAATGTGATCGGGTACGGCGCCACCCAGGGGACGATGTTCCTGCGCGGCGTGGTGGGCGAGCGGTTCTTCGTCCGCAACTCCGGCGCGACCGCCGTCGTCGAGGGCGTCGGCGATCACGCGCTGGAGTACATGACCGGCGGACTCGCGGTCATCCTCGGGGCGACCGGCCGCAACCTCGGCGCCGGCATGTCCGGTGGGTCGGCGTACATCTACAAACTCGATCGTGCGCTGGTCAACCGCGAGGCGCTGGCCGCCGGCGAGCTCGAACTGGGCGAGCTGGGCTCGGGCGACGCCGAAATCCTGCGCGATCTGCTGGAACAGCACCTGGCCGAAACGGACTCGACGCTCGCGGCATCCCTCCTCGATCGATTCGAATCGGAACTCGACAACTTCGTCCGGGTGATGCCGCGCGACTACGCCGCGGTGCTCCTGACCCGTCAAGAGGCTGTGGCCGAAGGTCTCGACCCCGACGGCGACGTCGTCTGGACACGCATCCTGGAGGTGACCGGTGGCTGATCCCAAGGGCTTCCTGAAGGTGACGGATCGCGAGCTGCCGCCCCGTCGCCCCGTTCCGGTGCGGATCATGGACTGGAAAGAGGTCTACGAGCCGGGCGACTCGGCGGTCCTGCGTCGTCAGGCCGGGCGCTGCATGGATTGCGGCATCCCGTTCTGTCACAAGGGATGCCCGCTGGGCAACCTGATTCCGGAGTGGAACGACCTGACCTGGCGGGGTGAGGGCCGCTCGGCCATCGAGCGACTGCACGCGACCAACAACTTCCCCGAGTTCACCGGGCGGCTCTGCCCGGCGCCCTGCGAGAGCTCGTGCGTCCTCGGGATCAACCAGCCCGCCGTCACCATCAAGCAGATCGAAGTGTCGATCATCGACGAGGCCTTCGCGAGCGGCTGGGTGGAGCCCGAGCCACCGGGGCGCCTCACCGGCAAGACGGTCGCGGTCGTCGGATCCGGCCCCGCCGGCCTCGCGGCCGCTCAGCAGCTCACCCGCGCGGGTCACACCGTCGCGGTCTTCGAGCGGGACGACCGGATCGGCGGACTGCTGCGCTACGGCATCCCCGACTTCAAGATGGAGAAGCGCCACCTCGAGTACCGGCTGCGTCAGATGCAGGACGAGGGCACCCGTTTCCGCGCAGGCGTCGAAATCGGCACCGACATCTCCTGGAGCGATCTGCGCGCACGCTACGACGCGGTCGTGATCGCGACGGGCGCCACGGTGCCGCGCGAACTGTCGATCCCCGGACGCGATCTGGCGGGCGTTCACATGGCGATGGAGTACCTCGTCGAGTCGAACAAGGCGCTCGCCGGCGACTCGGTCCCCAACCAGATCACCGCGGAGGGCAAGCACGTCGTGGTGATCGGCGGCGGCGACACCGGCGCTGACTGCATCGGCACCGCCCACCGTCAGGGCGCCCTCAGCGTCACGAACCTGGCGATCGGCAAGCAGCCGCCCGGCGCTCGCCCTGAGCACCAGCCGTGGCCGATGACGCCCACCGTCTTCGAGGTGCAGTCCGCACACGAGGAGGGCGGCGAGCGGTCGTATCTCGCGTCGACCGTCGAGTTCCTCGGCAACGGCGGGGGCGAGGTGCGCGCACTGCGAGTCGCCGAGACGGAGTTCCTCGATGGACGCCGCGTTCCCAAGAGCGGTACGGAGCGCGAGATCCCCGCGGATCTCGTGCTGATCGCGATGGGTTTCACGGGGCCCGAGCGCACGCTCCTCGAGGAGCAGCTCGGAGCGCAGTTCACCACCCGTGGCAACGTGGAACGGGAGAACGACTATCAGACGACCGCCCCCGGCGTCTTCGTCGCCGGCGATGCCGGGCGCGGACAGTCGCTGATCGTCTGGGCGATCGCCGAGGGTCGAGCCGCCGCAGCCTGCGTGGACGAGTACCTGATGGGCGAGACCGCGCTGCCCGCGCCGGTGCATCCCAACGATGTCGCGATCGGCTTGCAGCCCGCGTAGGCTTGCCGCGGCGGATCCGCCACCACCCCCTCGCCAACACCACCCCGGAGCATACATACGATGAGACGCGCCAAGATCGTGGCCACCCTCGGACCCGCAACCTCCACGTACGAGCAGGTGCGCGCGATCATCGATGCGGGTGTGGACGTGGCGCGGATGAACCTCAGCCACGGCGACTACACGGTGCACGAGGCCAGCTTCGCGAATGTCCGCAAGGCCGCTGACGATGCCGGTCGCGCGGTCGCGGTCCTGGTCGACCTGCAGGGGCCGAAGATCCGCCTGGGCAAGTTCGCCGACGGCCCCCACAATCTCGCGGTCGGTGACATCTTCAAGATCACCACCGAAGACATCGCAGGCAGCAAGGAGATCGTCTCGACGACCTTCAAGGGGCTGCCCGCCGACGTCAACCCGGGCGATTTCCTGCTGATCGACGACGGCAAGGTCAAGGTCAAGGTGCTCGAAAGCGACGGCACCGTCGTGACGACCGAGGTGATCGTCGCCGGACCGGTCTCGAACAACAAGGGAATCAACCTCCCGGGCGTGGCCGTCAACGTGCCCGCGCTGTCGGAGAAGGACGAGGCTGACCTGCGCTGGGGACTGCGCATCGGCGCCGACCTGATCGCCCTGTCGTTCGTGCGCAGCGCGAAGGACGTCCAGCGCGTTCACGTGATCATGGCGGAGGAGGGTCGTCACATCCCGGTGATCGCGAAGATCGAGAAGCCGCAGGCGGTCGACAACCTCGAGGAGATCATCGACGCATTCGACGGCATCATGGTCGCCCGCGGCGACCTCGGCGTCGAGCTGCCCCTCGAGGCGGTGCCGATCGTTCAGAAGCGGGCCGTCGAGCTCTGCCGCCGCATGGCCAAGCCCGTCATCGTCGCGACGCAGATGCTCGAGTCGATGATCGACAACCCGGTTCCGACGCGCGCCGAGACCAGCGACGTCGCCAACGCCGTCCTCGACGGTGCGGACGCCGTCATGCTCTCGGGCGAGACGAGCGTGGGCAAGTACCCCGTGGTGGTCGTCGAGACCATGGCTCGCATCGTCGACTCCACCGAGGAGCACGGTCTCGAGCGGATCCACCCGCTCACCACCAAGCCGCGCACGCAGGGCGGCGCGATCACGCTCGCCGCGCTCGAGGTGGCGGAGTTCGTCGAGGCGAAGTACCTCTGCATCTTCACCGAGTCCGGCGACACGGCGCGCCGGATGTCGCGGCTGCGTCCCCGCATCCCCATGATCGGGTTCACTCCCGAGCCGGCCATCCGGCGCCGTATGGCGCTCACGTGGGGCGTGCAGTCGACGCTCGTCGACCACGTCGCACACACCGACCGGATGTTCATCCAGGTGGACGACTTCTTCCTGTCGGGCGAGCTGGCGAAGGTGGGGGACAAGGTCGTGGTGATCTCGGGTTCTCCTCCCGGAATCATCGGCTCCACCAACGACATCCGCATCCACAAGATCGGCGACGCCGTGCACGGCAAGGCCCCGATCTACCAGTCGCGCGAGTAGCGCGCGCCCTCGATACCCTGACGTGGTCGCGCTCGCTATGCTGAGCGCGACCATCTCTGAGTTCGGGGGTACTCACATGTTCTTCGGCGATTTCTTCTGGTACCTGCTGTGGATCTTCTATTTCGCGGTCTACATCTTCGTGGTCTTCCTGATCATCAGTGACCTGTTCCGCGACCACAAGCTCAACGGCTGGCTCAAAGCCGTCTGGATCATCTTCCTGGTCTTCGCGCCCTTCCTGACCGCTCTCGTGTACGTGATCGCACGAGGAAAGGGCATGGCCGAACGCGCCAGGGCAGCGCAGGGCGGTGGCGTGCCCGAAGCGGATGACTACCGGCCGTCCGCGTCCAGGACTCCCGCGGCGGACATCGCACAGGCCAAGGCACTGCTGGATGCCGGGACGATCAGCCAAGGGGAGTTCGACGCGCTGAAGAGCAAGGCGCTGGGGAACCAGTACTTCGGGGCTTGATGCCGTGCCCGCGGGAGGGCCGGGTGGCGCTGTCCGGCTGACCCCAGCGCACAGCCGGACGGCGCGGAGGGTGCGCCTCATCGGCCGGGCCGGCGTGGGCGGACGGACTGATCTTCTTCGCGTTCCTGCCGGCGGCGTGGTGGGCGTGGGTGAACGCGACCGTCACCATGAATCTCTTCGGGGTTTGCGTCACCGCGTCGATCTGGGTCGCGGTCACGACCGGTGGGACTCCGCCCCACGGCCTCTCCACTCGCCGCTCCGCGGCGGGCGGAGCCTCCGGCCGCGTGGACCCGCCCACCGTTGGGCTTCTCGGAGACGCGCCAGCAACACGCGGTGAAGGGGCCGCCCCTCGCGGGACGGCCCCTTCACCATGTACCGGTGGTGGGACTCGAACCCACACGCCCTTTCGGACAAAGCATTTTGAGTGCTCCGCGTCTGCCATTCCGCCACACCGGCCCCGGCACGTCCGCGAACGACCATACCGTAGGATTCAAGTGTGACTGAGGAAGAACAGGCGACCGGTTCTGCGGCATCCACGCCCCGACGAGTCGTCGTTGCGGAGGACGAGTCGTTGATCCGGCTCGACATCGTCGAGATCCTCCGCGACAACGGGTTCGACGTCGTGGGCGAAGCGGGCGACGGTGAGACCGCCGTGCAGCTGGCCACCGAGCTGCGCCCCGACCTGGTCATCATGGACGTGAAGATGCCGCAGCTGGACGGCATCTCCGCCGCCGAGAAGCTCAGCAAGAATCACATCGCCCCTGTCGTGCTGCTGACCGCGTTCAGCCAGAAAGAGCTCGTCGAGCGGGCGAGCGAGGCCGGCGCCCTGGCATACGTGGTCAAGCCGTTCACGCCCAACGACCTGCTTCCCGCGATCGAGATCGCACTCGCGCGCTACGAGCAGATCATCACGCTCGAGGCCGAGGTCGCCGACATGGTCGAGCGCTTCGAGACCCGCAAGCTCGTCGACCGGGCAAAGGGCCTGCTCAACGAGAAGATGGGCCTGAGCGAGCCGGAGGCGTTCCGCTGGATCCAGAAGGCCTCGATGGATCGCCGCCTCACCATGCAGGACGTGGCGAAGGCGATCATCGAGCAGCTGGCGCCCAAAAAGGGCTGACGGCCACCGAGACTGCATCCGCAGGTCGAAACTGCGGGGTCTACCCGCTGTCCCGACGTCCCAGTGCAGTCTCGCGAGGGAAGGATGCCGTGCCCGCGCGTCAGTGCTGCGGCAGGGACTTGATCATGTTCGTGATCCGGACCGTGGACAGCCGCCTGCCCTGATCGTCGACGACCGCGATCTCATGCACCGTCATGCTGCGCCCGAGGTGGATGGGGGTGCACACGCCGGTCACCAACCCCGACGTCGCCGACCGCGTGTGCGTGGCGTTGATGTCGACCCCGACAGCGAGCCGCCCCGGCCCTGCATGCAGGTTCGCCGCCATCGAGCCGAGCGACTCGGCGAGCACGACATACGCCCCGCCGTGCATGAGGCCGACCGGCTGCGTGTTGCCCTCGACCGGCATGGTCGCGACGCATCGGTCGACGGCGAACTCGACGAACTCCATCCCCATCTTCTCGGCGAGCGCGCCCATTCCGCGGTCGGCCGCCCAGGCCAATCCGTCCACATCTGCGGGGGATCGGTCGCTCATCGTTCGCCTTCTGGCCGTCGTCGGATTGCTGTCCCCGGCCCTGACTAGGCTTACAGGGTGATGGACTCCGCAAAGCCTACCTTCCTCATCGTGGACGGCCATTCGCTGGCATATCGGGCGTTCTTCGCACTTCCGGTCGACAATTTCACGACCAAGGACGGCCAGCACACGAACGGGATCTACGGGTTCCTGGCCATGCTGATCAACCTGATCAAGGCCGAGCGTCCCACGCATCTCGCGGTCGCGTTCGACACGTCCCGGCAGTCCTTCCGCAGCCGCGAGTACTCCGAGTACAAGGCGAACCGCTCCGAGACGCCGAACGAGTTCAAGGGTCAGATCCCGCTCCTGCAGGACTGCCTCGCGGCGATGAGCATCACGGTGCTGCAGAAGGAGGACGTCGAGGCCGACGACATCCTCGCCACGCTGGCGACCCAGGGCGCCGAGCTGGGCTACGAGGTGCTGGTGTGCTCGGGCGACCGGGACACCATCCAGCTCGTGAACGACGACATCACGCTGCTGTATCCCAACGTGCAGGGCGTGTCGCAGCTGAAGCGCTACGACACGGCCGCCGTGATCGACCGCTACGGGGTTCCGCCCGAGCAGTACCCCGACATCGCCGCCCTCGTCGGCGAGACGAGCGACAACCTGCCCGGTGTTCCGAAGGTGGGCGAGAAGACCGCGGTGAAGTGGCTCGGCCAATTCGGCTCGCTGGAGGCCCTGCTCGAGAACGCCGACAAGGTCCCCGGCGTGGTCGGCAACAACCTGCGGGAGCACATCGACGACGTCCGCCGCAATCGACAGCTCAACCGCCTGCTGCGCGACGTCGAACTGCCGGTCACGCCCGCCGACCTCGCGGCGCGCCCGATGGATGCGCAGGCGGTGCGCGACATCTTCGCCCGCCTCGAGTTCCGCACGCTGCTTCCGCGCGTGTTCGATGCCGCCGGGATCGACGAGGCGACGAGCACCGCCACCGCTCCCGCGGCTGTCGCGATGCCTGCGCCCGCGCAGCTCGCACCGGACGCTCTCGCGCGCTGGGCCGCCGATGCCGACGGCGAGGTCGGTGTGACCGTCACCATCGAGAACGGGGTTCCCCGACGGATCGGACTTGCCACGGCGGATGCCGTCGTCGAGGCGGACTGGTCGGCCGAGGTCGCGGCATCCCTCGCCGATTGGCTCTCTTCCGACTCGCCCAAGGTCTTCAGCGACGCCAAGCCCCAGGTCAAGGCGCTGCGGCGGGTCGGCGTGCGCGTCGCAGGCCTCGCGTTCGACACGTCGGTGGCCGGGTGGCTGCTGCGGCCCAGCTTCCCCGACAAGACTCTCGCGGATCTCGTCGACCGCTATCTCAACGAGAAGCTGCCCGAGGCCGACCCGACGCAGCTCGTCCCCGAGACCGAGGGGGCCACCCCGGGTCAGCTCTCGTGGTTCAGCCTGCGCGTCGCCGACGCCCTGCGCACCGAGCTGCCCGCCAGCGTGGCCACCGTCCTCGCCGAGATCGAGCTGCCCACACTCCTCACCCTCGCCGACATGGAGCTCGCGGGCGTCACCGTGTCGCACCAGAAGCTCGCGGACTTCTCCGGCGATCTCGAGCAACGCGCCGACGCCATCGCGCAGGTCGCCTACGCGGCGATCGGCCGGGAGGTCAACCTCGGCTCGCCGAAGCAGCTGCAGGAGGTGCTCTTCGAGGAGCTGCAGCTGCCGAAGACCCGCAAGACCAAGACCGGCTATTCGACGGATGCCGCCGTGCTCGCCGACCTTCAGGAGACCAACCCGCACCCGTTCCTCGATCTTCTCCTGCAGCACCGTGAGGCGACCAAGCTGCGGCAGATCATCGAATCACTCGACGTCGCGATCGCCGCCGATCAGCGCGTGCGCACCACGTATGTCCAGACCGGGAGCCAGACGGGCCGGTTATCCAGCACGGACCCGAACCTGCAGAACATCCCGGTGCGCACGGAGGAGAGCCGCCGCATCCGGGCGGCGTTCGAGGTGGGCGAGGGCTACGAGACGCTGCTGACGGCCGACTACTCGCAGATCGAGATGCGCATCATGGCGCACCTGTCCGAGGATCCGGGTCTGATCGAGGCGTTCAACTCCGGCGAAGACCTCCACCGCTTCGTCGGAGCGCGCGTGTTCGCCGTGGCTCCCGAGGACGTGACCGCGGCCATGCGGACCAAGGTGAAGGCGATGTCGTACGGCCTCGTCTACGGGCTGTCCGCGTTCGGCCTGTCCAAACAGCTGCGCATCGAGCAGACCGAGGCCAAGCAGCTCATCATCGAGTACTTCAACCGGTTCGGCGCGGTCCGGGACTACCTGCGCTCCTCAGTCGAACAGGCGAAGATCGACGGCTACACCGAGACCATCTTCGGCCGCCGCCGGCCGTTCCCCGACCTGGCGAGCCCCAACCGCGTGCTGCGCGAGAACGCGGAACGGGCGGCCCTGAACGCACCGATCCAGGGCAGCGCCGCAGACATCATGAAGATCGCCCTGTTCCACATCCACGACGAGTTCGACGCCGCGCAGATGCGCTCAAGGGTGCTGATGCAGATCCACGACGAGCTCGTCGTCGAGATCGCTCCGGGGGAGTGGGACGCCGCCGAGCGCATCGTCCGCACCCGGATGGCGGACGCGGCGAGCCTGTCCGTGCCGCTGGACGTGCAGATCGGTCGGGGAGCGGACTGGAACGAGGCGGGTCACTGACCGCGCTTGGTCGCGTCAGGGTCCTTCCCTAGGCTCGAGAGCATGACAGATGCAGCACGTACGCCCACGCCGATCGATACGATCGCTGACGCCTGGGTCGACACCCTCGCCGAACAGGTCCCCACCCTCGCGACCTACATCGGCCGCTTCGAGTACAACGACCGCTACGGCGACTACTCACCCGAGGGCGCAGAGCGCCTCATCGCCGCGAGCCGCAAGACGCTGAGCGCGCTCGAGGCCGCGAAACCCGTCGACGACATCGACGTGGTCACCAAGGAGGACCTGAGCCGCGAGATCCGACTCGACATCGACCTACACGATGCCAAGTGGCATCTGCGCGACCTGAACGTCATCGCCTCGCCCGTCCAGGACATCCGATCGGTGCTCGACCTGATGCCGACCGACACGGCAGACGACTGGTCGGTCATCTCCACCCGCCTCAAGGCGCTCCCCGGCGCCATCGACGGATACGTCGCCACACTTCGTGCGGGCATGGCCGAGGGCGTCGTGCCGGCTCGCCGTCAGGTCGTCGAGGTCGTCACCCAGATCGCCCGCTACACCGGCGACACCGGGTTCTTCGCGACCTTCGCGGGAGAAGCCGCGCCCGCCGACGGACAGCTGCCCGCTTCGCTCGCGCGTGACCTGGCCGACAACGCCAACGCCGCCCGCGTGTCGTACGACGCGCTCTCCCAGTTCCTCAGCTCCGAGCTCGCACCGGTGGCCGGGGACGAGGACGCCGTGGGGCGCGAGCTGTATGCTCTGCAGTCCCGCCGGTTCCTCGGCGCCACGATCGACCTCGACGAGACCTACGACTGGGGGGTCGAAGAGCTCGCGCGGATGGTCGCCGAGCAGGAATCCATCGCAGACCAGATCAAGGCGGGCGCTTCCGTCGAAGAGGCCGTCGCGTTCCTCGAGAAGGATCCCTCCCGCAAGCTCCACGGCACCGAGGCTCTCCAGCGCTGGATGCAGGAGACGAGCGACCGCGCCATCGCCGAGCTCGGCAAGACCCACTTCGACATCCCCGAGCCGATCCGGCAGCTCGAGTGCATGATCGCGCCCACGAAAGAGGGCGGGATCTACTACACCGGGCCCACCGACGACTTCTCGCGACCCGGCCGCATGTGGTGGTCGGTCCCCGAGGGGGTCGACGAGTTCGACACGTGGCGCGAGCTGACCACCGTGTACCACGAGGGTGTCCCAGGACACCACCTGCAGATCGCCCAGGCCGTCTTCAACCGCGCGCAGCTCAACTCCTGGCGGCGTCTGCTCGCCGGCACCTCGGGGCACGCGGAGGGCTGGGCCCTGTACGCCGAGCGGCTCATGCAGCAGCTCGGGTACCTTGAGGACCCGGCCGACCGCCTCGGGATGCTGGACGGGCAGCGCATGCGCGCGGCTCGCGTCGTGCTCGACATCGGCGTGCATCTCGGCAAGCCGCGCCCGGACGGCGAGGGCGTGTGGGATGCCGATTACGCGCTGGCATTCATGCGCCGCAACGTCAACATGTCGGACGAGTTCGTCCAGTTCGAGGTCAACCGCTACCTCGGCTGGCCCGGGCAGGCACCGTCCTACAAGGTCGGGCAGCGCATCTGGGAGCAGATCCGCGACGACGCGCAGGAAGCGCAGGGCGCGGCCTTCGACATCAAGGCGTTCCACAAGCGCGCGCTCGACGTGGGCGGTGTCGGGCTCGACACCCTCCGCTCGGCGCTGACCGCCTGACCTCCTGCGTCAGTCCTCGGCGGGGAGGTCCTGCGACAGCAGTCGCGAGACCTCCCCGTCAGTGGTCTGACTGAAGTCGGTGTAGAACTGGCCCACCGCCCAGAAGTCGCGCATCCGATGGGGACACACGTAGCGATCGACCGCCGTCGCGTCGGGCTTCCACTCAGCCGGCGCGACCGGCACCGCGAGCACGATCCGGGCAGCGCCCTGCGCGCGAAGAGCCTGACAGGCCGCCATCGCCGTCGCCCCCGTCGCAACGCCGTCGTCGACCACCAGGGCGGTTCGGCCGGTGACGGACGGCGCGGAGGCCGCGAAGAGCCGCTTCCGCCGCTCGAGCTCGGCCCGTTCAGCATCCTCCACGGAGGCGAGCTGCTCGGGCGTGATGCCGCCCCTGCGCACGGCATCCGGGTGGACGATCTTGACGCCGTCTGCGATCGCCCCCACCGCGTATTCCTCATGCGCGGGGGCACCGAGCTTGCGTACCACGGCCACCGCAAGGGGGAGGCCGAGCGCCCGAGCCACTTCTGCGGCAACCACGACACCTCCGCGGGGGATGCCGTAGACGATCGCCTGCTCGCTGCGTTCCGCCTGCAGCTCGCCGGCCAGTTCCCGCCCGGCTTGGACCCGATCCGCGAAGATGGTCACGCGCACACGATACGCCCCCGACATCCCGCGCCGGAACGGGAATGCGTCCACCGAAACCGCTGTTCCCATGCATGTGAATGAAAAGGAAGCGCGCTGATGGCGACCATCGGTCCGGACGATATCGACCTCGGTCTCGACACGTTCGGCGACGTGACGCTGGACGCGGCGGGGGAGCGGGTGAGCGACGCGGACACGATCCGCAACGTCGTCGATCAGGCGGTGCTCGCCGACCAGGTGGGACTGTCGTTCTTCGGCGTGGGGGAGCACCACCGACACGAGTTCGCGATCTCGAGCCCGGAGATCGTGCTGGCAGCGGCGGCGGCCCGCACCGACAGCATCCACCTCGGCACGGCGGTGACGGTCCTGTCATCGGATGACCCGGTGCGTGTGTACGAACGGTTCGCGACGCTCGACGCCGTCTCGCGCGGCCGGGCGGAAGTCATCCTCGGGCGTGGATCCTTCATCG
This sequence comes from Microbacterium sp., assembly GCF_036277215.1. Lineage (GTDB taxonomy): Bacteria > Actinomycetota > Actinomycetes > Actinomycetales > Microbacteriaceae > Microbacterium. Next base: position 5,543 of record NZ_DASUNI010000057.1, on the reverse strand, counting down.
AGTCGTTCCCGCTGTTCGGGTACGACCTGCGCGACTACGAAGCACTCTTCGACGAGAAGCTCGATCTCTTCTCGCAGCTGCTCACCGAGAGGCCCGTCACCTGGCAGGGGTCGATGCGCGCGCCGCTCACCGATGCGAACGTGTTCCCGAAGACGGAGAACGGGCTCAAGGCATGGGTCGGAGTCGGCGGCACGCCGGAGTCGGTCGTGCGAGCCGCGCGGTACGGCTACGGCCTGATGCTGGCCATCATCGGCGGCCCTGCCGCCCGATTCCGCCCGTACGTCGACCTGTACCATCGCTCGCTCGATTCGTTCGGCCGCGACCAGCTGCCGATCGGAGTGCACTCACCGGGGCACATCGCCGCTACGGATCAGCAGGCGTGGGACGAGGCGTACGCGGGCTTCGAGTCGATGAACAACACGATCGGTCGCGAGCGCGGGTGGCCGCCATACAGTCGGATGCGTTTCCAGCACGATGTCGGCCCGGAGGGCGCGCTCTATGTCGGCTCGCCCGAGACCGTTGCGCGCAAGATCGCCACGACCGTGCGCACGCTCGGTGCGAACCGGTTCGACATGAAGTTCTCCACGGGCACCCTGTCACACGACAAGATGATGCGCTCGATCGAGCTGTTCGGCACCGAAGTGCAACCGCTGGTGCGCGATCTGCTCGGCTGACAGGGCCCGCTGACGGGCCCGTAGCATGACTCCATGACGGATGCCCCTGCCCGCACGTCCTCGCCGCTGTCGGGGCGCCTCGACCGGCTGCCGTTCACTCGTCGGCACCTGCGCGTTCTGACCGGGTCGGGACTCGGGTGGGCGCTGGACGCGATGGACGTGGGACTCATCTCCTTCGTGATCGCCGCGCTGGCCGCGCAGTGGAGTCTCGAGCCGAGTCAGACGGCCTGGATCGCGTCGATCGGCTTCGTGGGCATGGCGATCGGCGCGAGCGTCGGCGGCCTGCTCGCCGATCGATTCGGCCGACGACAGGTCTTCGCCGTCACCCTGCTCGTCTACGGACTGGCCACCGGTGCGAGCGCGATGGTCGGAGGGCTTGCCGCCCTGCTGGTTCTGCGGTTCCTCGTCGGACTCGGGCTCGGCGCCGAGCTGCCGGTCGCGTCGACATACGTCAGCGAATTCGCGCCGGCGCGCATGCGGGGACGCCTGATCGTGATCCTCGAAGCGTTCTGGGCGGTCGGCTGGACCGCGGCCGCGCTGATCGGCTTCCTCGTGATCCCCGGCTCCGAGAACGGGTGGCGCTGGGCCTTCGCCCTCGGAGCCATCCCGGCCGCGTACGCGCTGGTCGTGCGATGGGGTCTGCCCGAATCGGCGCGGTGGCTCGCCCGGCGTGGCCGGCACGCCGAGGCGGACGCCGTGGTCCGATCATTCGAGCAGGCAGCCGGCATTGAGGGGCCCGAGACCGCAGACCTGCGCGCCGACGAAGCACCTCCCGCCGCGCAGTCGACCGGACAGCGCCTCGCCGCACTCTGGGCGCCCGAGTTCCGCGTTCGAACCGCGTGTCTGTGGCTGGTGTGGTTCTGCGTCAACTTCTCGTACTACGGCGCCTTCATCTGGATCCCGTCGATCCTCGTGTCGCAGGGTTACGACCTGGTGCGCTCCTTCGGATTCACCTTGATCATCACCCTCGCGCAGCTGCCCGGATACGCGGTGGCCGCGTGGCTCATCGAGGTGTGGGGTCGCCGCCTGACGCTGTCGGTGTTCCTGGCGGGGTCGGCGGTCGCGGCGATCTTCTTCGGCACAGCATCCACCGAGTCGGTGGTGATCGGCGCCGGCATGGCCCTGTCGTTCTTCAATCTCGGCGCGTGGGGAGCCCTGTATGCGGTCACCCCCGAGATGTACCCCACCTCGCTGCGCGCCACCGGCTCGGGTTGGGCCGCGGGGGCGGGGCGGATCGCCTCGATCATCGCCCCGCTGACCGTGCCGCTGCTGCTCGGCCTCGGCGGCGCGCCGCTCCTGTTCGTCGTGTTCGCTGCCTTCTTCGCGGTGGCCGCCGGGGCGGCGTGGGGCCTGGTCGACCGGCGCGGGCGCGCACTCGACGACCGCTGAGCCGCTGACGCGCGCCGTAGGGTGGTCCCGTGACATCCGTGCGCTACGTGGCCATCGGCGACTCGTTCACCGAGGGCGTCGGCGACGACCTGCCGGACGGCCGCGTCCGAGGATGGGCGGATCTCGTGGCGCAGGGCTGGGCGGATGCCACCGCAGCGCCGGTCGAGTACGCCAACCTCGCCATCCGCGGCAAGCTCGCATGGCCGATCGTCGACCAGCAGCTCGAGCCCGCCCTGGCCCTCAAGCCCACGCATCTGTCCTTCAACGGCGGCGGCAACGACATGATCCGGCCGCGGACCTCGATCTCGCACGTGGTGGCGGCTTTCACCCGCGTGATCGAGCGGTGCGACGAGGAAGGCGTCACGCTGTTGCTGCTGTCGGGCGCGAACCCGAGTGCGCAACTGCCTCTCAGCCGGCTCATCCAACGCCGCGGCGACGTGCTCTCCCTCGCTGTCGGCAAGCGGATCGCCGATCGACCCGACATCGTCCGAGCGTTCAACTGGCCCGACCGCGAGCTGTCCACGCCCTCGTACTGGTCGGAGGATCGGCTGCACATGAATTCCCGTGGCCACCATCGCGTCGCGGCCCGGGTCCTCACCGCGCTGGGGATGGAGCCACCTCCCGAGTGGTGGTCCCTTCCCTCACTTCCGGATGCCGTGAGGATGCGAGGGTCGTCGTACTACCGGGAGCACCTCGGGCCATGGGTGCAGCGCAGGCTGACCGGTACCTCCTCCGGCGACGGCCGTGAGCCCAAGCATCCGGAGTGGTCGACCATCGAGCCGTCAGCCACCTGATCGCGCCTTCAGCTCGCTGATCGAACGGTATAGACGAGCTCGGCGAACTGACCGGCCTGCTTGACCGACTCGAGCGTCAGCCGGTCGGACTCCAGCCGCCGGGGCAGCAACGGCTTGCCCGAGGTCAGGGTGACCGGCGCCACCGAGACACGGATCTCGTCGAGGTGTCCTGCCTCGGCGAACTGTCCTACGAGGTCGCCGCCGCCCACCAGCCAGATGTCCCTGTCACCGGCCGCGTCGGTGAGCTCGCTCCACATCTCATCGATCCCGCCGCGGCGGAATCGGACGTCGGCGCCCGGGATCTCGGGCAGCCGGCGCGAGGAGAGCACGAAGCTCGCGATGTCGTCATAGGGCCACTTCTCCGGGTGCTCGGCGAGATTCTCGTGCTCAAGGATCCATTCGTAGGTGGTGGAGCCCATGACGAGCACGCCGATGCCCTTCAGAAAGCCCGAGAAGCCGGACTCGGCCTCCTCGGCCCCGCGGACGACGAACAGCCACGACAGCGAGTCCTGATCGTCGGCCAGAAAGCCGTTCAGGGTGGTGGCGGTGTTGTAGATGACGCGCGGCATGCACCGACCATAGCCACCTCCTCCGACAACGTTTACCTTTATTCAACCGGGTGGTATTGTACTAATCAGTTGAATAGGTGGTGGATCGTGACGACAGACGAGTTGAGCCGGACGTTCAGTGCGCTGGGCGATCCGACTCGCCGCGCCATCCTCGCCCGACTGGCGGCGGGGGAGGCGACGGTCGGTGAGCTCGCCGCACCGTTCGACATGACTTTCGCCGCCGTTTCGAAGCATCTCCGGGTGCTGCAGGACGCCGGACTGGTCAGTCGGGGGAGGGACGCGCAGTACCGCCCCGCCAGACTTGACGCGAGACCGCTCGCCGAGGCATCCCGCTGGATCGGCGATTATTCGCAGTTCTGGGACGACAACCTCGGAGCGATCGACTCCTATTTGAGCTCACTGCAGCAGCTGAACGGCTCGCTGCCGACGTCTGGGCCTCGCGACCGCAGATCGCCGGGCCGTACGACCACCGATGCACCACACGATAAGGAGAATCCCGATGGCTGACTACTTCAGCGTCACCCGCACCCTCGACGCCCCGCGCGAACTCGTGTACGACGTTCTCACGAAGCCGGAGCACTTCGCGGTCTGGTTCGGAACGGCCGAGGTGCAAGTTCCGCAGGACACGTTGCGCATGGACGTTCGGCCGGGCGGTGAATTCCGCGCGGTGATGCACCTGCCGGACGGCAATCTGATCCACTGGACGGGCACTTATGTCGAGGTCGACCCACCGTCGCACGTCGCCATGACCCTCACCGATCAGCCGGACGATGAGGCGGGGCTGCCGGTGATCTTCGACCTCGAGGAGGTCGCGGGCGGGACGCAGCTGACTGTTCGCCAGGACCGCGCCGATTTCTCCGAAGAGCAGGTGGACGCCACGATCGCCGGCTACAACGCCTTCATCGATGAGATTGGCCGGGTTCTGGAGCGGATCGCGGCGTGAGAACCGGCCGGGCGCGTGTCAAGCCCTTGTCGATGCGGGCGCGGGGGACCAGGGTGTTACTGCTGGGACGCGCCGCGTCCATCGGAAAGGAAGTGCCATGAGCATCGGAGCAGGAGTCGTCCTCTTCGTCATCGGAGCGATCCTCGCGTTCGCCGTGAACGTCGAACTCGAATGGGTCAACCTCGACCTGATCGGCTACATCCTCATGGGCGCCGGGGTGCTGGTGTTCATCATCGGCCTGGTTCTGCTCATGCGCAAGCGCTCGAGTGAGACCGTCACGCGCACCGCGGTCGACCCCGCCGCCAACGAGCGCATCACACGCCGATCCACGAGTTCCACCGACGACACCATCTGACAGCCTGTTCGGGTCAGACCAGAGCCCGGACCGGCAAGCCGCTTCGCTTGCCGGTCCGGGCTCTCCTTCTGCCGCGAACGGACCCCGCACACCCCGCCGCTGTCAGGGAGGCGATATCTCGTTGTGTTGACATAATGTGAATTATCGGCAAATAAGCGCTTCCGGCGATCTCATCGAGCGGGACTCGCGGCATCCGCCCAGACGCGGGCGGTGCCGTGGAAGGCGTCGACGGCATCGGCGACCGTCGGGTAGATGTGCGCATTGTCGAAGTGCTCGAGCACCTTGAGCTTGGTCAGCACGTTCATCAGCGTCGGGTCGACCTCAGCGAGCGCGAAGACCCGATGATCCGCGTGCAACGCCGCGATGAGACCCTCTAGGTTGATGCTGGCCGAATAGTCGATGTCTCCGATCGACGAACAGTCCAGGATGAGCCACCGCACGGGTGTAGGAGCAGCAGCGATGAGTTCCTGGATCCGATCGACGAACAGGCTCGCGTTGGCGAAGAAGAGTCGCGAATCGAAGCGGAAGATGAGCAGGCCGGGAAGGGTCTGGGCGCCCGGCTCGGCCGCCGAGAATGTCGGCACGCCTGCCTTGTTGAGGCCGACCAGGAAGTCGGTCGGCGTGTAGGCCCGACGGACGAGCTCGACGATCGACAGGATGATCGCCAGGATGATGCCCTCCTCGACGCCCCACGCGAAGACGACGATCGCGGTGACGCAGGCGATCAGGAACTCGCTCAGGCGGGCTGCGCGGATCCGCGCCAGGCCCTTCACATCAACCAGCCCGAGACCGATCATGAACACGATGGCCGCGAGGACC
>NZ_DASUNI010000056.1:0-2639 GCF_036277215.1 Microbacterium sp. | reverse complement strand
TGCCCCTGGCGGTGGACGCCACGTCGCGGTGGGCGCATACCTGCGCGGCCCCTTCGCGTACGTCGACCGCCGTCCGACCACCAACCCCACCGGCGGCGAGTCGCAGACCCCGGTCGACCCCTCCACGGGGAGTCTCATGATCCGCATCCTCGTCGATCGCACGAGTGTGGAACTGTTCGTCGGAGATGGTCGCGTCGTGCACTCCCACCGCGTGTTCCCGCTCGAAGGCGACGACCGCATCCGTCTCTATGCCCACGAGGGCCAGGCCACCTTTCGCGGACTCACGATTCGTGAACTGTCGATCCCATGACCGGGGCGGTTCGATCGATCCGACAGGACAGCTCTGCGATGAGAGGCTGAGGTTCATCAAAGCGCTCGTCATGAGCGAGTCGCTAAGTAGGTCACCCCCGACCGGTTGGTCGGTGACGGCGAGGACGGCCAGTGGCAACTCGCCGAGCGGGGCGGCGGCGTTCAGTCCGCGAACGAATTTACGTCGATTCCCAGTGCGAGAAGATTCGGAGCTGCTGTCACGATCCGCGGGACACCCACGATCCCGCCAACACTCGTAAGCACCTCGACAATCTCGTCAGCGGTCGCGCCGGCGCTGATCGCAGCATCGGTGAGTTCGGCGAAGGAGGGCTCAGAACCGCCCACAGAGATCAACGCACCGAGCCTTACCAGAGCGAGGGTCTTGGAGTCCAGGCGGGACGCACGGACCGGCACGCCCAGTTCCTCCGAGACGAGGCTGGGATCGTTGAGGGCGAGCCGGCGAAGCCGGTCCACATAGTTCGTTGACACCGTGTCCTCCCGGTTGCGGTAGCGCCAGTGGGTGCGATTGAACAGACGTCCCGCAACCACCAACCCACATCATCTAAATCGGGTGAACGTCGACATGCCGGGCGAACCGCTGCCGCAGCAGCGAGCAGTAGACCACAATCGCTCCTCCCGAACTGCTGCTCGCAAACATCGACTGAAGCGACACTTCATTCGCAGTCCGGTCACCTCGTGCGGGACGCTGTCATCACCCTTCTCCTCGCTCGCGTATCGCCTCCGGCTTGGTCGTGCTCGTCTGATTGTTGCGCGATGGGATGGTTTGCATGGATATGACGTCATGACCGGTGTCCCATAGGAGGGTGAGCAGGGCGCGCTCGGCCGCCTGATCCATCTCGCCGACAATTTCAGCGGCGTCGGCGGACGGTCGCGGAGAGATGGTCAATGAGCTGAACCGGCTCGGTATGAGGCTCAAAACGGATTCTGAAATTGGCGTGTTGACGACGATCTTGATGCGTGGCACGGCTCAATCGTGTGCCAGGTTGGCGTTGGCGGACACCACCCGAAACCCGGTTCCACCCTGGGTCCCCAGAAGCGTCAGATGAGACCGAACTGGCGCGCTGCCTGAACGGCTTCCTGTCGGCCGCCGACGCCGAGCTTGCGGTACAGGCTCTTGTTGTACCCCTTCACCGTGTTGATGGAGAGGAAAAGGGTCGCGCCGATCTCACGCTGCGTCGCGGTGCCGGGCAGCATCCGCAGGATCGAGAGCTCCCGATCAGTGAGCTCCTCGAATAGCTCGCCGGCGCGCGTTGCCGACCGAGCCGCCGAGCGGCCGATGCGATTCTCCGCAGCCGCAACCCAGGCCACCAGAAACGGCGACACATGCTCGGTGTCGACCACCTCGCGGGCACGGACAAGAGCGTCGCGCGCGCCGTGCCGGTCCCCGGTCCCCAGTTGAAGATCGGCGGTGAACACTATGGCAGAGACGAGCCAGAGCGTGTGGTGGCTTAGTTCCGCGAACCACAGCCCACGAGCGAGTTCTCCCTCGGCCGCGGCCAGCTCCCCTCGCTCGTAACTTCGGCGCCCCTCCATGATTCGGATCATTGCGGTAACCGGGCCGGCAGCGGCGCTTCCCCACGAGTTCTCGGCGGCGGTCGCTGCGGCGGTGGCCTCAGGAAGAAGGCGGTCCAGCTCGTGTGACGAGCCTGAGGCCTCGAGGAACAGCGCGAGCTGCCCTGCCGCCCGGAGCGCAATGGACGTCGAGAGCGGAATGCGATTCCGCTCCCGCCAGAAGCGGGCGATGATGTCCGCTGCCTCCTCGAAGCGGCCCGCGAGCCCGTACGCCTCAGCCAGGCCGATCATGGCGATCGGATGATCGGGCGTCCCTGCCGCAGCTTCGAGTGCCACCGCCTCCTCCAGGAGTGCGACGGCGCGCTCCGGGTGTGAGCGGTCGGTCGTGAACAGCCCACGCAAGCTCAGCTCCGCCGCACGCATGCTGCTCCAACCTGCGACAACGCTGTCGCTCTTCCGGTTCCGGACACTCACGTCGAGCCAGTGCTCGACGCGGGCCTCCATTCCGCAGGTCGTCGCGACGTAGGCGAGGCTCAATGCGGCCCCCGAACTCAGTGCCGGCTCGGGTAGTTTCGCGGCGAGCTCCAGTAAGGTGGCCGCCCACCCGTGTTCCACAAACCACCGCCAGCGCGCCTGAACTAGGGCGGCCGCGGCATCATGATCGCCAGCGTCCTGCAAAGTGCGCAGGGCATCGTCGATCCGATCCTGATCGAGGAACCACTGGGCCGCACGGCGCAGAACATCACGCGACACCTCACTGGGTTGTCCGTGCGACGACCACCCGAGGGCGGAGCGCA
>NZ_DASUNI010000055.1:0-7832 GCF_036277215.1 Microbacterium sp. | reverse complement strand
GAAGTGCGTGATCGTCTGCTCGGCCGGCAATGACGCGACCGACCGGCCGACGTTCCCCGCGGCACTGTGGAAGGGCGGCGATCCTGCGCTCAACCTGCAGGAGGAAGACCAACTCGCCCGCCACCTCGCCGTGGGTGCGCTCAATCCCCAGAACACGTCAGTGGCGCTGTACAGCAACGTCGGCAGCTGGGTCACGCACTTCGCGCCGGGAACGTCCGTCGTGAGCGTGTTCCCGAGCCTCGAAGGCGGGGTTCAATCCGGTTCGAAAAACGATCGGTACGAGCGGCGCCGGCAGAGCCTGGACCCCGACGACCACACCGGCGGCTTCGCGATCTGGAGCGGCACGTCGTTCGCGTCGCCGTTCGTGGCCGCGATGATCGCACGAGAGCTGACCGCGCCGCTCATGCTGGGCAAGCTTCCCAAAGCCGGCCCGGACGATCCCGTCGTGCGTGCACTCGCTGCGGTGACGAAGATCGACAAGTCTCGCAAGGACGGGAAGCCGCCCCAGTAGTCCACGAATCCGCGGCCCGCGGCAGAGTCGCGCGGGGGTGCCCGGCACGCCATCATGGCTACGTGGCCCCGACCGCGGAGGACTTCTACGAGCGTGGCGTGCTTCAGGCCAACCGAGGTCGTTATGCGCAGGCACGCCGCACTCTGGCGACCGCCGCCACGAAGGCGGCGCGCGAGGGCGATGTCGAGCTGCAGGCACGCATCGCGGGAACGACCGCTTACGTGCTCGCCCGGCTCGGTGACGTCGACAGCGGCGAGAAGCTGTGCCTGGACACACTCGCGCGCGGGGGGCTGTCGCCCGCGGCGGTGGCGCAGCTGCACGGACAGCTGGGCGCGCTCGCGCTCGAACGCGGACTGCTCGACGACGCGGCGGGTTGGCTGACCAAGAGCATCCGTGGTCTGGCCGACTCTCCGGTCCGTCAGGCGAACATGCGACTGAATCGCACTCTCGTCGACATGCAACGAGGGCGCCTGGACGACGTGATGGCAGATCTCGAACTCGCTGAGGCGGCCTACCGTGAGGCTGACCTGGCCGACGCGGTCAATCTCACGATCCACAACCGCGGCTACACGATGATGCTCGCGGGCGACCTGGTGGCCGCGCTGCAGACGATGCAGTCCGTGCGCGAGCCGCTCGACGACGAGTCCGAGCTGTGGGCGGCCGTCAACGAGCTCGATCGCGCCGAGGTGCTGCGTGAGGCGGGGCTCGTCACCGAGGCGGAGCGCAGCCTCGAGAGCGTCTCGCGGGCCTTCGGTCGGCACCATGCGCCGCGCGACCGCGCCACCGCCGAGTACAACCTCGCGCGATCGCTTCTCAGCCACGATCCCGAGCGAGCTGCTCGTGCGGCAGCGGCCGCCGTCCGACACTTCCGCAGCGTCGGCAGCCCGGGGTGGTCGGTGCGAGCTGAAGCCATCCTGCTCCGTGCGCGGCTCGCCGTCGGCCGCGTCGACCGGGCGGGTGCTCCGGTGCGGGTTCCCCGTCGACTGCCCACCGGTGCGGAGGTCGCCGCGGTCGTGGAATCGCTCCGGGCCCACGGCTTCGATTCAGAGGCAGAGGCGCTCCGACTCACCGATGCGCTCGCGCGCATCCGGCGGAATCCGGCCACGGCCATGCCGGCCGTGCGAATCGGGAGCAGCACCCCCCTGGAGACGGCCCTTCTCGCGCACGAGGTGCGCGCCGCGCACGCGGCCGCCCGCCAGCGGGAGACCGAAGCGCGGCGACACGCCGCCCGCGGCCTCGACCAGCTCGAGGGCACCAGCCGCGCCGTGGGCAGCCTCGACCTGCAGGTGTCGGCCGTCATGCGCGGCTCGGGGCTGATCCAATCGGGCCTCTCCTCGGCGGTGCGGTCGGGCCGACCGGACGTCGTCTTCGACTGGTCCGAGCGTGCCCGCATGATGAGCCAGCCGATCCTTCCCGTCCGACCGCCGCCGGACCCGGAGCAGGCCGCCGACCTCGCCGAGCTGCGCGTCCTGCGCGCTGCGGCCGCCGGCGGCGACTGGCTCGCAGATCCTCGCGCGGCCGTGCTGCGCGATCGCGCCAGGGAACGGCAGTGGTCGCGCACAGGAGCGGGCGAGGTCCGCGCGCGGGCGTCGCTGCCCGAGTTGCTGGACGGCCTCGGCGGGAGCGACGTGCTGCTGTCGTACGTCTTCGACGGGATTCGCCTCACCGTCCTCGTGGTCTCGCCCGCCCGCACCGAGCTCGTCCATCTCGATTGGCGGGCGGTGCGGGCGGCGCTCAGCGGGCTGCGCTCCGATCTCGACGTATCGGCCACCGTCCGGGCCGGGCCGATGGCGGGGATCGTGCGCACCGCCCTCGAAGACCGCCTCGCGGCGCTGTCCAGGCTCCTGGTCGAGCCGGTCACTCACCTGCTGCGTTCCTCCTGTCGGATCGTGCTCACCGCGCCGGGCGCGCTCGCCGGGGTGCCGTGGATGATGCTCCCCGCCCTGCGCGCGCGGGTGCTGACCGTCGCGCCATCGGCATCCGGATGGCTGCGCGATCGCAGCGACTCCTGGCTCCCGCCCACGTCCGCGGGATTCGCTGCCGGCCCGCGCGTCGCGCGCGGCGACGAGGAAGTGCAGCGGGCCGCCTCGGCCTGGCTCGATCCCGCGATCCTCGAAGGCGCGAGCGCTTCGGTCGGAGCGGTCGTCGACCTCGCCGCGCACGTGGACGTCCTGCATGTCGCCGCCCACGGGCGCCACACACCCGACAATCCCCTCTTCTCCGGTCTCGAACTCAGCGACGGAGCCCTCTTCGGCTACGACATCGACCTCATCCCCGCTCTTCCGGCTACCGTCGTCCTCTCGGCCTGCGAGGTCGGCCGCTCCTCCGTGCACTGGGGGGAGGAAGCGGTCGGAATGACGCGGGTCTGGCTGCACGCGGGCGCGCGCTGCGTCATCGCAGCACCCGTCATCGTCGCCGATGACGCCGCGTGCGAGCTCCTCGCGGCCATGCACGATGGCCTTGCCGCGGGTGAGATGCCGAGTGAAGCGCTCGCCGCCGCCGCCGAACGAACCGGGATCGTCGCGCCGTTCCAGGCTCACGGCTCGGGTTTCTGATTCTTTCCGGAGACTTCGTATCAGCGATGCAGGAGCGTGCTCTTCCCCTGTGGAACGGCTCACCGGGCCGGCATCGGGGGGTTCCGGCCGTTGGGGGCATCGAGATCCATGGGGCGCGATCGGGGCGCGAGGATCTCACCGGGCTGTTCCGCGGGGGGTGTCGTCAGGCTCAGGTCCGCGACATCCCCCGACACTTCGCCCGAGGGCGCCTCGACTTGCGGGGAACGGCTGCCTCCTTGGCGCGGAAGGCGCCGATCGCCGCCCCTCGATCCGCGGCCGTTCAGCTCCGGGACGAATTGGCCGTGCGTCCGCGCACGATACCGACGAACGCCTCCACTTCGGCCGTCGTGCGGTCGGCCGGCCAGGCCAGTGCCACTGACGAGATCGGGCCATCGCGCAGCGGTCGGTAGGCGGCATCCTTGCGGCGATGCAGGCGCGCGAGCGACATCGGCACGATCACGATGCCGACTCCGGCGGCGACGGTCGCGATCGCCTGCTCGGTGTCGTCGGGCGGGGTGAAGGATGCCGCGGCCGCGCCCGGCACCTCCAGCCCGAGCACGTCATCTGCAGGCACGATCACCACCTCGCCCGCCAGATCGGCGATCACGAGCTCGTCGACGGCGGTCAGGTGCGATTCGGCCGGAACGACGACCACGGTGATCTCGTCGTAGAGCGGAATGACATGCAGGCCTGCGCTGTCGAAGGGCAGTCGCACGATGGCGGCGTCCAGCCCACCCTCGAGCAGCTCGTCGCGCTGCATCGCCATGGGAATCGTGCGCAGCTCGAGTTCCGTCTGCGGCATCCGCTCACGCCAGGCGTCGATCCACCCGCCGGGGGTCGCGCCGGGGATCGCACCGAGCACGAAAGCCGCAGGCGGCGGAGCGGCGATCGGCTCGGGAGCCGGCGCCGGCACCTTCCTGGTCGATCGTGGCGGCGGGGACTTCGCGCCGCGAGCGGAGGCGGCATCCCGATTCGGTCGCGCCGGTCCGCCGGACCTCGCGGGTCGGCCCGGTCGGCCCCGCGAACCGCCGCCCTTCGCCATCACGCCAGCGTAGCCGGGCCGCTAGGGTTCGCTCATGATCGCGATCATCGCCACGGTGTTCGGAGCGCTCGCGGCGCTGCTGCATGTCTACATCTTCGTGATGGAGAGCGTGCAGTGGAGCCAACCGCGCATCTGGAAGCGCTTCGGCGTGCCCGACCAGGCCGCGGCCGACGCGGTCAAGCCGATGGCCTACAACCAGGGCTTCTACAACCTGTTCCTCGCCATCGGCGCGATCCTCGGGATCGTGCTGTTCTGGGCGGGCGGCGAGGACACGCCGCTGTCGGCTGCCGGCTCGGCGCTCGTGCTGTTCAGCCTCGGTTCGATGGTCGCCGCTGCCCTGGTCCTCGTGACCAGCGGCCGCAGGTATCTGCGCGCCGCACTGATCCAGGGCACGCTGCCGCTCATCGGCTTCGTGCTGTTCCTCTTCGCCTGATCGCCGCATCTGCGGGAATGGCGGATGTGCCGGCTCTGCTGAACGCCCCGTCGGCGCGGACGGACCTGATGCTGCGGTCAGCATGCGCCCCACAGACCGCGCCCAGCCGCCGAGGCCTCGGCTTCGAGCGAGCGGAGGAGGGTTTCGTGTCGCGTGTTGGGCGCGAAGACCATCACCGTCCCAGCTCCTTCCCTGACGAGTTCCGCGTTGACGAACCGCCCGTCCGGTGTCCACACATACAGCAGATGCCGGCCGTACTGATCGACCGCGTCACGGTCCGCTGCCGCCCACACCGTCGATCCCGCGGGAAGCATCGCGTTCAGCCGCGCAGTGGCCTCGTCGCCCCAGCACTCCGGTGCGGGTGAGATCTCCGGAGTGTCCACGCCGATCAGTCGGACTCGCGTCGACTCCGCGTCCGTCACGACCGCGTTGGGAACCGCGACGTGCGCGCGCAGCGTATCGCCGTCGTGCACGCTCTCGACCGTCATCTCGAACGCGTTCGCCGGGATGCCTGGCAGCGTCTGCGCAGCGACGTCGGACCCGCCTCGGGTGAGCAGCCACCAGATGCCCACCGCCACGACGGCGAGGCAGAGGATGCCGACCGCAGCCCGTCTTCGCACCCTGCGAGCCTAGGCCGCCGGGCGGACACCGATCTTCGGGCGGGTCAGGCCGCCAGGCGCAGCCCTCGACGGTCGGTGGCGACGCGTTCGCCGTCTGCGATCGTCTCGTCGTCGCCGATGAGCGAGCCGACTGCGATGCGAGCGCCCGTGCCGACGTAGGTGCGCACTCCGATCTTGGCTCCCGCGCCGATCGCGGCGCCGGAACCGATGTGGGCGTGCGGCGCGATGTCGGCCTCGGGACCGATGACGGCATCCGCCTCGACCCAGACTCCCCGCCCCACGTGTGCGCCGGCGGCGATGTGAACACCCGGCTCGACATACGCGCCCGCCTCCACGACGGCGCTCGGGTGCACCTTCGCGCCGTGCGCGATCAGACCCCGCCCGTTCGTGTGCTTGCGATAGCGCAGCATCTCGCCACGGTCGTTCTCGATGTCGACGTAGTTCTTACCCACGATCCCCTCCTGCGGCCCATTGGTGCCGAGTACAGGAATAACCTGATCTCTCACCAATTCATTCCCGCGCATCGGTCTTTTTGGATGCACTTCGATGGCAGCAGTTATTCGGGGTCGAGGCCGGATCGGATTCCCGCAGCGGCCGGTGGGTGCGACGCGCTTCGGCGTCTCGCGCGGCGTCGTGCGCAGGGCGCGAGGTACACCTCCCGCAGCGTCGCGCGCACCGTTCAGACGGTGCTTCTGCCGGCCGGGATGCAGCCGGTCACGAGTCGAATCCCAGACCGAGCGCGTCGAGCGTCTTGAGCAGGAGGTTGCGCCGGCCGCCGTGATGGTCGGCGCGGTCCAGCGACCAGCGGGTCGCGTTGATCCCCAGGAACGCGGCGGGCTCGGGTGGGAACGGAAGCGGCTTCTGCTGGACCATCTGCAGAGAGGTGCGCTCGGTCGGCGTTCCGTCGAGCAGGTCCAGCATCACCTCGCCGGCGAAGCGCGTCGCGGCAACGCCCAGCCCCGTGAATCCGGCCGCATACGCGACCTTGCCGTCGCGAGCGCTGCCGTAGAACGCGCAGAAGCGCGAGCACGTGTCGATGGCCCCGGCCCAGCGGTGGGTGAAGCGCAGGCCTTCGAGCTGCGGGAACATCGTGAAGAAGTGACCGGCGAGCCTCCGGTACGACTCGGGACGGTTCTCGTACTCGGCGCGGACGCGTCCGCCGTAGTGGTAGACGGCGTCGTATCCGCCGAACAGGATCCGTCCGTCCGCGGTCTGGCGGAAGTAGTGGAACTGGTTCGCCAGGTCGCTCAGGCCCTGCCGTCCCCTCCAGCCGATCGCCGCACGCTGCGAGTCGCTGAGCGGCTCGGTCATGAGCACGTAGTCGTAGACGGGCACGGTCATCAACGCGTTCCGGCGCAGCAGTGAGGGGAACACGTTCGTCGCGAGCACCGCGCGAGGCGCGGTCACGCGCCCGTCGCGGGTCACGACCTCGACGCCGTTTACCGACGTGTCGAGGCGACGGACCGGCGAGTGCTCGAAGATCTGGATGCCGCGCTCCTCGGCCGCGCGCGCGAGACCCGCCGCCAGCTTGCCGGGGTGCACGAGGGCGTTCGTGTGTGCCTCGAACACCGCGCCGAGATAGGCGGGCGAGGCGACCTCGGCCTGGAGCTGCGCGCGGTCCAGGCGTTCGACGCCCTGCTCCCCGCGCGCCGCGGCATCCTGAGCCCATTCGTCGAGCCACACGAGCTGATGAGGTTCGGTGGCCACGCCGAGGGCGCCGACGCGCTCCCATTCCGCATCGATCCCCCACTCGGCGATGTCGGCGCCCATCGCGTCGAGGTTCTCCCGGCCCAGCCGGTCGAGGGTGTCGATCTCATCGGGCCAGCGGCTCAGCCCGTTGTCACGACCGTGGGTGAGGCTGGCCTCGCAGAAGCCGCCGTTGCGTCCCGACGCCGCCCACCCGATCGTGCGGGCATCGACGATCGCGATGCGGGCGTCCGGATCGCGCCGTCGGGCGAGGAGCGCCGTCCACAGGCCGGTGTACCCGCCGCCCACGATCACCAGGTCGACGTCCTGGACTCCGCGGACCGATGGCCGATCGGGCTGGTCCGGGATGTCGTCCAGCCAGAAGACGCTCTGCCGCGTCTGATCGAGACTGCGCTCGAGAACGGATGCTGCCGGCCGCTGTCTCTCGAAGACGGTCGTGCCCACGGAAATCACTTCCCTGTCGTTGATTGCCTCCATCTTGGCCGAGACGGAGCCGCCGCCGGGGTTCCGGTCGGTTCTCGACGTGAGGTCACGTCTGGCATCGCGGGCACCAGAACACGTTGCGCTCGCTCGTCGGAGCGGCGCCGAGGCTGCCCTCTCGGATCGTCGCGCCGCAGCGCCGGCACGGCTTCCCCTCGCGGCCGTACACCCAGAAGCGGCGACCCGGACGGTCTTCGCCCGTGAACGTGCGGGCCGCACGGTGCGCGTTCGCGCGGATCATCCGGGCGCCGAGATCGATGAGCGCAGTGGCGTCCACCTCGGTCGCAGGCCTTGCCGGCAGGATGCCGCGGACGAACAGCATCTCGTTCGCGTACACGTTGCCGAACCCGGCGACGTTGCGCTGATCGAGCAGCGCGACGTGAGCGGCCCGCGAATCCGCCCCCACGCGCCGGGATGCCTCTCCCGGGTCCCAGTCGGGTCCGAGCGGATCCGGGCCGAGGTAGTCCACCAGTCGCCCCTCCTC
>NZ_DASUNI010000054.1:0-3758 GCF_036277215.1 Microbacterium sp. | reverse complement strand
GGCTGAGCGAGTACAGCGGGGTGACGTGGGTGCCCTTCACCGATGACATGCCCTTCCATGGGCAGGTGATGCAACTCGACGCCTCACCGGTGAAGCTCGCGGACGACGACCCGGCCGCTCCCGGCTCCATCGTGGGCCTCGGCCTGTTCTGCGCGAAAGACCTGCAGGCCTCGGACCGGGTCGAGTTCGCCGCCGACGACGTGGACGGATACGGGATGCCGGCGATGACGGTGCATTACCGGCTCACGCCGCGCGACCACGAGGTGATCGCCCGCGGCAAGGAGGAGATCGTCCGCCTCGGCAAGGCGGTCGGCGAGCCCCTCGACGACCGCCCCTTCATGATGCCACTCGGTGCCTCGTTGCACTATCAGGGGACGACGCGCCTGGGTGCCGCCGACGATGGCTTCAGCGTGTGCTCGCCTCAAGGCGAAGTATGGGACGTGCCGGGGCTGTTCGTCGCCGGCAACGGCGTCATCCCTACGGCAACCGCGTGCAATCCGACGCTGACGGGGGTCGCCCTCGCCGTGAACGGCGCCCGTCGCATCGCGGGGACATTGGCAGATCGCTGACCGGCGGACTTGCTTATGTCTGATTCAGACATTAGAGTGTAGAAACAATGACAAAGTTGTCCGGTCGACGACGTCGGCCCAGAACCTGGAGGTTCTCGTGATCCCCGATCGCATCATCGAGCAGGGCACGCTCACGACCGCCGGGCCGCGCACCGCGGTCGAGGTCCGACTGCCCTGGTACCGGGCGCTCCCCGGCTCCTGTATCGCCGGCGCCAAGCTGACCGTCGACGGAGTGGAGGCTCCGACGGAGTCGCTGCGCTGGAGCATGAACGGCCGCGAGTTCGGCTTTCCCGAGCTCGTCGACGAGACGGGGGAATGGTGGTTCCCCACTGACTCGGCCGTGCTGTCGGGTGAGCTGCCGGTCAGCGCCGACGAAGAGCACGAGGTGCGCGTCGACCTCACGCTGTACATCCCGTACATCATCATCTCGGACACCGAGACCCTGCACATCGAAGAGCACGACACCAAGACCATGAAGGCGGTCGCATCATGACCCTCGGCACTCCGATCCAGGGCGTCACGCTCTACAGCTTCACCCGCGCGTTCCACGGACGCGAGTACGACCTCGAGGGCCTGATCCGCAAGGTCGCCGCCGAGGGGTACGGCCCGGGACTGGAGATCATCGGATTCTCGAGCTTCCGGGGCTTCCCGCAGATCGAGGACTCCTTCGCGGGCTGGTTCCGCGACCTCGTCGACGAGGTCGGTCTGGTCACGACCTCACTCGCAGTGAACGCCGACATCGGCATCCACCGCGATCGCCTGCTCACCCAGCCCGAGCTGATCGACTACATGACGCTGCAGATTCAGGCGGCCGCGAAGCTCGGATTCCCGATCGCGCGCGTGCAGATCTCGATCGAGCCGGACTCGATGGAGGCGCTCGCGCCCATCGCTGAAGACCATGGGGTGACCCTGGCGCTCGAGGTGCACGCCGACCAGTACGCCTCGCACCCGCGCATCCTGGCGCTGCGCGATCGGTTCGATAAGGTCGGATCGCCGTTCCTCGGGTTCACCATGGACTGGGGCGCGACCGTCAGCGGCTTCGCGCCGTCGCTGATCGAGGCGTACCGTCGCCGCGGTGCCTCCGAGGAGCTCCTGACGAAGGTCGTCGACCTCTGGAACTCCTACTACGAGCAGGGTCCGCCGGTCGACCAGGCCCAGCATGGCCAGCGTTTCGGCTCGTTCATCGGCCTGGCCGCGCAGAACGGCCGTCCCGACCTGGGCATCGACTTCGGCATCAACGGCACGGGCCTGTTCGGCCCGGCGCGGGTGGACGACTGGCTCGAGATCTTCCCGTGGATCCGTCACGTGCACGGCAAGTTCTTCGGCATCGACGAGAACGGCGAAGAGCCGTCTGTTCCGGTGCGCGACCTGATCCGCCTGCTCGTCGAGAACGGCTATAGCGGCGCGATCTCCAGCGAGTACGAGGGCTGGCACTGGAACCACTGGCAATCCCCGTTCGAGATCATCGCCGGCGAGCAGGCCGTGCAGCGCTCGGCAGCTGCCGATGCCGGGTCGCGCATGATCACGGATGCCGCGGAGGCCCGCAGTGCGCTGAGCGCCCACCTGGCTCAGCCGGTCCGCGGCTGACCCGCTTCCCACACCCACGACACGCTCAGGAAGACATCATGACTGACGACAACGGCATCGCCGGCACCGGGATCAAGCTCGGTATCACCCTCTACTCGCTCACCTCGGAGTTCGCCGCGGGGCTGTACACCCCCGAGACGCTGATCCAGGCGGCGGCCGAGCACGGCCTCGGCCCGGGTATCGAGTTCAACATCGCCCAGATGCTGCGCACCTACCCCGACGTCGACGAAGAGTTCGTCAAGATCTGGCGCGACAGCATGGATCGCTACGAGCTCGAGCCCAGCGCCGTGGGCACCAATCCCGACATGGGCCGCCGCAAGGACCGCGACATGACGCCCGACGAGGAGCACGACTTCCTCGCGCGCCAGCTCAAGACCGCTCACACCCTGGGCTTCAAGAAGGTCGTGATCCGCTCGCACGGCAAGGAGCTGCTGCGCAGCCTTCTGCCGCTCGCCGAGAAGTACGACCAGAAGCTCGGCTACGAGATCCATGCACCCTCGGGGCCGAACGACCCCCAGGTGCTGCAGATGCGCGAGATGTACGACGAGCTGCAGTCCGAACGCCTCGGCTTCACGGCCGACTTCTCGTCCACGATGCACTCGCTTTCACCGACCCTGCTGCGCACGCTCGGTCAGATGGGCATGGACGAGAAGCACTTCCCGGTGATGGACGAGATCTGGCACGAGCCGACCCCGATGTACGCGCGCAACCAGAAGTTCGAGGACTACCTGACCGGGGAGGGCGTAGACCCGTTGCGCTTCGGCCCGTTCACGCGCCTCGCTTTCAACATGCACGGACTGGTGCCGCCGGAAGAGTGGCTCGACATCATGCCGCAGATGTTCCACGTGCACGCGAAGTTCTACGACATCAACGAGAACGGCGACGAGCCCGCGATGGACATCCCCCGTATCGTCCGGCAGTTCGTCGAGGGCGGCTACCAGGGATACCTCTCCAGCGAGTGGGAGGGCCACGCGTTCTCCGACCTCGGCGAATCCGACCCGATCGACCTGGTGAAGAAGCAGCACACGCTCATGCGCCGCGCCATCGAAGACACCGTCGCCGCGAAGGAGGACGCGAATGTCTGACGCTTCGGCAAGCTCAGCGACCGTCGAGGGGGCGTCCCTGACCGAACTGCAGGCCGAACTCGCCGCGCTGCGCGAAGAGGTCGTCGCCGCGCGCGCCCTTGCCCAGTCGGCCCACGACCGTGGCGCGGTCGAGAACCTCTTCAACCGCTACATGTACCTGCACAACGCGTTCCAGGACGAGCAGATCATCCCGCTTTGGGTGAAGCGCGGCACCGAGGGCATCCGGGCGCGCTACACGAACGCGGGCGAGTACACCGAGTACGACAGCGTCATCCGCTACCACCAGGGTCGCCCGTCGCCGACCGGCAAGCTCATCCTGCACGCCACGACCACGCCGGTCATCGAAGTCGCCGCGGACGGCGAGACCGCCAAGGGCGTCTGGCTCATGGCGGGCACCGAGTCGGGCCTCACCGACCCCGAGGTCGCCGAGGAGTTCCCCGACATGTACTCGCCCGGCGAGGTGCTGGGCAAGAAGGTCTGGGCGCACTGGGTCTGGTGCAAGTACGCCATCGACTTC
>NZ_DASUNI010000053.1:0-2056 GCF_036277215.1 Microbacterium sp. | reverse complement strand
GAAGGCTGAGGCGAGCATGGTGGTGGTCAAGGAGTTCGACGCGCAGCTGCACCAGGGCGAGAACCCGGGCGCGTGGACCTGCGTCGTGATGGACGACGTGGCCGAGCTCTTCGGTACCCGCGGGCTCGTGAAGATCCGGGGGGAGATCGACGGCGAGCCGTTCGACGGCGCGCTGATGGCTCAGGGCGACGGCACGCACAGGCTCCCGGTCAAGGCGGCGCTGCGAAAGACGATCGGCAAGGAAGCCGGCGACACCGTCCACGTCCGGATCGACGAGCGGATCGGTTAGCTCAGAGACCGGACTGCACGTCGCGCACGCCCTCGGGCGCGCCGGGCCCGCTCGGCTCGGGCGCGTCCTCGGTCCGGGTCGTGTCCCCGGCCGCGTCGGCGTCGAGGCCCGTCGGGTCGTCCTCGAGCACCTCCACCGTGCCGCCCGCGGCGAGCTGGCGTGCCGCGAGCTCGGCGGCTTCGCGGGTCGCGTGCTCCTCGACCGGTGACTCCTGGCCCTGCACGGTGACGGACCAGCGGTCGGCATGGCGGTTCACGGTCACATTCGGCATGCCATCGACCTACCCGGCGCTTCGCGCACGCACGCGCGCGGGCGGCCGTCGAGTCATTCCAATCTTGGATAGGGTCCAGACGTGGGCACCGACCCGACCGACGTCCTCCGCGAACGCGGGCTGCGCATCACCGCGCAGCGTCTCGCGGTCCTGCGGGCCGTCACGCAGACGCCGCACGCCACGGCCGGCGCGCTGGTCCAGACGGTCCGGGGCGAGATCGGTTCGGTCTCGACCCAGGCGGTCTACGACGTCCTCGAGATCCTCACCGAGAAGGGGCTCCTCCGGCGCATCCAGCCGGCGGGCTCTCCGGCTCGCTACGAGGACCGCGTCGGGGACAATCACCACCACCTCGTCTGCCGGGTCTGCGACCGCATGGTCGACGTCGACTGCGCGGTCGGCGACCCGCCGTGCCTGACGGCGGTCGAGGACTTCGGCTTCGAGATCGACGAAGCGGAGGTCGTCTACTGGGGCCGGTGCCCCGAGTGCGTCGCCACAGGCGACCAGGGACCAGAGCGAACTGCGAAAGGAACGCCGTGACCGAGAGCGTCAGCGAGAGCGAGAACCCAGCGATCCCGAGCCCGACTCCCAAGGAGGGCCGGCCGCACACGATCCAGGACTGGTGGCCGAACCAGCTCGACCTGAGCGTTCTCCACTGGCACTCGTCCCTCTCCAACCCGTTGGACGAGGGCTTCGACTACGCCGAGGCGTTCAAGGAGCTCGACGTCGAGGCGCTCAGGCAGGACCTCGTCGAGCTGATGACGTCCTCGCAGCCGTGGTGGCCGGCCGACTACGGCCATTACGGAGGGCTCTTCATCCGGATGAGCTGGCATGCCGCGGGCACGTACCGCATCGCCGACGGCCGCGGCGGCGGCGGCTCCGGCGCGCAGCGCTTCGCCCCGCTCAACTCCTGGCCCGACAACGCGAGCCTGGACAAGGCGCGCCGCCTGCTGTGGCCGATCAAGCAGAAGTACGGCCAGAAGCTCTCGTGGGCGGATCTGCTCGTCTTCACGGGCGACGTCGCGATGCAGTCGATGGGCTTCAAGACGTTCGGCGTCGGCTTCGGGCGCGAGGACATCTGGGAGCCGGAGGAGATCTTCTGGGGCCCCGAGGACGCCTGGCTCGGGGACGAGCGCTACAGCGGCGACGACCGGAAGCTCTCGGGCCCGCTGGCCGCCGTGCAGATGGGCCTCATCTACGTGAACCCGGAGGGGCCGGGTGGCGAGCCGGACCCGCTCGCGGCCGCCAAGGACATCCGCGAGACGTTCCGCCGCATGGCGATGAACGACTACGAGACCGTCGCGCTGGTCGCCGGCGGCCACACCTTCGGCAAGGCGCACGGCGCCGGCGATGCGTCGCTGGTCGGGCCCGAGCCCGAAGCCACCGACATCGAGCACCAGGGCTTCGGCTGGGTCAGCGCCTACGAGTCGGGCCTCGGCGGCCACACCATCACCAGCGGCATCGAAGGTGCGTGGACGGCGACGCCGACGAAGTGGGAT
>NZ_DASUNI010000052.1:0-3440 GCF_036277215.1 Microbacterium sp. | reverse complement strand
TTCTCCACCGGCTACTTCGGCGCACAGCTGGCCGACATCGTCGAAGGCGACACCGCCGTCGTGTTCGGCGCCGGCCCGGTCGGCCTCGCCGCGGCCCGGTCCTGCTGGCTCATGGGAGCAGGTCGCGTGATCGTCGTCGACTACCTGGATTACCGTCTCGAGAGAGCGAAGACCTTCGCCTTCGCCGAGACCGTGAACTTCGGTCAAGTCAACGACATCGTCCGCGACCTCAAGTACATGACAGACGGGCTCGGCGCGGATGTCGTCATCGACGCCGTCGGCGCCGAGGCCGACGGCCACGTGCTCCAGCACGTCACGTCCGCCAAGCTCAAACTTCAGGGCGGCTCCCCCGTTGCGTTGAACTGGGCGATCGACTCGGTCCGAAAGGGCGGGACGGTATCGGTGATGGGCGCATACGGCCCGCTGTTCAGCGCGGTGAAGGTCGGCGACGTTGTGAACAAGGGCCTGACCCTCCGGACGAATCAAGCGCCGGTGAAGCGGCAGTGGCCGCGCTTGTTCGAGCACATCCGCAACGGCTACATCACCCCCAGCGACATGATCACCCACCGAATCCCCCTCGATCACATCGCTGAGGGCTATCACATGTTCTCGTCCAAGCTCGATGACTGCATCAAGACCGTCATCACCCCCGCGTCCTGACGCCAAGGAGGATCACCATGCCCTACACGTCCGCGAAACCTGGCGCCATCCCCGACGCGGAGGCGCTGCGCACCCGCATCCCTGGGTGGGGTGTCGATTCCGACCCGGCCGACCGTCCCGCCTTTCCACGGGAACAGCCCGGACTCCCGACCGGCGCCCACTGGGATCTGCCCGAGCAGCAGCCCGACCCGGGCGGCCGAGAGCGGTCTGTGGAGCACCTCCGGCTCACGCCCGTCTTCGGCACCGCTCAGCCCCTCCGGGGCCTGGCCGGCGTGATCCGCCGGTACGCCTACCAGAGATACAGCGAAGGCCAGACTCCGCACTGGATGCTGCTCATTGCGGGCGATCGGGTGGATGCTGTCACCGCCCACGTGAAATCACTCGCTTCCGCGCGGCCAGATGACCCGATCACCCAGAGCGGTGTCCTTGGCGAACGCCGCCGGCGGCCGGTCGCGTCGCGTCTCGGCCGGGGCCGGATCGACCTCAAGCACGCCTGGCTCGATCCCCTCCTCGTCCTCGGACCCTGGGTGCTCAGCGTCGTGATCGCGACACGCATCGTGCGAAGCGTATTCACCCCCCGCTCGCGCAGGTCCTGACGTCGAAAAGTCCGGGCGACTCAGCCGGCGCGAGTGAGCTGCTGCTCGGACCGCTCACTGCGCCTGCGCGCCCACTGCGCCAGGAAGTAGAGGACGACTCCGACTGCGAGCAGGATCGCCGCGAAGAGCCAGACGATCGGTCGCTGCTGTGTCATCAGCAGGACGCAGGAGGCGATGCCGAGGACCGGCACGAAGGTCCAGACCCGGAAGTGGGAATGCTCCACGCGGTCGCGACGGAGCACCAGGACCGAGACGTTGGCGCTCAGGAACACGAACAGCAGCAGTAGCACCACCGTCTCGGCGAGCGTGGCCAGGTCGCCGACGAGCGTGAGCAGCATCGCGACGAGCGTCGTTGCGAGGATCGCGACCCACGGAGTGCGTCGACCGGGAAGCACTCGGGACAGCGCACCAGGAAGCAACCGCTGCTCGGACATGCCGTAAGCGAGGCGGCTGGCCATGATCATGGTCAACAGCGCTCCATTGGCGACCGCAACGAGAGCGATGAGGCTGAACAGCCACGACGGGACGCCGACGCCGCTGGCGGCGACCACGGCCAGCAGTGGTCCGCTGGAGTCTTCCAGCTCATCGGCGGGGAGGGCGATGGAGCTCGCGATGCCCACGAGGACGTAGACGACGCCGGCCGTGGCCAGAGCGGCGAACAAGGCACGAGGATACATCTTGGAGGGCTCCTTCACCTCCTCGATCACGTTGGCGGAGGTCTCGAAACCGACGAACGAGTAATACGCGATGATCGCACCCGAGAGGACGGCCGTCGCGACGCCGGTGCCTTCGGGTACCTGCGTGACCCGCGAGATGTCGCCACCCCCACCGGCGATCAGGAACGTGACCGCGAATACCACGATCACCAATCCGCTGACCTCGATGGCGGTCATCACGAAGTTCGCCCGCATGGATTCACGGATGCCGCGTGCGTTGAGCGCCGCGACCACGGCGAGGAACGCCATCGCGACCGCCACGGCGGGGAGGTCCACGAACGTGCCGAGGTACTCCCCCGCGAATGCGAGCGACAGTCCGGCGGCACTGGTCACCCCGGCAGCCAGCATGCTGAAGCCGACCAGGAACGACAGGAGGCGGTTCCGGAACGCCCGCTCCGCGAACACCGCCGCTCCACCGGCACGCGGGTACTTGGTCACGAGCTCCGCGTACGACCCGGCCGTCAGCATCGCGAGCAGGAGTGCAACCAGGAGCGGCGCCCACAGCATCCCACCCGACCGACCGGCGAGGACGCCCATCAGGGCGTAGATCCCCGCCCCCAGGACGTCACCGAGAATGAAGGCGAACAGCAGCGGCCCTGTGATGGCTCGCCGCAGCGATGTGGGCGCATCCGTGTCAGTGATCATCGTGCAACCGTAGGCGGCCGGTGGCCGGGAACCGTCGGGTTGACACTGCGGGGCCGGCGTGCAGTTCGGGTCGTTCTGGTGCGGCGATTGCGCGGCCCTCGGCCGAGGTGGCCGAGCGTGCGAGATCCTCGATCCCATTCCGGCTCAGTCCGCGGGCTCACCCATCGCTCCGATGGCGGAAGCAGTCAGCGGCCGGGGTAGTACCAATCCTCGTGAATGAAGGGGCTCTCGGCGACGCGGCGCTCAGAATCGTTCGCGTCGGGTTGGAGGTACTCGATGCGGACCCGGGTTCCTCGTGTCACGAATATTTGGACGATTGAACCGGTCGTGGGGATGGCCACCGGCGCTCCCCCCACGCGGACCGCGTCCAGCAGTTGTGCCTTCAGTCGTGCGATGTCTCGGCCGTGCGGGATCACGAATGTGACGTCGTCAATGACGACCTGCGCGGCTTGACACATGTCGACCTCCGTTCCCCGCGAGGGTCCGAGAACCGTACCGGCGCCGCAGCCGCGAAACCGAGAGGCTTGCCGCCGATCGCAACCAGTGCTAACCCCTGGAAATCGCAGTTCGACACCTCGAGAGAACGAACAAAGGTCCCCTGCGAGGCAGAGGACCTTCGGTCGCGAGTTCAACCGGGTTCGGTCACCCGGCTGGTTGTCGTTGTCAGCGGCGGTCGTTGCGGTCGTCGCGGTCGTAGTGCTCGCGGCTGCCGGACTTGGCCAGGCCACGGCTGATCATGTAGCCGATGGTGAGGAGGGTGGCGAAGAACCACACCTGCTCGGCGCCGAAGCCCTGACCGTCTTCGTTGCTGTCCACGACGGCG
>NZ_DASUNI010000051.1:0-3423 GCF_036277215.1 Microbacterium sp. | reverse complement strand
GCCCCTCCTCCTTATTGCAATCGCGATTGCCGAGGCGGAAGCGGGTGCGATCGGAAACGGCGCGGCGGTCGAGCTCGTGCTCGAGGAGATCGGCTACGGGTGTGTTGGGGGCGTGGTTGCGGGACTCGCAGCGGCAGCCGTGCTCAGGGTGGGCGTCACGCGCGGCCTCGTCGACCCGATCTGGGCTCAGGTCGTTCCGGTCGCGGGGGCCGCCCTCGCCTACGGGCTGGCCGTATGGATGCACGGCAGCGGATTCATCGCCGCGTTCGTCGGCGGGGCCGTCTTCGGCGGGTTGCGCCGCGAGGTCGGGGGCGAGGTGAGCTACTTCCTCGAAGAGGCAGGCGGCCTGCTCGGTGCGGTCACGTTCATCCTCTTCGGCGCCGTCATGCTCGTGCCCACGCTCGATGATCTCTCCGCCGAGATCGTCGTGTATGCGCTCCTCAGCCTGACCCTCGTCCGCATGCTCCCGGTGGCCCTGGCGATGCTCGGATCCGGCGCAAGACGTCCGACGGTCGCGTTCCTCGGCTGGTTCGGGCCGCGGGGACTGGCGTCGATCGTGTTCGCGGTGATCCTCGTCGAGGATGCCGACCTCGCGAGCGAGTCAGTGCTGCTGAACACGATCTTCCTCACGATCGGCCTCTCCGTCCTCCTGCACGGCCTGACCGCGACTCCCCTCGCGGGGCGCTACGCGGCCTGGTTCGCCGCCCACCCGCGCGAGGCACCGCTCGCGTTCGAAAGCGCGCCGGCTCCGGCACAGCGTCCGCACGGCTGGGCGGCCAGGCTGAGGGAGAGACACCATGACGTCGACGACGCATCAACCGAGTCGGCGCCCTAGATGGCCTCTCCGGATGACGTCGAGGCTGCGCCGGTCGATCCGGGCTCACTGATTCGCAGCAGGCAGTACCGCGTTCTGCTCGTGCTGGCGGCGGCGATCGGTGTGCTCGTATCGCTGGCGTCATGGAGCTTCCTGGCGCTCGTCCATCAGATCCAAGTCGGCGTCTACGAGGATCTCCCCGGCGAGCTGGGGTACGACACCGTTCCCTGGTGGTGGCCGCTGCCCTGGCTTGCCGTGGCCGGCGTGCTGACCGCCCTTGCGATCATCCGCCTACCTGGACACGGGGGCCACGTCCCCGCCGACGGTCTCAAGGCCGGCGGGGGCCCCACACAGCCGATCGAGCTCCCGGGCGTTCTCCTGGCGGCGCTCGCCACCCTCGGTCTCGGGCTCGTGCTCGGCCCGGAGGGGCCGCTGATCGCACTCGGCATGGGCCTCGGCGTCCTCGCGGTACGGCTGGTCGGAAAGGATGCGCCCCAGCAGGTGTTGGGGTTGTTGGCTGCCGCAGGGAGCTTTGCCGCCATCTCGACGGTGTTCGGCTCGCCGGTGATCGGCGCTGTGATCCTGCTCGAGGCTGCAGCCCTGGGTGGAGGCGGACCGACACTAGCGGTGATACTGCTCCCCGGCCTGATCGCCGCTGGGCTGGGCTCCCTCGTCTTCATCGGCATGGGAGACTGGACCGGGCTTAGCACGAGCGCCTGGGCGCTGAGCCCTTTGGACCTGGCACCGTACGACGGGCCCGACTGGGGTGATTTCGTATGGACGATCGTGCTCGCGATCGCCGCCGCAGTCGTCGTCTTCGTCGTCGTCGAAGTCGCAAGGCTGACGACCCGCCTCGTGTCGAAGCAGCCGTTCGTGTTCACCGTTGCCGCGGCGCTCGCGGTCGGGGGGCTTGCCATCGCCTTCAACCAGGCGACCGATCAACCAGCGAACGCGGTGCTGTTCTCGGGCGAGCACGCGTTTGAAACGCTCTTCGAAGACCCCAGTCTCTCCCTCTCAACCCTCACGCTGCTCGTGGTGTTCAAGGGGCTCGCCTGGAGCATCTCCCTGGGCAACTTTCGAGGCGGTCCGACGTTCCCGGCCTTGTTCCTCGGCACCGTCGCAGGACTCCTCGCCGCCGACCTTCCGGGATTCTCAGAAACACCGGCCGTGGCGGCCTTGATGGCCGCGGCCTGTGTGTCGATTCTGAGGCTCCCGCTGGCATCAGTCGTGATCGCCCTCCTGCTGACCTCTCAGGCGGGCCTCACGGTCGCCCCACTCATCATCGTGGCGGTGGTCGTCGCGTATATCACCACGGAGGTGTTGTCCGACCGTCGCGTCACCCCTAGCGGGTAGCCAGCGCCTACACGAAAGAGCCGTACCGCGTGACTCGAAGGGATGCGGTGGCCCTCTAGATGTCCTCGCATCCTGTAGACGAGGGCGGTTCGGCGCCTCCCGTCCTCGGCCGTTCCACTGCTCTCGCTACGTTCACGAGGTCGTGAGGGTTCGAGTGTTACATCGCGAGAGCGGACTTCAAGGTGACCATGAGGCTTGTTCAGTTGACCACCTGGACGCAACCTATGCGCCTTAGCAGCGTCTTTGAGAGCGGATGATGGGACTCGAACCCACGACCTTCTGCATGGCAAGCAGACGCTCTAGCCAACTGAGCTACATCCGCGTGGGCCGCCAGTATAGCCGCGGTCGCCGCGACCCTGAAACGCTCAGCCGGCTGCGTCGAGCGCTTCGTTGACGAGCCGATCCGCGAGCTTGTTGTGCTCCCGGCGCACCGCCGTGTAGCGCACCGCGCCGAGCTCGCGAGCCAGCGTTCCCGCCCGCACAGAGAGCTCGCGCAGGGCTTCGTTCTTGACGCGGTACTCGCCGCGCATCTGCTTGACCATCAACTCGGAGTCGGAGACCACCTCGAGCTCGCCGACACCCAGCTCGACCGCCTTCTCGAGCCCCGCGATCAGGGCGCTGTACTCGGCGACGTTGTTGGTCGCGACGCCGATCGCCTCGCCGTGAGCCGCGACGACGTCCCCGTTCTCGTCCTCGAGCACGTAGGCGTAGGCGGCGGGCCCGGGATTGCCGCGGGCGCCGCCGTCCGTGAACAGCCGCCCTCTCACGGAGCGGTCAGGGCGAAGGGTGCTCGACGTTGTCGATCTGCGCCCGCTGCAGCTTGCCGGAGTAGTCGACGTAGAGCGACTTCCACTCCGTGAAGACGTCGAGCGCAGCCTGGCCGGCCTCGCGATGGCCGTTGCCGGTGTCCTTGGTGCCGCCGAAGGGCAGATGCACCTCGGCGCCGGTGGTGCCGGCGTTGATGTACGTGATCCCCGTCTGGAGGTCGCGCATGGCGCGGAACGCCTTGTTGACGTCGCGGGTGAAGATCGAGGACGAGAGCCCGTAGCGGATCCCGTTCGTGACCCGGATCGCCTCGTCGAAGCTCTTGACCGGGATCAGGGCGGTCGTCGGGCCGAAGATCTCCTCCTGGGCGATCCGC
This sequence comes from Microbacterium sp., assembly GCF_036277215.1. GTDB lineage: Bacteria > Actinomycetota > Actinomycetes > Actinomycetales > Microbacteriaceae > Microbacterium. The sequence continues at coordinate 115 of NZ_DASUNI010000051.1, read as the reverse complement.
ATCTGCGGGTCGACGTCCGCGAAGATCGTCGGCCGGTAGAAGAAGCCCTTGCCCAGGTCGCCCTCGCTCGCCTGCTCTCCGCCGGTGAGGAGCTTGGCGCCCTCGTCCGAGCCGA
>NZ_DASUNI010000050.1:0-20368 GCF_036277215.1 Microbacterium sp. | reverse complement strand
CGCCCTGGTCGGAGTCGCTTCCGTCGCGCGGGCCCGCGGGCGCATCCGTGCCTCTCGGACCACGTCGTGGGCCCAGCTCGCGCCCCTGCGGGTGTCGCGACGGGAACTGCGCGAGCAGCTCGACGACGACGCGGACTCGACGGGCCCCACGCGTCGCGGTGAGCTGCGGTTCTTCACAGGCGGCGGGGCGTGGCTCGTTCTGGGTGCCGTCGTCGGGTCGATCGCCGCCTTCCCTGCGCTGACGGCGTGGCCGGTGCTCGGTGGCGGTGGAATGCAGCCGCTCGCGGCCGACGCGGTCCAGCTGTGGGCGGATGCCGCGTACGGGCTGCGTGCATCGGGCCTGGACACGATCGGACCGGCGGATCCGTTCGCCGCGATCCTGGCCCTCCTGGGCAGCTTCTCGCCCGCCGAGCCGTCGCGCGCTCTGGTGGTGCTGTGGCTCGCGGCTCTGCCGCTGGCGGCACTGGGCGGATGGTTCGCGTCGACTCGGGTGACCGAGCGCTCCCTGCTCCGCTTCGCGGGCGGAGCGGTGTGGGCGCTGGCTCCGACGCTGCTGATCGCGCTCACTCAGGGGCGGCCGAGTGCGGTGATCGCCCACCTTCTGCTGCCGTGGCTGTTCTACGCCGGATCGGTCGCGAACCGGTCGTGGGTCGGGTCCGGTGCGGCATCCCTGCTCCTGGTCGCCGTGCTCGCGTGCGCGCCGTCCCTCGCACCCGCGCTCGTGGTGGTGTGGGCCGGCACGCTCGTGGTCACGGTGGTCCTCCGCCGCGGACGGGGGGTTGCACGGCTGATCTGGGTGATCGTGCCGACCTTGCTGTTCGCCGCGCCGCTGGTCTGGCACCAGCTTCGCACGGGCAACGCGTGGGGACTCCTGGGAGACCCGGGCCTGCCGTGGGTCGGCCCGCAGGTCGGCGCCGATGCGGCGGGTCGAGCGCTCCTCGCCGCGGGCATCCCCACCCCCGACCTGGTCGGCTGGGTCGACTTGGCGCCCGGGCTGCCGACCTGGTGGGTTCCGCTGCTGGCTGCACCGGTCGCGATCCTCGCGCTCCTCGCGCCCCTCACCCAGCGGTGGGCCGCCGGGATCGCGCTGCTGGTCATCGCCGCGCTGGGCATCGCGACCGCATTCGCCGCGGTGGGCGTCTCCGTCGCCTTCGCGCAGTCGCTGATCGTGCCGCTGTGGCCGGGCGCGGGACTCAGCCTGGCCTGGCTCGGAGCGCTCGGCGGTGCGCTCGTGACGCTCGACATCGGACTCGCTCCGCGACTCGCCACTGCCCGGACCATCGCCGCCGTCGCGGTGATGCTGGCGGTCGCGGTCCTGGCGCTGCCGAGCCTGACCGCGACGGCGCGCGGAACGGCCCTGCTCACGAACGGCCCGGCGAGCACGCTGCCCGCCTACGTCAGCGCGGCGGGGCGCGAGGACCCCGATGTCGGAACCATCATCCTGACGCCGCAGAACGACGGTGGGGTCTCATCCCGGATCGTCTGGGGCGGCAGCGAGACGCTGAACGGCCAGGCCACGATCATCTCGACCCGAGCGGAGCAGACCGCAGCGGACAGGGAGGTCGCGGCCCTCACCGCGAACCTGGTGACATCGGCCGCCGACGACGTGGTGGGCCGACTCGCCGCAGAGGGCGTCGGCTTCGTACTGCTTGCCCCGGCGGGTGCGCCCGAGTCGGACATCGCCCGCGCCTTCCGGCTTTCGGCGACCACCGCACTGGACCAGCGAGACGAACTGGACGCGGTCGGCGAGACGGTCAAGGGCGCCCTGTGGCGGGTCACGCAGCCCGTTGAGACGAGAGCCGGGGCTCCGGCATCCGTGCTCGACTTCGCCCGCCTGATCGCACTCGCGCAATTGGCCGCTGTCGCCGTCGCGCTGCTGCTGGCCATTCCGACGGCCGCATCACGACGCGAAGCCCGGCGAACCCCCCGGGTCATCGGTCCGCACTGGCAGGAGGGCCGATGAGCGATCGCCGCACATTCCGCTGGGCGACGACCAGCACGCGTCTGCTCGCAGGCACGCTCGTCGCGATCGGTTTCGTCGTCGCCGTCGTGACCGCGGTCTCCGTGCCGTGGCCGACGCTCGCCCGCGAACCGGTCGCCATCGCCGCCGCACCGGCGCCCTCCGCAAGCGTTCTGGTCTGCACCGGCGGGCTGCTCGCACTCGGCCGTGAGCTGGACGACGTCGGACGCGTCGTCACGGCCGCGCCGCAGACCGTGATCAGCGGCGTCGAGCAGGGCGATCCCGAACCGACCGCCGCCCCGCTGATTCCGCCGACCGCCGACGGCACGGCGCCTGCGACCACCGTGGTGGCGGAGCCGGCCGACGGTGCGCGGACCGATGTGGCGGCATCCGGATCCTCCACCGTGGTGGCGGACGACCTGAGGGGATTCGCGGCGTCGGCGTGTCGCCCCCCGCTGATGGAGTCGTGGCTGATCGGCGGCTCGGCCACGACCGGCGCGGCGGACCTCGTCCTGCTCGCGAACCCGGGTGCGGTGCCGGCGACCGTTCAGCTCACCGTCTACGGCGCCTCCGGCGCGCAGGTGCCGGCCGGTGGCAGCGATCTGATCGTCGCCCCCGCGACCCAGATCGTGGTGCCATTGGCCGGGTTGCAGCTCGGCGAGGAGAGCCCCGTCATCCGGGTGACCGCGACGGGCGCGCCGGTCCAAGCCGCGCTGCAGGCCAGTATCACGCGCACGCTCGTGCCCGGCGGGATCGACCAGGTCGGCGCGATCGCCGTGCCCGACATCGTCCAGATGGTGCCGGGTGTGACCGTGACCCAGAACCCCGGTGCCGACGCGGCGCCGGGTGCCGCGACCGTCGTACGGATTCTGTCGCCGGGGGCCGACGCGACTGCGACCGTCACCGCATCCGCCGTCGGGACCGCTCAGCCCGTCACCGCGCCGACGACGGTGCCGCTGGCCGCAGGCATTCCGACCGAGGTCGAGCTCGGCGGGCTGGCGGCAGGGCAGTACACGATCGTCGTCGACGCCGACACCCCGGTGCTCGCGGCGGTCTGGCAGACGACCGGCTTCGGCGAGGGCTCGGACTTCGCGTGGTACACCGCCGCACCGCCCGTCGAGGCGACGAGCCTGTTCGCCACACCGCCCGGCCCGACGCCGGTCCTGACGGTCGCGAACCCGACCGCCGAGGCGGTGACCGTCTCCGTCGGTGCGGTGGACGGAACCTTCACCGACGAGGTGGCCGTCGGCGCCGGCGAGAGTGCATCGGTCCGGCTCGTCGCACGAAGCGTGTTCCTGCTCGACGCCGGCGGAGCGCGGGTCCACGCAGGCCTGTCCCTGAGCGGCGACGGCGCACTCGCGGGCTTCCCGGTCTGGCCGTCGGATGCGGCGGCCCAGCGGATCACGGTCTACCCGTAGAAGGCGGAAGCGCAGGTCCCGAAACGCCGCCTGCGACGGCTACTCGACCTTGACACGCAGTCGCATCAACGCGAGGTGCGCGCGCATGGGTCCGACTCGTGTCAAAAATACCGGAAGCGCTCCGGACCGAGGTCCCATGGATCGCGGTCGAGGTACTCCGCAGCCGCCCGGAAGACGCTGCCCTCGACGAGGATGCGGCGATGCAGGTCGTCGTCGCGGTGCAGGTGACTGAGTCGCTCGATGGGCAGTCGGTAGAGGATGATCCGCTTCTCGTCGGTCATCACCCGCCACCGGGGGATGCCGTCATCGTCGGCTGCAGGGGGCATGTCGCCGACTTCGAAGCTCACGTCGCGCAGCTCCGGCCACGCCGAGCGCAGGAACTCGGCGGCGGTGCCCACGGCGAGGTCGAACCGGTCGACGCGCGTCTCGAGCGGTGGCAGCGGGGGGCGCACGATCGGGCTGCGCCCCTCGCGGCCATGGCGACCGTGTCGCGCAGGCCGGCGCGGCGGAGCGGCCGGTTCCTTGCTCCGTCGCCATGCCATGCGTCCATCCTAGAGGCGGGGCCGTGCGCGGTTGCCGGGCCGGCGGCGCGGCATCCCGGTGGGAGAGGCGGTGCTGGATACCGTTGACCACGATGCGCCAGAGACTCTGCTCGAAGGTGGGATGCGCCCGAGAGGCGGTCTCCACATTGACGTACGACTACCCCGACCAGATGGCGGCGCTCGGTCCGCTGGGAGCCGGCGGCGACCCGCACGCGCACGATCTGTGCGCGATCCACACCGATCGGCTCTCGATGCCGCGCGGCTGGGTCGTGGTCCGCCACGAGACGATCGCCCAGCGCTGAGCCTCTCGCGGCCCGGCATTACCTCGGTGCTCGACCGGTCTGGAAGAATAGCCGGATGAGCACTGACCTGAGCGCCCCCGCCGTCCTCGAGTACCGCGTCGCAGACCTCGGCCTGGCCGAGGCGGGACGTCACCAGATCCGCCTGGCGGAGAACGAGATGCCGGGCCTGATGGCGCTGCGCGACGAGTTCGGCGCTTCGCAGCCGCTCGCCGGTGCGCGCATCGCCGGATCGCTGCATATGACGGTGCAGACCGCGGTGCTCATCGAGACCCTGGTGGCGCTCGGCGCGCAGGTGCGCTGGGCCAGCTGCAACATCTTCTCGACTCAGGACGAGGCGGCGGCTGCCGTCGCGGTCGGTCCGACCGGCTCGGTCGACCAGCCCGCGGGCGTGCCGGTGTTCGCCTGGAAGGGCGAGACGCTCGAGGAGTACTGGGCGTGCACCGATCGGATCTTCGACTGGTCGACCGAGGGGTTCGCGGGTCCGAACCTCATTCTCGACGACGGTGGTGACGCGACCCTCCTGGTGCACAAGGGAGTCGAGTTCGAGCGCGAAGGCGCTGTTCCGGATGCTGCGGACGACGACGCGCACGAGTACCGCGTGATCCTCGACACCCTGCGCGAGAGCCTCGCCCGCGACGGTCAGAGGTTCACCCGGATCGCCGAGGGGCTGATCGGCGTCACGGAGGAGACCACCACCGGCGTCCACCGCCTGTACGAGCTCGCCGCAGCCGGCGAACTGCTGTTCCCCGGCATCAACGTCAACGACTCGGTCACGAAGTCGAAGTTCGACAACAAGTACGGCATCCGGCACTCCCTGCCCGACGGCCTCAACCGCGCGACCGACGTGCTCATGGGTGGGAAGACCGCGTTCGTGGTCGGCTACGGCGACGTCGGCAAGGGCGCGGCCGAGGCGCTGCGCGGGCAGGGCGCACGCGTGATCGTCGGCGAGGTCGACCCGATCTGTGCGCTGCAGGCGGCGATGGACGGCTTCCAGGTCGCACGACTCGACCGCTTGATCGGCGAAATCGACATCGTCGTGACCGGGACCGGCAACAAGAACGTCGTCACGGTCGAGCACCTGCTGGGCCTCAAGCACCTCGCGATCGTGGCCAACGTCGGCCACTTCGACAACGAGATCGACATGGCCGGGCTGGAATCGCTTCCCGGCGCCGAGGCGGTCGAGATCAAGCCGCAGGTCCACGAGTGGCGGCTGCCGACGGGCCGCAGCGTGCTGGTGCTCAGCGAGGGACGCCTGATGAACCTCGGCAATGCCACGGGACATCCGTCCTTCGTCATGAGCGCATCGTTCACGAATCAGGTGCTCGCCCAGCTCGAGCTGTACACGAACATCGAGGCGTACCCGGTCGGCGTCTACACGCTGCCGAAGTCACTCGACGAGAAGGTCGCGCGTCTACACCTCGCGGCGCTCGGCGTCGAGCTCACCGAGCTGACCCCCGACCAGGCGTCCTACATCGGCGTCCCGGTGGCCGGGCCTTACAAGCTCGACCACTACCGGTACTGATTCACCGCACTCAGGCGTTCAGCGCGCCGGAAACCCGCGCGGAGTCGCCGACGCGGCGGCCGTGAGCGCGGCGACCCGCTGTTCTTCGAGCTGCAGTGCGCGAAGTTCGCGATCGCGTCGGACGGCGACGACCGCGCGCAGGAACGTCTCCCCGTCCACGGCGGGCACGGGGGAGACGTGCGCAGCGGTCTCGGTCGCGAGGGACGCTGCGAGCCGCGCCCGCGCCGGCGGCTGCATCGCGTCGGCATTCTGTGCGAACTGCGCGATCCGGCGCGAGAGCCGATCGGGAAGGCGCGCCACGTCCGCGACGGACGCCCAAGCGGCGAGCGGTGCCGGAACGGAAGGCGCCGGCGACGGGAGTGCCGGGGTGCGGGTGCGTTCGGAGTACGTCCCGGCCATGAGGTCGCCCAGCCGCTGGGCGCGGGGCGTGAAGGCACCGACGAGGGCGGCGATCGCGCCGAGGGTGAGCCATATTTCGAGCACCCCCACGAGGGCGCGGATGAACGACTGCCGGAAGCCCGTGGCGCCGCCGTCCGTGCGGACGATCCGACCGCCCACTGCCAGCTTGCCGAGGCTGCGGCCGCGGGTCATGGTTTCGACCACCGTGGGGATCACCACCGTGACCGTGACCAGGACGGTGATGAAGAGGATCGGCAGAGCTCCGGCATCCAGCACGCTCTCGCCGATCAGCCAGGAGGTGACGAGTGCGAACAGCACGAGCACGGCCACGCCCAGGAGCACGTCGATCAGAGTGCCGAGTGCGCGAAGGAAGTATCCGACGGGCTGAACGTCCAGCGCGACGGCCTCGCCGGTGAGGATCTCGTCCTGTTGGATCTCCACGGCCCGGACCCGGGCGGCGGCAGCATCCTGAGCGGGCATGGGTACAGTAAACCAAATGGACCTCGACGCCCTGTCCGCCGCGCGACGAGACGAGTGGGCCCGCCTCGACGAGCTCAGTCGCACGCGTCGGCTCAGCGGATCGCAGGTCGACGAGCTCGTCACGAGATACCGGGCCGCGTCGGCCGACCTCGCCGACATCAAGACGTCCGCCGGGCGCACGGCTCAGGGAGACCACGTCTCGACCATGCTCGCTCGGGCGCGGCTGCGGCTGACGGGTGCGCCCGAGAACGTCGCGCGTCAGATCCCGCGCTTCTTCGCTCTGCAGCTGCCCGCGGCGCTGTATCGCGTGCGATGGACGACGCTGGTCATCGCCATCGCGTTCGTCGCAGTCGCCGTGATCGTCGCCTTCTGGGTCTCGGGCGATCCCGCGCTGGTGGCCGCGCTCGGCAGTCGAGCCGATCTCGAGTACTACGCCGAGAACAGCTTCACCGACTACTACAGCGAGAACCCGGCGGCGGTGTTCGCGGGCACCGTGTGGACGAACAACGCATGGATCGCCGCCCAGTGCGTGCTCTTCGGCATCACCGGCATCTGGCCCCTCATGGTCCTCGTCTCGAATGCCGTCGGCGTGGGCACCGCCGCGGCGATCATGCTGGCTTTCGATCGCGGGGACGTCTTCCTGCTGTTCATCCTTCCGCACGGGCTGCTCGAGCTCACCTCGGTCTTCGTCGCGGCCGCCGCCGGTCTGCACATCTTCTGGGCCTGGGTCGCCCCCGGACGACGCTCGCGGGCCGCGGCGCTCGCCGAGGCTGGACGCTCGCTCGCGACGATCGTCGTGGGCCTCATCCTCGCCCTGGCCGTGTCGGGCGCGATCGAGGGGTTCGTCACCGCTCAGCCGTGGCCGTGGCCGGTCAAGATCGGGATCGGCGCGACCGCGCTGGCGGCCTTCCTGGCGTACATGATCGTCATCGGCGGGCGCGCGCACCGGCGCGGCGAGACAGGCGATCTGACCGAGTACGAGGCCGGAACCCCGACGCTCGTCGCCGGTTGAGTCGGCGGCATCCGGGACCGACGCCCGTGAGCGAGAAGGGACCGGCCGCCGCAGCGACCGGCCCCTCCCGGAGCGTTCAGGGTCGTCAGGCCCGCTTCCTGCCGTCCTTCGTGCTGTCGAACAGCGCCCGGTACGCGAACCCGGCGATGAGCCCGCCGACGATGGGGAACACGATGAACACCCACAGCTGGCCCAGCGCGACCGGACCGCCGTACACGGCCGACGCGATCGAGCGCGCCGGGTTCACCGACGCGTTGTCGATGGGGATGATCGCGAGGTGGATGAGCACCAGCGTCAGCCCGATGACCAGCCCCGCGAACTGGGTGCCGCGCGTGACGTGGGTGGTGCCGAGGATGACGATCACGAACAGCGCGGTGAAGAGCACCTCGACGATGATCGCGGCGCCGAGACCGAAGTTCGCAGGGGAAGCGTCGCCGAATCCGTTGCTGGCGAAGCCGCCGTCCTGGGCGCGGCTCAGCCAGCCGTCCGGTCCGAAGAGTCCGACGAGGACCACGAGTGTGGTCGCCACCAGGCCGCCGACGACCTGGGCGATGATGTAAGGCAGCACACCCCGCCACGGGAAGCGGCCGGCTGCGGCGAGGCCGAGGGTGACGGCCGGGTTGAAGTGGCCGCCCGAGATCGGACCGAACGCGTAAGCGCCGGCGATGACGGTGATGCCGACCGCGAGCGAGACTCCGAGGAAGCCGACTCCGAGCGAGGTGCCGTTGTCGCTCGCGCCGAAGTTCGCGGCGAAAAGCGCGGTGCTGATGACGCCGAGCACGAGCAGCAGCGTGCCGAACGCCTCGGCGACGAGGGTGGCCGCGGTCGAGGGTCCGCCGCCGGTCTCGGTCTCGGGAGTGTGTTCGAGCTCGGTCGGCTCGACAGGCTCTTCAGGGCGCGGGTCGGTCATGACTCGAGTCTCCTTCGGGGTAGTTTCCGGGCGGCGGGAATGGCCGTCGAGCGAGAGCTTAGGGCATCCTCAGCGAATTCCCAGGCAGGCGAACCGGCAGAGAACGCAGACCGTCACGGGGCGTCACGCGCCGTCCCGGACGCGGTGCGCCGGCCCGGATCGGCGTTCAGAGCCGCCCGGTCGCCTTGAGCTCGAGGTAGCGGTCGGCGATCCGCGGCGGCAGCGACTCCGGCGAGTCGGAGACCGCCTCGGCGCCCGCCCTGCCGATCGCTGCCGAGACCCGGGCGGCGTCGCGCGCCGCCCGCTCAGCGGCGGCGGCGAGATAGACAGCGGCGGCGTCGGAGCGTTCCGTGGAGGTCGGCTCGGTGTCCGTCACCGTGCCGACCAGGACGTGGGCGCGCCGCGACAGGCCCGGAAGCGAGCCCAGGAAGCCCCGCGCCGCCTCCGGGGCGTCTTGCGCCGTCAGGAGCACCACCAGCGACGGCCGCGACGTGATCGCGCGCACCTGAGCGAAGGCGGCGTCCCAATCCGTGTCGATCAGCTGCGGTTCGACGGGCGCCATGGCGTCGACGAGCGCGGGGAGGAGCGCGGGCCCGTCGATCCGGGTCACCCGAGCGCGGGTGACCCGATCGAACATCAGCAGGTGGGTGTGGTCGCCGGCGCGGCCGGCGAGGGCCGCAAGCAGGAGAGCCGCTTCCATCGCCGCATCCAGTCGGACCCCGTCGCCCACCCGCGCAGCGGCCGTGCGGCCCGTGTCGATCACGATCACGACATGCCGGTCGCGCTCCGGGCGCCAGGTGCGGAGCATCGTCGTGCCGGCGCGGGCGGTCGCTCTCCAGTCGATCGACCGGACGTCGTCGCCCCGGACGTACTCGCGGAGACTGTCGAACTCCGTTCCCTGACCGCGCACCTGCACGCTGGTGTTGCCGTCCAGCTCGCGCAGACGCGCGAGCCGCGAGGGCAGATGCCTGCGGGCGGTGAACGGCGGCAGCACGCGCAGCGCTCCGCGGGCCTGGATCCGGGTCTGCCTCCCGGCGAGGCGGAGGGGCCCGTCGGATCGGGCGACGACGAACTCCGAGCTGAGCTCGCCTCGACGACGCGGGAGCAGGGGCACCGGCACCGACCGGCGCTCACCTCCGGGGATGTCGATCAGGGGACGATCGCCTGGTGCTCCCGCCGTGGGCTGCCACGCGTCACGGATCCGTCCGCGCACCCGGCGGCTGCCGGCGTTGTGCAGCCACAGCTCCGTCTGGACCTGCTGACCCAGGAGTGCACGACCGGGCACCCGGCGCTGCACGCGGATGGCTCGCGGGTCGGCGGCGGCCGCTGCGTCTGCGAACGTGATCGCCGCGCACAGCACGATCCAGCCCGCGGCCGCGATCCATGGTTCCACGCCTGCGGAGGCCAGCAGCACGACAGGCACCGCGCCGAGGGCGACGAGGAGCGGGAGGCGGCCGGTGACGAACAAGGAGGTCCTTCGCGGGTGTGGTCGGGCTCGGTCAGATGGGAACGCGGGTCTGCTGCAGCACCGAGCCGAGGACGGCGTCGACCGAGACACCCTCCAGCTCGGCATCCGGGCGGAGGCGGATGCGGTGCCGCCACGTCGGCACGAGCATCGTCTGCACATGATCCGGGGTGATGGCGGGGTAGCCCCCCAACCAGGCCCAGGCCTTCGCGGACGCGAGCAGGGCGGTCGAGGCGCGGGGGCTGACGCCCAGCTGCACGGAAGGGCTGCGCCTCGTCGCCTGCGCCAGGTCGACGAGGTAGGCGAGCACGTCGTCGGCGACCGTCACGGATGCCGCGGCGCGCTGTGCCGCGCGGATCTGGGCGGCATCCACTGCCTGTCGCAGGCCGGCGGCGGCCAGGTCGCGGGGATCGAAGCCCTCCGCGTGGCGCCTCAGCACGGCGAGCTCGGCATCCCGCGGCGGGATGTCGACGATGAGCTTCAGCAGGAATCGATCCAGCTGAGCCTCCGGCAGCGTGTAGGTGCCCTCCTGCTCGATCGGGTTCTGTGTCGCGGCGACGAGGAAGGGGTCGGGAAGAGGGCGGGTCACGCCGTCGGTCGAGACCTGACGCTCCTCCATGGCCTCCAGCAGCGCGGCCTGGGTTTTGGGCGGTGTGCGGTTGATCTCGTCGGCCAGCACGACGTGGGTGAAGACCGGACCCGGCCTGAACTCGAATTCACCGGCACGAGCGTCGTACACCAGAGAGCCCGATACATCGCCGGGCATCAGGTCGGGCGTGAACTGGATCCGCTTGGTGTCCAGACCGAGCGCGCCGCTGAACGCGCGGACGAGAAGGGTCTTGGCGACGCCCGGAACGCCCTCGAGGAGCACGTGGCCGCGCGCCAGCAGGGCGATGAGCAGACCCGTCACGGTGCCGTCCTGGCCTACGACCGCCTTGCCGACTTCGATCCGCACGCGGTTCATCGCCTCGCGCAGTTCGGCGTCGTTCTGCGGAAGTACGGCGGCGGTCCTCGCGTCGCGCGGTGCGGCGTCGGTCATCGGGTGTTCCTTTCGGGACGCACGGCCGCATGCACGGCCGCCTCGAGAGCACGCAGGCGCTCGTCGAGTGCGACGAGGTCTGCGTCGGTGCGGGGGAGTTCGTCGATCAGGATGCCGTGAACGGCGCCCCGGTCCAGCCCGGCGCGGGCGGCGGCGGCGTCCGCGATCTCCGGTGCGGACGCGGATGGGCCCAGGCCGAGCAGCCGCCCGAGACGCGCGAGCGCGCCGATCCGCAGCTGATCGGCGGCGTGCAGCGCGTCGCGCGCGTGTGCGTACAGCCGAGCTCGACCCTCGGTCGTCTCGGCGGCGCGCACCATGACCGGCAGCCGCTCCGTCACGAGCGGACCGAAGCGCCTGCCTCGCCACACCGCCGCGGCGATGCCGGCGACCAGGAGCAGCACGATGACGGGGCTGACCCATGGCGGTGTGAGCTCGCCGAGGGTCGGGTCCGCGCCGGCGAGGTCGCTGTCGGCGACGGCGGGCATGTACCAGACGAGCGTCGGATGCCGCCCCAGCAGGTTCACGGCCAGCGCCGCGTTGCCCTGCTCGGCGAGGTGCTCGTTGGTGAACAGCGCACGACCGTCGACCGCCACAGTCCGCCGTCCGTCGACCTCGGCGATGAGCAGTCCGTAGGCACCGGCCGTGGGATAGCACGTATCGGTTTCCGGGCCCGGCTCGAAGATCGCACCGGCGGTGATCGCCCCGGCGCGCTCAGCGGCGGCGACGTCGCACGCGGGCTCGACGGCAGCGTCGGAAGCCACGCCGTGCGGGCTCGCGCCGGGAAGCAGAATGCGCAGGGTGCGCGCGCGAGGGTCGAGCACGACCACGTCGGTCGCGGCATCCGTCACGGCGGAGAGAGCGCCGTCGGAGAGATAGGGGGCGTCCGTCAGCGCGAGTGTGGCGTCCCCGCCGCCCAGAGCCGCATCAGCGGTGGCGCGGTCGCGCGCTATCACGACATCAATGCCGCGCTCGCGAAGGATCTCGGTCAGGGCGCGCGCGCCCGTCGGGCCGGCCGAATCGGGATCGAGCGCATCGCGCTGCGCCCACTGCCCGATGCCGCTCAGCGCCGCACCCGCGATGCCCACGACGACCAGCACCGCGCCGAGGACGATCCAGCTCGTCAGGCGACGCCTCCGGTCGGATTGAGGCGCCTCCGCCGGCGGGCTCTCGACGGAGGTCACGGCCGCGCTCCGGCGAATTCGGTCCCCAGCGGCCGGGTTGCGGCGATGGTGTCGTCGACGGCGGCGATGCGACGGTACAGCTCTTCGGTGCCCGGGCGGCGCAGGTAGCGCACGTCGTCGAACGCGGCGGCGGCTGACTCGAGGTCGGCGCCCGACGCCGGGAATGCGCGCGAGGCAGCACGTGCGAAGGCATGCACGGTCGCTCCCGGCGGGGCGTCTGCGGCGCCGCGCTCGACCACTCCTCGGGCGAGTGCTCGGAAGCGCAGCACGATGGCGGCGTCCCATTCGCTCCGAGCGGCGCATGAAGCCGCAGCGCGCCGCAGCTCGGCGGCGGTGCGCTGCTCATCGACCCCGAACAGCTCGACCGCACCTCGAGAGCGTGAGGTCGCGCGCGGGACGCCCCAGATGAGGACGGCCGCGAGGATCACGACCGCGAACAGGCCCGCGGCGAGCACGGCGACCCACGGCCCCCAGTCGCCGGAGAGCTGGACGGAGAAGAGCCGCTCGACGAACTCTCCGATCGCGCGGGCGATCCGATCCAGCGGCGTGGGTTCGGCGGCGGCATACGCCGGGTCGGTCAGCTCCTGTTCCGCCCACCTGCGCGCCTCATCGCCGTCCGGGGTGAGCGGCGGCGCGGTGGCGCTCAGGCGAAGGAGTGCGCCGACTACGACCACGGTGACTCGGGGTCGATCGATCCGGTCGGCGTGCCGGGCGCGGTCCAGCGCGTCGGCGCGGGGGGCTGCTCCGGGTCCGGCGCGAGCGCGGGTTCGGCCGAAGCAGGAGAACCGGCGTAGGGCGGGGGAGATGCAGGGCGAGATGATGGAGGCGGCGGGTAGGCCGGGTACGGCGCGGGTCCGCCCTGCAAGCCGGGGTGATTCGGCCCGTACGCCGCCGCGGGGGACGGGTAGCCCGGTGCCTGAGAGTAGCCGGGCGGGGCCGCAGGATGGCCAGGAGTCGGGTAGCCCTGACCAGGGTACGGCTGAGGGGAGGGGTAGCCGGGTGCGGGGTACACCGACGGCCGCGGCGCGATCTCGCGGCCGACGTTCTCACGGTAGGGATCCGGCAGGCCGACAGCCCCGGCATCCCTTCGTTCGATGTAGGTGAGCAGGTCGATGTCGAGACCTTCGCGGCGCATGCGGCAATCGATGTAGATGATCGAGGTCGCGGTGGCCTGCACCACCACGGCCACAGACTGGATGAGCAGCGTGACGACCTGGGTCAGGACGACCGCCACGAAGATCCCGATGATCGCCGCAGGCTCGGGGTCGCCGGTGGGGGTGATGATCGTCGTCAGCCCGGTGGAGAGGAAGGAGAACGGAATGCTCACCACCTGGCCCAGGCCGCCGAAGACCAGCGAGATCAGCACGATGACGCCGAGGGCCGGCCAGAAGCGGCCGCGGACGAGGGTCCACGAGCGGACGATCGCACCCCGAATTGTGGCCTGCTCGAGGATGATCGCCGCCGGCACGAGGAGCAGCTTGGTCGTCAGCCACAGGGTGAACGGGATGGCGGCGAGGAGGAACAGGATCGTCAGCGCGACGGCGATCGGCAGGGCGGCCACGCCCACCGCGATGATCGCGGCGGCCACGATCGCGATCAGCACCGCGACCGCGAGGGTCAGAAGCAGCGAGTAGCCGATGAGCCGCCACGCAACCGGCTTCACCCGCTGCCAGAGCCCGCGGAGGTTCAGCTTCTCGGCGACGGCGGCGTGCGCCACCTCGCTCACCACCACGCCCTGGACGATCACGCCGAGCGCTCCGGCGCCCAGGCCCAGCACGATGCCGGCGATCGCGGTCAGCGCGATCGAGCCGGCCATCACCGTGTCGAACTCCTCGGTCCCCGGGCGGAGTGTGTCGAGCCGGATGAACGAGGCGAGCGCGACTGCACCGACGCCGAGCAGGACGATGAGATAGGCGGCGGTCTGAACACACAGGGCGAACCCGAGCAGCACGCGCGGGTTCTGCCGCAGTGCGGCGAACGAGCGACCGAGGATGGTGCCGAACGTCAGCGGACGCAGCGGGATGATCCCGGGTCGGGATGCCGGCGTCCAGGCCGGATAGGCGGTCACGAGCCCTATCGTTTCACACCGATCCCGGCCGGTGCCGGTCGTTCGGCGGGCGTGCGGGGTTCGCTCGGCCTGTCCACAGGCGGTGTCCACTACTCTGTGGAGAGCGCATGGGGACGGCGCGACGGCCCACCGTGCCCCGGCGGACGCAAAGGACGAATCGCGCGAGATGACATCACGCATCCTGGTAGTCGACGATGACACCGCCCTCGCCGAGATGATCGGCATCGTGCTTCGCACCGAGGGATTCGAGACGGTGTTCTGCGCCGACGGCGCGAAGGCGGTCGACATCTGGCGCGCGGAGCGACCGGATCTGATCCTGCTCGACCTGATGCTCCCCGGCATGGACGGGATAGAGATCTGCAACCGCGTGCGTGCGGAATCGGGTGTGCCGATCATCATGCTCACCGCGCGTACCGACACCGCCGACGTGGTCAAGGGGCTCGAGTCGGGCGCCGATGACTACATCGTCAAGCCGTTCAACCCGAAAGAGCTCGTGGCGCGCATCCGCACCAGGCTCCGGCCGGCTTCGCAGCCGGTCAACGAGACTCTGCGCATCGGCGACCTCACGGTGGACGTCGCCGCGCACGAGGTGTGCCGCGACGACGCGCCCATCGCCTTGACCCCGCTGGAGTTCGAACTGCTGGTCGCGCTGGCTTCGAAGCCGCAGCAGGTCTTCTCCCGCGAGATGCTGCTCGAGCAGGTCTGGGGCTACCACTACAAGGCGGACACGCGGCTCGTGAACGTGCACGTCCAGCGCCTGCGGGCCAAGGTCGAGCAGGACCCCGACAACCCCAAGATCGTCACCACGGTGCGGGGCGTGGGCTACCGCGCCGGCGCCGTGGTGTGAGGCGCAGATGCCTCCCGCGAGGGCGGTCCCGGCATCCCGCCCCGCACTCTCGGCCTGGCGCGACTGGCGCTCCTGGCCGGACAGCCTCACGAACCTGTGGCGGAGGTCGCTGAGGTTCCGCACGATCCTGGTCACCCTCGCGCTCACCGCGCTGGCGATCCTGGTCGCGTGCATCTGGATGGCCCTCGCCATCCAGAACGATCTGTTCCAGGCGCGCAAGGACCAGGTCCTGGCGGACTCGCTGCGCGCCACCCAGGCGGCGCAGGAGACCCTCGATGCGGCGGCGGTCCAGGGCGACACCGTGCAGATCCAGAACCTCATGACCAGCGTGCGCACGACGCTGGTCGAGCGGTCCTCGACGGACATGATCGCGGCGTTCCGGATCGACCGGACCCCCTCCCAGCTGGCACCGCAGAACTTCACGACCCCAGGCCTGACGGAGGATGTCATCTCCGACGGCATGCACGAGGCGGTGCAGTCCGACGCCGACCAGCAGTGGTGGCAGTCGGTCGAGCTCCCGCTCGCCGACGGACCGGTCCCCGGCATCATCGTGGGGCAGCAGCTGATGGTTCCCGACGTCGGAGGCTACGAGCTGTACCTCGCGTACGACCTCGGCAGTGCCTCGCAGACCCTCGGCTTCGTGCAGACCACCCTGTGGATCGTGGGCATCGCGCTGGTGCTCCTGATCGGCGCGATCTCGTGGTTCGTCCTCCGCTCGGTCACCATCCCCATCGGCGAGGCCGCCGACACCAGCGCCAAGCTCGCTTCCGGCGAGCTCGGCGTGCGGCTGCCTGTGCGCGGCGAGGACGAGCTGGCGACGCTGGGCCGTTCGTTCAATGCGATGGCCGACAGCATCGAGTCGCAGATCAAGGAGCTCGCAGACCTGTCGCTCGTGCAGCAGCGGTTCGTCTCGGACGTTTCGCACGAGCTGCGCACTCCGCTGACGACGATCCGGCTCGCCGCCGACATGATCAATGATCAGCGCGCCGACTTCGACCCCGCCACGGCTCGGGCGGCAGAGCTGCTGAACGCGCAGGTGCAGCGTTTCGAGACCCTCCTCACCGACCTCCTCGAGATCAGCCGGTACGACGCCGGATCGGTGCAGCTCGAACTGGAGCCCACGAGCCTCGCCCACCTCGCGGAGGACGTCATCGGCTCGATGCACCAGCTCGCCGAGCAGCACGGCACCGACATCCGCCTCGTCGCGCCGGGCGGGTACTCACCGGTCGAGATGGACCCGCGGCGAGTGCGCCGGGTGGTGCGCAACCTCCTCGGCAACGCGATCGAGCACGGTGAGGGACGGCCCATCGTGATCACCGTGGACAGCAACCATCAAGCCGTTGCCCTCGGCGTGCGCGACTACGGCCTCGGCATGGCGCCCGAGGACGTCGAGCGCGTCTTCGATCGGTTCTGGCGCGCGGATCCGTCTCGCACCCGCACGATCGGAGGCACCGGCCTCGGACTGTCGATCGCCCTCGGGGACGCCCGTCTTCACGGTGGCGAGCTCGCAGTGTGGTCCGATCTCGGGCGAGGATCGAATTTCGTGCTGACCCTGCCGCGACAGGGCGGGCATCTCACCGGCCCCTCGCCGGTACCCGTCGATCCCGGCGACGAGTCGGTCTCCTCCGACGACCTCGGCCTCACTCAGCCGATCCCCGTCCTCACGATGGACGCGCAGTCGGATGCCGGGGCACGCGGGGGTTCTTCGTGAACCGCCGTCGCGGCATCCTGTCGGCGATCGTCGCCGTCGCGGCCCTCGTGCTCTCGGCGTGCGCGGGCCTGCCCGTCAGCGGCCCGGTCAACCCGGGGCTCGAAGCCGAGGTGGATGCCGGTGCCCCCGAGTTCCTGTTCCGCCCCGACGAGCCGCAGCGCGGCGCCACCCCGGAGCAGATCGTGGACGGCTTCATCCGTGCCGGATCGGGACCCGGTCCGGCGGCGAACTGGGACGTCGCCCGCATGTTCCTGGCACCGGCGATCAGGGAGACGTGGAAGCCCGAGGCCAGTGTCACGATCGACCTGCCGGACGACCGCCAGCCCGTCTCGCCGGTCGAAGGCGCGGTCGAGCTCTCGATTGTCGCCGTCGCGACCGTCGATCAGACCGGCGCGTACCAGCCTGCCGAGGCCGGGGTGACGCAGCTGTCCTTCCGGCTCGCGCAGCAGGAGAACGGCGAGTGGCGGATCACGGAGGCCCCCGACGGCGTCGTGATCGACCGCGATGTCTTCACCAACGTCTTCCACCGCTACTCGCTCATGTACTTCGACCCCACGTGGCAGTTCATGGTCCCGGATGTGCGCTGGTTCCCCACGACGAACGCCGCAACCCGCATCACCGGCGCGCTCGTCAACGGAGCGCCCAGCGCCTGGCTCGCAGACTCGGTGCGCAACTCCTTCCCGGAGGGAGTGACGCTCGCCCGTCCCTCCGTGCCGCTGGAGGCCGGCATCGCGCAGGTCGCCTTGAGCGGGGAGGCGCTTCTCGTCGAGTCCACAACGCTCGATCGCATGCAGACCCAGCTCACCGCGAGCCTTGCGACGGCAGGCGTCTCCGGGGCGCAGATGTCCGTCGCGTCGACGCCGCTGACGGCCGACCCGATATCGACCCGGTCCACGCGGGTCACCGGGCCGCCGCTGGTGGTCACCGAGGAGGGCTTCGGCTTCCTCGCGGGCGACGAGCTGACGCCCATCCCGGGACTGTCCGAGGCGATGGCGAACGTCTCGCCCGCGACGATCCAGGTCGCACCGGATCGTGACTACGCGGCGGTGCGGCTCGTCGACGGTTCCGTCGCGCGCGTGCCGGCGGAGGGCGGAGTCGCCGTCGTGGACACCCGCGCAGGACTCGTCGACCCCGGCGCCGACCCGTTCGGGTACGTCTGGAGCGTCCCCCGCGACCAGCCGTCCGAGCTCGCGGTATTCTCCGCGGCCGGGCAGCGGTTCGAAGTGGCGGATGCGTGGCCGGGCGCCAGCCAGGTCGTCGCGATGGCCGTATCGCGTGACGGCGCGCGGATCGCGGCGCTGGTCGTCGCCGGCGGGCGTCCGGAGGTCTGGATCGCCGGCATCGTGCGAGCCGACGACAACCTGCCCGCTCGGATCGGAGACCCGGTGCCGCTCGGCCTGCTGTCGGGTGCGGCATCCGGTCTGGCATGGCTGGACGACACCACCCTCGGGGTTCTGACCGGCGTGGCGTCCGGCCCGTTGTTCACCGAGCAGCTCGTCGGCGGTCCGGCCACCGCCACCGACGCGCCCGTCGGCGCTGCGTCGGTCGCCGGGGCCACCTCGATCTCGAGCGTCCGGCTGCGCGCCCAGGACGGCGCACTGTACGTCAAGCGCGGCGCGAACTGGCAGCGGACGACCAGCGGCATCCTGGTCCTGGCCACGCAGCAGGGCTCGCCGCAGTAGCCCTCTTCGGCCGACTCCTCCCCAGGCGGGATCGAACCGCGCGTGTCCACGGTCGCGGTGCGGTGCGCGAACGTGCGGCAGAGGCTGAGTCACGGTGGGTCGATGGACGCCGCACGATGGATCACCGCGACGCTGCGCGCCGCGCTCTCCGAGGCGCTGACCCTGGTCATGCCGATCGCGTGCGCGGGGTGCGACGAGCCCGACGTCGCCCTGTGCGAGGACTGCGCCGTGCAGCTGCGGCCGCGCGTTCGCAGGAGCACCACCGGCACCGTCGTATGGAGCGGCCTGCCGTTCGAGGGCGTTACCGCTCGGGTCGTACGGGCACTCAAGGAGGACGGTCGGACCGGCCTTGCGCGCAATCTCGCGCCCGCGCTGCGATCCGCCGTCGCAGCGGCGCAGGCGGCGGCATCCTTCCCGTCCGCACCGTCGCGTGACCTCATCATCGTGCCGATCCCCACCTCGCGGGCGGCGTACCGGCGTCGGGGCTATCGGGTCGTGGAACTCGTCGCGCGACGGTCGGGCATGCGCTGCGCACGACTGCTGACCGTCGCGCGCGCGACCGCCGATCAGCGCGGTCTGGACCGGTCGGCGCGTCGCCGCAACGTGGCGCACTCGCTCGCCGCGCGCGGCGCCGCGGGTCTGCGTGTGCTGGTGATCGACGACGTCGTGACGACGGGTGCCACCCTCGAAGAGGCGGTTCGGGCGCTGCGTGCAGGAGGGGCCGAGGTGGTCGGTGCGGCGACGATCGCGGCGACTCCGCGCCACGGCGGGCGGACGTGAAGCATTCCAAACTCACAGGTGACAGGGGGATGGTGCCGGGATAGCGTTGGAACGACAAGGCGACTCAGGGTCCGCCCTTGGCCGGGTGGACCGGAACAAGGAGGTCAAGGATGGAAACCAGCATCGTCGGCGTGGGAGTGGGTATCACCGACCGCTTTCGCTCGGTCGTCGAAGACAAGGCCGCCCGCATAGAGCACCTTGCACCACGCGCGCAGCGCGTGGACATCAAAGTGACCCACCGTGCCTACCACAACGGCCGGATGGAGGACGACACGGTCGAGCTCACGCTCACCGGAAAAGGTCCTCTCGTCCGCGCCGAGGCGACGGATGCCGACAAGTTCGCCGCCCTGGACATGGCGGTCGACAAGCTGTGCGAGCAGCTCCGGCGCGCGAAGGACAAGCGCGTGGACGCCCGCAACCACCCCCGCGGAGCGAAGTTCGAGAAGGGCAGCGGTGAGCTGTCCGGCATCGACGTGCAGCCGGCGTCCCTCGACGTCATCCGCGCCGTCGCGACCGGCGAGATCCCGATCATCACGGGCAACGAGGACGAGGCCGACTACACGCCGGTCGTCATCCGCACGAAGGAGTTCGAGCCCGAGTGGATGGCCGTGGAGGAGGCGGTCGACCGGATGGAACTGGTCGGCCACGACTTCTTCCTGTTCATCGACGCCCGCACCGACCACCCGAGCGTCGTGTACCGGCGCAAGGGATGGGACTACGGCGTGATCTCGCTGACGACGCAGACCGCACCGGTGGCCGTCGCATAGACCGCCACCGCGCACGACGAACGGGATGCCTCGGCCGAGGCATCCCGTTCGTCTTTCTCTGCGCGCGGCCCGGCGTCTCCGTGCCCGGCTCAGCCCTCGAAGAAGTCGCCGAGCAGGCTCCCGATCACGAGGCCGCCCAGGATGCCGCCCATTCCGTCGCTCATGCCGCCGCGGCGCCCGCCGTACTGCGGACCGCCCCAGCCGGGATCCTGCGGCCGGGACGAGTCGATGTCGCGCTGCGCGAGCTGGAGAGCCTCGCTGGCGAGGGCGCCGGCACGGCGGG
>NZ_DASUNI010000049.1:0-3414 GCF_036277215.1 Microbacterium sp. | reverse complement strand
GCGTTCGGACCCGATGCCCGAGGTCGGCATGCACGAGCCGACGATCATGCGCGTCGAGCTCACCCACCCAGCCGACGACGTCGCGCGCCGATTTTTCACAGGTGCCTGACCTCTGCGGATCGGCAAATTTGGCTCAGCCGGCGATCACGACGAGCGCCAACTGCTCGAAGGCGGAGTTCCAGCCGGATTCGGCGTGTCCGGCGCCGCGGGCGTAGGGGCCGTCGGTGAGGGTCATGCGGGTCTTCTCGCCATGGTCGAAGAGCTCGATGCGCATGATCGTCGGCTCGTGCATGCCGACCTCGGGCATCGGGTCCGAACGCAGGACGAGCAACTCGGGCTCGACGAGCTCGATGATCTCGTAGCCGAGCTCGAACTTCGCGCCGTTGTCGCGCCGGACCATCGTGAGCTCGTAGCGCCCGCCGACGCGCAAGTCGATGCGGATCGTCTCGCGCGGGATGTCAGAGTGCTCAGGGCCGTACCAGGCGGCGACGTCGTCGGGATCGGTCCAGGCCCTGAAGACCCGGGCGCGCGGGGCGTCGAAGACGCGGGTGATGATGACCTGTTGGTCGACGGTGGCGTCAGGCATCGGGGATCGATCCTTTCCGGCGTAGGTGTGTGTCGAGTCGGTCCATGCGCGCCTCCCAGGTCCGCTTGCGCGACCGCATCCACTCCATCGCCTCATCGAGCGGTGCAGGCTCGATGCGCGCGGGCCGCCATTGGGCGTCACGCCCGCGCACGATCAGGCCAGCCCGCTCGAGCACCTTCAGATGGCGCGAGATCGCGGGCAGGCTGACCGGAAACGGCGCGGCAAGCTCGTTGACGGTCGCCTCACCCTCGGCAAGGCGAGTGAGGATGGCGCGACGCGTCGGGTCGGCGAGCGCGGAGAAGGTGAGATCGAGCTGATCGGTCGGCATAGAACGTGTCGGTTAAATAACGAGGGCGTTAAATACCACGGCGAACGCTGCCGTGCAAGTCGATGCGGTCGCCGTTCCGCATGCCGCCCCGTGCCTGCAGATGCTTCGCCAACCCGAGGATGCCGCGCGAGGCGAGCAGCAGCCGCCGGGTTCACCGCTCGAGCAACCGCTTCAGCCGCGCGAGATCCTTCTCGTTCGCCCGCCGCATCGCGCGCGCCATCACCGGCGCGCCGACCCGCTTGAACCCAGCGGGCTCCCCACGGTTGCGCAACGTCATCAACGTGCGCTCAGGACCGGCATCGGCCCACGTGTAGGTCGTCTCCATCGGAAACGGCCCTTGTTGCGTGCTCATCACCAACCGCTCACCCGGGACCAGTTCCCGGATCTCGTACGTGTACGCCAGACGTCGGCCGAGGAACACGGCCACGAACGCCACCCTCGAGCCCACCGCGAGCGGTGGCTCCGTCCGCCACTCGACCGACCGGATGTTCGCGTACCACGCCTTCGCGTTGCCGACGTCCGCCGCGAAGCGCGAAACCTCCGCGCGCGCACGGGCGATCTCGATGCGCGTCACGACGTCGACGCCCATGCCCGCGACGCTACACGACGGCGGGTGATGATCGGCGGCCAGCGAGGGCCGCCGTCCTGTTTCGATTCCTCGGTTGTGCGGTCATGTGTGCGGCTGAGGGCGCTGTCGGCTTGCGCGGCGCTCTGCTTCTGCGCGTATGCCTTCAAGGGTCGACGCGACCGTCTGCTCCCAGGAGGGGGCGACTCGGTCGCCCCACCACGCGCCAAGTGTCCACAGGTCGGTCCCCAACTCGCCGTGGTAGTCGAACGCGGTGCCGCCGTCGCGCGGCTGGAGTTCGTAGCTCTCGACGACGTGCGGCACCGGTCCCTTGACGAGCCTGAACGTGATCCGATGCGGTGGCTCGAAATGCACCGTTTCGACGGTGGTCACGGTCAGGCCGGGTGCCAGGGGCGTGTGGTGCGCGGCAAGCACGAGATCTGAGCCGCGCTCGATGACTTCGAGCTTGTCGCGCATCGCGCGCGGCGTCTTGCGCAGATACGGGGCGGCGATGACGTCGAACACGACCTCGGGCGGCGCGGCGATCTGGATCCGGATCGGGCCCAGCGGGCGCACTCGGCGTCCGATGCCGAGGTCGAGCGTCAGGCCTGCACGGGTGACCAGCAGGCCGCCGGCTGCCAGCAGCGCGGCGCCGCCGGCAGCGGCGATCAGGGGTGCACGCGACGGGACAGGCGCGGCGCTCATCGGCACGTTGTACACGCCGGCGTGCGGCGGCGCAGTGGTAGGCGTGCCGTCTGGGATACTCGCCGGGTGGCCACTGGCGACGGCCTGCCCGCAGCGACGCGCTCCATCTGCCCGCACTGCCGCGCGGTGCTCGACGCCGTGCTGCACGAACGTGACGGACGCGTGTTCCTGCGCCGCGCGTGCCCCGAGCACGGCGTGATCGAGGCGCTCGCTTATGGCGATGCGCAGCGCTGGCGGGCGGTGCAGCGCTTTGATAGGCCTGGGGCTGCGCCGCTGCTACGCCAGACCGCCGCGGAGCGGGGCTGTCCGAGCGATTGCGGGATCTGCCCTGAGCACGCACAGCACACCTGTCTCGGCATCATCGAGGTCAACACCGGCTGCAACCTCGACTGCCCGATCTGTTTCGCCGAGTCGGGCACCGGCCACCAGGTCGACGGCTATTCGCTCTCGCTCGAGCAGGTGGAGGCGATGCTCGACGCGTTCGTCGCCGCCGAGGGTCAGCCCGAGGCGGTCCAGCTCTCGGGCGGCGAGCCTTCGATCCACCCCCAGATCCTCGACATGCTCGCCGCGGCCCGGGCGCGCGGCATCGCGCTGGTGATGCTCAACACCAACGGAATCCGGCTGGCACGCGATCCGCGCTTCGCACCGGCGCTCGCCGAGCTCGGGGTCCACGTCTACCTCCAGTTCGACGGCTTCGACGACGCCACCCACATGGCGATTCGCGGCCGCCGACTGCAGGAGATCAAGTTGGCGGCGCTCGACCGTTGCGCGGCGGTCGGCGTCGGCGTCTCACTGGCCGCGGCCGTGGAGCGCGGGATCAACGAGCATGAGCTCGGCGCGATCGTGCGCTTCGGCGTCGAGCATCCGGCAGTCAATGGCGTGTTCTTTCAGCCGGTCACTCACACGGGCCGGCACCCGGCGTTCGACCCGCTCGACCGGCTGACCAACGTGGAGATCATCCGCGGCGTGTGCGAGCAGCTGCCGGAGTGGTTTCGTGAGGACGACTTCGTCGCCGTCCCCTGCTGCTCTCCGACATGCCGCTCTGCAACCTACGCGCTCTACGACGGGGAGGACCTCGTCCCGCTGCCGCGGCTGGTCGACGTCGACCGCTACCTCGGGTTCGTCACCAACCGTGCCGTCCCCGACCTCGAGGTCGGAGCGGCGCTGCAGGGCCTGTTCTCCGCCTCGGCCGCCGGCGGGACCGAGCGGACGGCGGCGCGGCTCGAGTGC
>NZ_DASUNI010000048.1:0-5044 GCF_036277215.1 Microbacterium sp. | reverse complement strand
CGGCCATGCGCCGATCAGCGGCAGGCGGTGCAGCGCGGCGGCGGACCACAGCCCCGCAACGCGGTCGACGTCTCCGAGCGCCATGGACGCCAGAACGAAGAGCCGGTACCTGGCGTCGCGTTCGGCTGCGGCATCCGGCGTCGTGTACGCGCCCCGACGCAGGCGCACGAGGGCACCGTCCGAAACGAGTCGGTGGATCGCCGCGGTCGACAGGCCGCCACTGAGCAGATCACGATGCAACAGGATGCCGCCTCCAGCGGCCCGTGCCAGCTCCACGCCGTAGGCGATGCGGTCCGCGGAAAGTCTCACAGTGCCCAGGGTCGCGGTTCGGGCCGGGCGGCCGAGCCGCCGACGTCACCTCGGTTCACTTCGCAGCGCGTGCGACGGATGTGGAGGAAGCGGCGCGCGGCCCAGGGACGCCTCGCGGCGCGCGTACACGCTCGTGGCCCGTGCTCGGATGCGGGCCGGGAGGCCAAAAACGGGCCGCGACACCGATTCACGCGTCCCGGCGCGCACTATCCCTCCGAGAACGTGCGGCGCTATCCTGGCGGAACCCGCGGTGCAGACGGGAACGGCCGGGGGACCCGAGATTCGCGCGCATGCGCAACGTCTAGGCGCACAGGGAGCGCACGATGGCCGAACCGACGACGCCGGTCGACGCATCGAGCGTGCCCGGGCCGGAGTCCGGTGAGACGGGCTCCCATCCCGAGGCGTCGCGCCCGCATCCGGGGGCGCCGAGAGCGCAGTCCGAGGCGCTGCATCCGCGCCACGAGGCGCCGAGAGCGCAGTCCGAGGCACTGAGGCCGCAGCCCGCAGCGCACTCCGAACCGCCCGCAGCGCACCCCCAACCGCCGACCGCGGTCCCGACCACCGCGAGCGCCGCACCGCCACCGCCCCCAGCCGCCCCACCCTCGCAGCCCCCGGCATCCACCGAATGGGTCGGCACGCCGCGCCGCCGGCGACGTGCCGGGCTGTCGATCTACTCGATCCTGCTCATCATGCTGCTGTCGGTCAGCGTGCTCTCGAGCATCGTCGTCGGCATCATCGGGTACGTCAACGGCACCGAGGCGCTGCGCGCGATCGCGTACGAGAAGCTCGTCGAGATCCGCGAGAACCGCGCCCGCGAGGTCACCCAGCTGTTCTCCACGATCGAGAACACGGTGCGGCTCGGCGCGATGAACGAGACGTCCAAGCAGGCGGCCGTCGCCTTCACCGGGGGCTTCGCCGAGCTCGAGCAGCAGCCGGTGGACGCCGCGGCGACCACCGCCCTCGCCCAGTACTACCGCGACACGTTCGCCGCCGACCTGTCCGAGGCGACCGGCGAAGACGTCGACGGCGCGAGCTTCGCACCCCGCACCCCGGCGGCGCAGTATCTGCAGGCCAATTACGTCATTCCGTACGAGAGCTGGGAAGAGGCGATCCTCTCCGACGACGCCGGGGACGGCAGCGCGTGGTCGGCGGCGCACGCGCAGTATCACGACTACTTCCGCGCGATGACGCAGCTGCAGGATTTCGAAGACGTCCTCATGATCGACACCGACGGCAACGTCGTCTACAGCGCGTTCAAGGGCGTCGACCTCGGCACGAATCTGCTGGACGGTCCGTACCGCCTGTCGAACCTCGCCGACGCGTACCGCGAGTCGATGAGCCGCAACATCGTCGGCGAGGTGGTTCTCGCCGATTTCGCCGCGTACAGCCCCAGTCTCGGCAACCCCGCGGGGTGGGCCGTGACGCCGATCGCGGTCGAGGGGCAGGTCATCGGCGCGCTCGCGGTCGAGCTGCCCATCGACCGGATCAACCAGGTGATGACCGCCGACGGCGAGTGGCAGATCAACGGCCTCGGCAGCAGCGGCGAGACGTACCTCGTCGGCCGCGACGAGACCATGCGGTCGATCTCGCGCGAGCTCGTGAACGACCCCGCCGCGTACGAGAAGGCGGCCGTCGCCGCCGGCCTGTCACCGGATGCCGCGGCCATGAGCGTCCAGAACGGCAACACGCTGCTGCACCAGATCGTCAGCGGCTCGGCGGTGACGGCGGCGCTCGCCGGCGACAGCGGCACGATGCTCGAGCGCAGCTACCTCGGCCGCGACAGCCTCACCGCGTACGCGCCGCTCAGCATCGACGGGCTGAACTGGGCCATCGTCGCGCAGGAGGCATCGGCCGAGGCGCTGATCCCTGTCGAGGACTTCACGCGCAACCTGATCCTGTCGACGGCAGGCATGATCATCTTCGTCTGCCTGCTCTCGCTCGTGCTCGCGCAGGTGTTCGTGCGGCCGCTGCGGCGCCTGAAGACCGCCGCCCGCCGCATCGCGCAGGGGGACGAGGGCGTTCAGGTCGACGCCGGGTCGAGCGATGAGCTCGCCGACGTCGCGACGGCCTTCAACGACATGAGCCGCAGCCTGCAGGCCAAGTCCAACCTCATCGCCGAGCAGGAACGCGCGAACGAGCGGCTCATCCTCTCGTTCATGCCCGAGGGCATGGCCAGCCGCTACAAGCACGGCGACGAGGCGATCACGCAGGACAACGAGGACGTCACGGTCATCTTCGCCGACATCGTCGGTTTCGAGGACATGGCGCTGACGATGACCTCCGAAGAGGCGATCGCGAAGCTCAACGACCTGATCCGCACCTTCGACGAGGCCGCCGAGCGGTTCGGGGTCGAGCGCGTGCGCACGACCCGGCAGAGCTACCTCGCCAGCTGCGGCCTGGGCACGCCGCGGGTCGACAACGCCCGGCGCGCGGTCGAGTTCGCGATGGAGCTCGACACCATCCTCGAGCGGTACTCCGCGCAGCAGGGCGTGCACCTGGATCTGCGCGCGGGCCTCGACTCGGGCCAGGTGACCAGCGGACTCATCGGTCGCGCTCGGGTCGTGTACGACATGTGGGGGGATGCCGTCAACCTCGCGTACCGCGTGCAGGGCGATTCCGACGAGCCGGGCATCTACATCACCCAGCGGATCGCCGACCGCATCCCCGACACGATCGCGATCACGCCTGCCGGCGACGTGTCGACGCAGAGCGGCACGCAGCGCGTGTGGCGCATCCAGCCGGCCGTCACAGTAACCGAGGGGCGCGCGCCAGCAAGCCGGGGGTCTGGGGCGTAGCCCCAGAGAGAAGCTGACCCGTGGCCGACATCGTCTCGCAGCCGTGGTTCTGGCCCGCGGTCATCGTCTCGGTAGGCCTCCCGCTCGCGCTGATCGGGCTCACCGAGATGTACAACGCGATGTCGCGACGCGGCAGCCGCGCTGCGCCGATCGTCCTGATGGTGCGCAACTACCTCGTTCCGGTGGCCGGCGTGCTGGTGCTGATCAGCCAGCCCGGCGCGTGGGAGGGCGAGGGCACGTGGCCCAAGGTCGTGACGACCATCTTCGGCCTGCTGGTGATCCTCGTCGTGATCAACGCGATCAACCACCTCGTGTTCCACCGCGCGGAGAAGGGGTCGTGGCGCGATCGCTTTCCGACGATCTTCAGCGACCTGATCCGGTTCGTCTTCATCGTCGTGGGCATCGCCCTGCTGTTCTGGTGGGTGTGGGGTGCAGACGTCGCGGGCATCTTCGCGGCCCTCGGCGTGACGTCGATCGTCGTCGGCCTCGCGCTGCAGAACGCCGTCGGCTCAGTCGTCTCGGGGCTCTTCCTCATCTTCGAGGCGCCGTTCCAGCTCGGCGACTGGATCGAGACCGCCGACTACCGCGGGCAGATCGTCGAGGTGAACTGGCGAGCCGTGCACCTCGACAGCGGCAACGGGATCATCGTCATCCCCACGTCCGAGCTCGCCGAGGGCTCGTTCACGAACCTCTCGCGCAGCCCCGAGCCGTACGCGGCGGAGCGCGAGTTCACGTTCGCGACGGATGACCCGCCCGCGCGGGTGCGCGCACTGCTCGTCGACGTCGCGCGCGACATCCCGCTGATCTCCCCCGACCGCGACCCGAGCGTGTCGACCCTCGACGGCGCGAAGTACCGGGTGTCGATCCCGCTGCAGTCGCCGAGCGACAAGGAGGCGGTGCTGGACGCCTTCTCCACGCGCATCTGGTATGCCGCCCGGCGCGTCGATCTGCACCTGGACGGCGATGTGACCGACGAGTGGAACACGCCCGGACGGCTGCAGGACGCACTGCACGAGATCGCGCCGATCCTGAGCCTGCGTCCGGTGGATGCCGAGGCACTTGCCGCATCGGCGCGGCTGGAGCGGTTCTGCCAGGGCGAGGTGATCCTGCGGCCCGGGATGGTGCCGACCGCCACCCGGTTCATCCTGTCGGGGCGGGTGATCCTCGGGGTGCCGACCGAGTCGGGGTTCATCCAGGTGACCGAGCTCAGCCGGCACGACGCGGTCGGCCTCACCGCGCTCACCCGCACGCAGACGATCTCGCGGGCGATCGCGCTGACCGAGCTCGAGGTGATCACGGTGCCGGTGCATCTGCTCGACGACGTCGTGCGGCAGCATCCGGTACTGGCCCGCGAGATCGTGCGCGAGAACGACAACCGCGTGCGCCTGGCGCGCAGCGCACTGGCGGCCGTCGGCGAGCATCTCGCTCCCGGCCGGAACGTCTTCGGGTAGGGGCGGCTGGCCGCCATGGACGTCGCGGCACGGCGTTCTGCTCGCGGCCCGTCCTTCTCGGAGGGCCGGGAGGCTCATCGCGGGCCGCGAGTGCCACAAGCGCGGTCGGGTAAACTCGGCGGACGCATCAGCGTTGCGGCGTCCGACTGAAAGGCCCGCATGTATAACGCTGAACCTCCACTGCCGCCCCGGCCCTCCCGCCTCATCGCGCGCATCGCGCTGACCGTCTACGCGATCGTCCTGGCGATGATCGCCCTCTGGCCGGTGCCGGTCGACTCGGGTGCCGGCGACTTCCTCCGCGGCGTGAACCGGGTCTTTCCCGCCCTCACGTACGAGCGCATCGAGTTCTCGGCGAACATCCTGTTGTTCGTACCGCTGGGGGTGCTTCTGATGCTCCTCCTGAGGCGCCGTTTTCTGATCCTGCCGATCGCACTCGTGGTGACAGTAGGGATCGAGAGCGCGCAGGCGCTGCTGCTCGACCGGCGCACG
>NZ_DASUNI010000047.1:0-11241 GCF_036277215.1 Microbacterium sp. | reverse complement strand
CCGGCCAGGGCCGTCTGGGTGGCCTCCTGGATCACCGTTCCGTCCATCACCGGATCGGAGTACGGCGGCCCGAGCTCGAGGACGTCGGCGCCGCTCTCGGCGAGCAGGACGGCGGCCTCGATGCTGGTCTGCAGGTCGGGGAAGCCGAGCGGGAGGTAGCCGACGAACGCGCCTCGGCCGTCGGCGGTGGCGGCATCGATCGCCGCGGCCACGCGCGAGGTCACAGCTCGGTCCCCTCGCCCTTGGCCTCGTCGGCCGGTTCGGGGGTCGCGACCGGCGATCCATCCGCCGCGGCCTCGGCGTCGTACAGCTCGAAGTAGCGGGCAGCGGTGTCCATGTCCTTGTCGCCCCGCCCGGAGAGGCAGATCGCGATCACGGCGTCCGGGCCGAGCTCGCGGCCGACCCGCAGCGCGCCGGCGAGCGCGTGGGCGGACTCGATGGCCGGGATGATCCCCTCGGTCTCGGACAGCAGCCGCAGCGCCTGCATCGCCTCGTCGTCGGTCGCCGGGATGTAATCGGCGCGCCCGATCGACGCCAGCCACGCGTGCTCAGGGCCGACGCCGGGGTAATCCAGTCCGGCCGAGATCGAGTGGGATTCGATCGTCTGTCCGTCCTCGTCCTGGAGGACGAACGTCTTCGCGCCATGCAGCACGCCGGGGCGTCCACGTTCGATGGATGCCGCGTGACGCGGCGTGTCGACGCCGTCGCCGGCCGCCTCGACGCCGTACAGGCGAACCGTCTCGTCATCCAGGAAGGCGTCGAACATGCCGATCGCGTTGGAGCCGCCGCCGACGCACGCGAAGACGGCGTCGGGCAGGCGGCCCAGCTCGTCGAGCAGCTGCGCGCGCGCCTCCTCGCCGATGATGCGCTGGAAGTCGCGGACCATGGCAGGGAAGGGGTGCGGGCCCGCGGCGGTGCCGAAGATGTAGTTGGTCGTCTCGACGCTCGCCACCCAGTCGCGGTAGGCGTCGTTGATCGCGTCTTTGAGGGTGCGCGAACCCGTCGCGACCGGGATCACCTCGGCGCCCAGCAGGCGCATGCGGGCGACGTTGAGCGCCTGACGCTGAGTGTCGACCTCGCCCATGTAGATGGTGCAGTCGAATCCGAACAGCGCCGCGGCGGTGGCCGTGGCGACGCCGTGCTGCCCGGCGCCGGTCTCGGCGATGACCCGCGTCTTGCCCAGGCGTTTGGTGAGCAGGGCCTGGCCGAGCACGTTGTTGATCTTGTGCGAGCCGGTGTGGTTGAGATCCTCGCGCTTGAGGAAGATTCGTCCCCCACCCGCGTGCGTGGCGAACCGGGGGACCTCGGTGAGGGCGGACGGTCGCCCCGCGTACGAGTGGAGCAGCCCGAGCAGCTCGACCTGGAAGGCGGGATCGGCCATCGCGTCCTCGTACACCGCGGTGAGCTCGTCGATCGCGGCGATCAGGGACTCCGGCATGTAGCGTCCGCCGAACTCGCCGAAGAACGGGCCCGGTGCTTCTCGCAGACTCACTTCGACTCGCTTCGCTCGCTGATCACGTCGCCCGCTCCGGCTCCGAGGAACGCCGTCAGGGTGGCCACGGGGTCACCCGTGACAAGGGCTTCGCCGATGAGCACCACGTCGGCGCCCGCGGCGCGGTAGTGCGCCACGTCGGCGGGCGCGAGGACGGCGGACTCCGCGATCTTGATCGCATCGGCGGGGATCTTCCCGGCGAGCCGGCCGAACAGATCGCGGTCGAGCGCGAACGTCGACAGGTCGCGTGCGTTCACGCCGACGAGTTTCGCGCCGACGTCCGCCGCACGTGAGACCTCGTCCGCGGAGTGCGTCTCGACGAGCGGCGTCATGCCGAGCTCGAGCACCAGGGTGTGCAGCCGCAGCAGCACGTCCTGCTCGAGCGCCGCGACGATGAGCAGCACGAGGTCCGCTCCGGCCGCGCGCGCCTCGAGCACCTGGTACTCGGTCGCGATGAAGTCCTTGCGCAGCACCGGCAGCTGAACGGCGGCGCGCACGGCCTCGAGGTCGGCGAGGCTCCCCTTGAACCGCCGGCCCTCGGTGAGCACCGAGATGGTCGACGCGCCGCCCTGCTCGTAGAGCCGTGCTTGCAGCGCCGGATCGGGGATCTCGGCCAGGTCGCCGCGGGAGGGACTCGCGCGCTTGACCTCGGCGATGATCTTCACGCGATCGGCGGGCGCGAGGAACGCGAGCGCGTCGCGAGCGGCGGACTGAGCCGAAGCGGCCTTCTCCACGGTGGCGAGCGGACGTTCGGCGGCGCGCGCCTCGGCATCCTGCACTGCGCCCGCCGTGAGGTCGGCGAGCATGCTTGGGCTCACTGGCGCGCGCTCAGCACGATTGTTCAATGCTCTTTCGGGGTGTACTTCGAGCCGTTGACGCCGTAGCCGGCCCTCGACATGCCCCACCCGACGAGCGCGCCGACGACGACCAGGCCCGCGGAGGCCCACACGAGCCACGGCACGTCGAACCAGAACGCGAGGGTGCCGATCGTGAACGCGGCGAGCATGATCACGACAGCGGTCCATGCTGCCGGAGAGTGTCCGTGGCCGGGTTCGCCGTTGTTGTGGCTCATGAAGATTCCTCCGGGATAGCGCGGGCTCGGGCCAGTCTAGCGGGGTCGGGCGGTCGGATCCTCGCCGTGCGACAGCTCGTCCCAGGAGTCGACCGCGTCGACCGGTCGAGCGGCCGCCGTCGTCGCAGGCGCATACTTCCGGCCGCTGGAACCCCACCCTCGCGCGGTCGCGCGGACCCACAGGCCGCTCGCCAGGAGCACCGCGCAGGCCGCGAGGGTGAGAGCCGGCCAGGGCGTCGGGGCGACCGACGAGACCAGGGCGGCGACGGCGTCCGCGCCGGTGATGCCGGTCGCGGCCGTGACGGTCGAGGCGACCGCCGAAACGGGTGCGGTGAACGCCACCTGCGCACTCAGATAACCCAGGATGCCGGCGATCACGACCGTCAGCCCGCCGAAGACGTAGCGCAGCACGAGTCCGACGATCGACAACGCCGCTCCGAGTGCCAGCACCGCCAGACTGAGCGGCGCCAGGACCGGAACCGCGGCTGCGCCGGCGACGGCCAGCTCGTGCTGCGCACCGTCGTCGAGGACGGCTATGAGCCAGGTCTGAGTCGACGAGATGACCCCGATCGCACCGACGGCGACCGCGGCGAGGACCCCGAGGAGGCGAGCGCGTCGCATCACGGGAGGCGGTTCGCAGCCGGACTCATCGGGCTGCGCGGGCGGGCCCGGGCACCGCGTGGAGGTCCCCGGCGTCGAAGCAGGTTCGTGTGCCGGTATGGCATGCGGGGCCGACCTGGTCGACCTCGATCAGGATCGCGTCGCCGTCGCAGTCCAGACGCGCGGCGCGCACCAGCTGGATGTTGCCCGACGTGTCGCCCTTGCGCCAGTACTCCCGTCGGGAGCGCGACCAGAACGTCACGCGCCCGCTCGTGAGGGTGCGGCGGAGGGCCTCGGCATCCATCCATCCGAGCATCAGGACCTCGCGCGTGTCCTCCTGCTGGATGATCGCCGCGACCAGTCCGTCCGCCGTGAAGGCGACACGGGAGATCCGCTCGTCCACCGTCTCGCTCATGCGCGCACCTCGATCCCTTCCGCGCTCATCGCGTCCTTGACCTCGCCGATCGTCAGCTGACCCGAATGGAAGACGCTGGCCGCGAGCACGGCGTCCGCACCCGCGGCGATCGCCGGCGCGAAGTCCTGGGCACGGCCCGCGCCCCCGGAGGCGATCACGGGCACGCTCGAGACCTCGCGCATCAGCGCGACGAGCTCGAGATCGAAGCCCTCTTTGGTGCCGTCGGCGTCGATCGAGTTGACCAGAAGCTCCCCGGCACCGCGCTCGATGGCCTCGCGCGCCCAGTCCAGGGCGTCCAGCGAGGTCAGGGTTCGTCCGCCGTGCGTGGTGACGACGAATCCCGAGTGCGTGCCCGGCGCCCGCTTCACATCCAGCGACAGCACGAGCACCTGCGCCCCGAAGCGGTCTGCGATCTCATCGATCAGGTCGGGCCGCGCGATGGCTGCCGAGTTGACGCCCACCTTGTCGGCGCCGACGCCGAGGAGCCGGGCGACATCATCGGCCGAGCGCACTCCTCCCCCGACCGTCAGGGGGATGAACACCTCCTCGGCCGTGCGGCGGACCACCTCGTGAGTCGTCGAGCGCTCGTCGACCGTGGCCGTCACGTCCAGGAAAGTCAGCTCGTCCGCACCCTGTGCGAAGTACTCGCGGGCGAGTTCGACGGGATCGCCCATGTCGCGGAGATTCTCGAAGTTGACGCCCTTCACCACGCGCCCGGCGGCGACGTCCAGGCACGGGATCACACGGCAGACCAGAGCCATCGCTACAGCCTCGCGTTGTGGATCGCCGTGACGAGGATCGCCCGGGCTCCGATCGCGTACAGCGCATCCATCACCCGGTTGACGTCCTTGCGGGGGCTCATCACCCGCACAGCCAGCCATTCCGGGTCGCGAAGCGGCGAGATCGTCGGCGACTCGATGCCCGGCGCGATGGCCACCGCCTCATCGATCAGGCGGGCGGGCAGGTCGTAGTCGATGAGCACGTACCGGCGCGCCACCATCACCCCGCGGAGCCTGCGCAGGAGGGTCTGCGTGCCGTCGGCCTCCTCGGGCGCGCCGATCAGGACGGCCTCGGATTCGAGGATGACGGGTCCGAAGATCTCCAGCCCCGCCTGACGGAGGGTGGTGCCGGTCGAGACCACGTCGGCCACGGCATCCGCAACGCCGAGACGCACCGCCGATTCGACGGCGCCGTCCAGCGGTACCAGGTCGACCGCGACGCCGTGATCGTCGAGGAAGCCGTCGACAAGGCCCGGGTAGGCGGTGGCGACGCGCACGCCCTCGAGGCCTTCGACCGACGTGAAACGGCCCGGCGGCGCGGCGAAGCGGAAGGTCGACTCCCCGAAGCCGAGGGACTCGATCTCGCGCGCGCCCGGCATCCGCGCGTCCAGGAGCAGGTCGCGCCCGGTGATCCCGACATCGAGCGCCCCCGAGCCGACGTACGTCGCGATGTCCTTCGGACGCAGATAGAAGAACTCGACCTCGTTCGCCGGGTCGATGATGTGGAGGTCCTTCGGGTCGCGACGACCGGTGTAGCCCGCCTCTTGGAGCATCTCGGTGGAGGTGTCGGCGAGGGAGCCCTTGTTGGGCACGGCGATTCGCAGCATGGCGGGAGGGCTTTCGGATTCGGGGGCGGTCGGCGGGAGCTGCTCAGAGATGTCGGTAGACGTCTTCGAGGCTGAGGCCCCTCGCGAGCATCAGCACCTGCAGGTGGTAGAGCAGCTGCGAGATCTCCTCGGCAGCGGCATCCGTCGACTCGTACTCGGCCGCCATCCAGACCTCGGCGGCCTCCTCGACGATCTTCTTGCCGATCGCGTGCACGCCCGCATCGAGCTGCGCGACCGTGCCCGATCCCTCGGGGCGCTCGGCCGCCTTGGCGGTCAGCTCCGCGAACAACGCGTCGAACGTCTTCACCTTGCCAGGGTATCGAACCGGCGCGCCCTGAGGCGCCGGCCGTCGGCCGACCGAGCGGCATCCGTTCAGTGGACGAGGATGCTCAGCACGATGACGAGGGCGCCCAGCAGGGTCGTCGAGAGGATCCCGCCCAGCCGCCACAGCCAATTCCCTCCGTTGCGAGCGGCGTTCGCGTAGCCGATGAGCCCCAGCAGGACGATGCCGCTCGCGAGGGCGAGGTAGTACGCGGTGTACTCCTCCACCAGCCCGATCACCGCGAGGAACAGCAGCGCCACCGGAATCAGCATCGCGACGAGCATGCCATAGGTGTGACGGATGCCGCGGGCGACTGCGGTTCGCAGGACGAGCGGCGGCCGGGCGGCCCGGCTCGCGACGACGGCGGCGTAGATGTGGGCGAGCCAGAAGACGAATGTGGTGCCGATGACGAAGAGCATCACGTCGAAGTCGGTCTCGTCCTCCCAGCTCACCGCGATCAGTGCGGTCACCAGGACGATGCCGTACACGCCGTGCTCGCCGCTGTAGGCGTCGAGCACACGCCGCGCGGGCTTGCCGGCCACGGCGCGCAGGCGGGCGGTGCTGGACGGGGTCGCCTCTTCTGCCGGCTCGTCGGGTGGTGTGACCGGATCCATGCTGTCCCCCTCAGTCCCCGTCATGGTGTCACCGCGCAGAGCGGTGGCGGCCGGCAGTAACGCGCAGCCCGGCGATCGCCGCGTCTGGATCGAGAGCGCCGAACACCGCGGAACCCGCGACGAACGTGTCGGCTCCCGCTTCGGCGGCCTGCGCGATCGTGGATTCGCCGATCCCGCCGTCGACCTGGAGCCAGACGGCCGAGCCGCGCCGTCGCGCCTCGCCGGCGAGCGTCCGCAGCTTGGGCAGGGTCTCGGGCATGAAGGACTGACCGCCGAAGCCGGGCTCCACCGTCATCACGAGGACCTGGTCGAACTCGTCCAGTACGTCGAACAGCCCCTCGATGGCCGTCGCCGGCTTCACGGCGATCCCGGCACGGGCGCCGATCGCGCGGAGCCTTCGGGCGAGAGCGACGGGCTCGGTGGCCGCCTCCAGGTGGAAGGTCACCGAGGCGGCGCCGAGCTCGGCGTACTCGGGCGCCCAGACCTCGGGCGCGTCGATCATCAGGTGCACATCCAGGGGCACCGGGCTGGTCGCCTGGATGCGCCCCACCATCTGCGGACCGAACGTCAGGTTCGGCACGAAGTGGTTGTCCATGACGTCGACGTGCACGAAGTCGGCTCCGTCGATGCGCGCGAGCTCCGCCTGCATGTTCGCGAAATCGGCGGCGAGGATGCTCGGGTTGATCCGCACGTCGCTCGGAACTCTCACTCGGCTCTGGCCCCTGACTTCCTCACGGCTGTGCACGCGTCCATTATGGTCGAGCCGTGGACCCGATCACGGCGATGCTCGAAACGGTGCTGGAGGAGGTCCGCCCTCTGGGATCGGGCGCACCCGCCGCGTACATCCCCGAGCTCGCCTCGGCCGACGTGGGTCTGCTCGCGTTCGGCGTGGTCGGTCCGCGCGGCCGCGTCTTCACGGTGGGCGACGAGGACGCGACCTTCACGATCCAGTCGATGTCGAAGCCCTTCGTGCTCGCCCTCGCCCTGGAGAACCTCGGCCGCGAGGAGGTGCTCGCCCGC
Source organism: Microbacterium sp. (assembly GCF_036277215.1). GTDB lineage: Bacteria > Actinomycetota > Actinomycetes > Actinomycetales > Microbacteriaceae > Microbacterium. Next base: position 4,100 of record NZ_DASUNI010000047.1, on the reverse strand, counting down.
GTCGGTGCCGAGCCCAGCGGCGAGCCGTTCAACGCGATCAGTCTGGAGGCTCACACCGGGCGCCCGGCGAATCCGATGGTCAACGCCGGCGCGATCGCGACGACCGCCCTCATCCCGGGCGCCGACATCGATGATCGGACCGGCCGCATCGTGGCGATGATGTCGGCGTTCGCCGGCCGTTCGCTCTGGATCGACGAGTCCGTCTACGCCTCCGAGTCGTCGACGGGCGAACGCAACCGTGCGCTGGCACACCTGCTGAAGTCCTACGGGATCGTGACCGGATCGGTGGACGACGCGGTCGAGAGCTACTTCCGGCAGTGCTCGGTGCTGGTCACGGTCCGCGATCTCGCGGTGATGGCGGCGACCCTCGCCTTCGGCGGGGTCAACCCGGTCACCGGCTCCCGTGTGGTGTCGGAACGCGTGGCACGCGATGTCACCTCGATCATGGCCAGCTGCGGCATGTACGACTTCTCGGGTGAATGGCTGCTGCGGGTGGGCCTGCCGGCGAAGAGCGGCGTCAGCGGCGGCGTGATCGCCGTGGCACCGTCGCAGTTCGGCGTCGCCGGCTTCAGCCCCCGGCTCGACGTGCACGGGAACAGCGTCCGCGCGAGCGCCTTCATGGAGATCGTCTCGGACCGGTTCGGCATTCACCTGCTGGAGCCGCACGAGAGCGTCGCGGCACCGGGCGTCTCCGTGATCGAGACTCCCGAAGGCCCGCTCGTCCGCCTCGGCGGGGAACTGGGCTTCGCAGGTGCGGAACGGGTGCTGTCGCTGCTTCGTGAGATCACGGCCGCCGCGCCGCACGCGTCGCTCATCACCGTCGATGCCAGCGAGCTGGCGCGCCTGCACCCCGCGGCGGTGATGGTGCTGCGCACCGAGGTGGAGAGCCTGTCGCCGCGCGTGCGTCTGCTCGTGTGAGCGCCGCCCGGATCAGGTTCTGCGCAGCAGGGTGATCGACATGGCGTCGGTGTTGTGGCGGTGTGGCCACAGCTGGGCGCGGCCCGATCCGTCCTTCTGCGCCGGCAGGCCGGGGTCGGAACCCGACATGCTGCGCAGCACCTCGCGTGCGTCGAGCTCTTCGATGCCGCTGCCGATGTCGCGGAGCACCTCGCCGACGACCCCCGCGGTCTCGGCCAGGTGCGGCGAGCAGGTGACGTAAGCGACGATCCCGCCCGGGCGGAGGCCGCCGATCGCGGCCCGCAGCAGGTCGCCCTGCAGCTGCGTCAGTTCGGGCACGTCGGCGGGCGACTTGCGCCAACGGGCCTCCGGGCGGCGTCGGAGTGCTCCGAGTCCCGTGCACGGTGCGTCGACGAGAATGCGGTCGTACCGGCCTTCGCCGGCGCGCACGCGTCCGTCCTCCTCCGACACCGGCACTTCGAGCGGCACCCCCGCAATCGCCTTCCGCACCAGCCCCGCGCGTGCGTGAGACACCTCGTTCGCCTCGAGAGCCGCCCCGTGCAGCAACGCCTCCGCGGCCAGGACCGCCGTCTTGCCGCCGGGCCCGGCGCACAGGTCCAGCCACCGCTCCCCCGGTGCCATCGGCGATGCGCGTGTCAACGCGAGGGCGGCCAGTTGCGAGCCCTCATCCTGCACCCGCAGTGTGCCGCCCGACTGGGTCACGAGCCGTTCCGGGTCGCCGCCGCCGAGGCGGAATCCGAGCGGGGAGTACGGCGTGTGCCGAGCGTCCTCGGGGATGGAGGCGAGCCCGGGCAGGGCCGCCATCGTGACGCGGGGCGACGCGTTGTCCGCGGTCAGCAGCGCCTCCAGCTCGTCGGCGCGGCCCTCGGCCGCGAGCGCGCGCCGGAACGCGCGGACCACCCACACGGGATGCGAGAAGACCAGGCCGAGCCGCTCGTCGTCGGACCGGGCGCTCGCGGCGACCCGCTCCATCCATTCGCCGGGCGTTTCGCGGGAGATCCGTCGCAGCACGGCGTTCACGAAACCGGGCGCTCCGCGGCTGCCCGCGCTGCGTGCGAGTTCGACGGACTCGTGCACGGCGGCATGGGAAGCGACGCGGGTGGACAGCAGCTGATGGACGCCCAGGCGGAGCACGTCGAGCACGGCCGGATCGATCTCCTGGATGCTGCGGTCGGCGGCGATCCGGATCACGGCGTCGTAGGTGCCCTGACGGCGCAGCGTGCCGTAGGTGAGCTCGGTCGCGAGCGCGGCGTCGGCGGTATCCAGCCCGGACCGGGCGATCGCACGCGGCAGCAGCAGATTCGCGTACGCGTCGGACTCGTTCACTGCGCGGATCGTGTCATATGCGACGCGCCGGGAGTCCTTCGCGGCGGTCACGAACCGGCCCTCGGTGGGGTGCCGGTGTCCCGGCGGCCACGCCACCAGTCTGCGGCGTTCATCGGCCCCTTTCCTGCGGGTTGAATGCGATCGACGACGATCGGCTCGGTGCCGGTGCCGGCGAGCACCTCGCGTCCGTTGAGCGCGAGTGCGCCCGGTTCGAGGTTCGGCGCGTCGTCGGATGCCGCACGCGCGGCGAGGATCTTCACGCGAGCGCCGTCGAGAGTGGTGTGTGCGCCCGGTTCGGGCGTGACCCCGCGGATACGGGCGAGCACGGAACCCCGTGACTCGCCCCAGCGGATGCGCCCGTCGTCGTCGCCGAGCTTGGGGGCGAGCGTCGGCTCGCCGGCCTGCGGTGTCGCCGCCGCGGTCCGCGCCGCGATGGCGTCGACCACTCCGCGCAGCAACGTTGCACCCTCTTCGGAGAGGGCGGCGAGCACCTCGCCGGCGGTCGCGGTGCTCGGAACCGGGTATTCGCGCTCCGCGAAGACGTCGCCGGCGTCGAGGGCGGGCACGAGCTGGAACACGGATGCGCCGGTGACGGCGTCGCCGGCGATCAGAGCGTGCTGAACCGGTGCCGCTCCGCGCCAGCGGGGCAGGAGCGAGAAGTGGAGGTTGATCCAGCCGGATTTCGGCGTGGACAGGAGCGGCTCTCGCACCAACCCGCCGTAGGCGACGATCACGCCGAGGTCGGGGGCCAGTGCCGCGATGCGGTCGGTTGCCGCGGCATCCAATCGGTCGGTGCGCACGGTGTCGATCCCGAGCTCCTCCGCGACGAGCGCCACCGGCGACGGTGTGATCACGCGCTTGCGACCCACCGGCGCGTCGCGCCGGGTCACGACGGCGGCGATCTCGTGGCCGGAGGCGGCGAGCAGGCGCAGCGACGGGACCGCGGCATCGGGCGTGCCGGCGAAGACGAGGCGCATAGCGTTCCTCACAGGTCGAGGTCGGGCACGTCGACCCGCACTCTGAGTGTATGGCGCGCGTCAGCGGGCCGGGGGTTTGGGGCGGAGCCCCATTGGGTACCGGCGTCAGCGGGCCGGGGGTTCGGGGCGGAGCCCCCGGCGGCCCGACTCCTGGCGCTCTTCCGCGCGCGCAGCGCATCGGCCACGATCGAGGCGCGCAGGCTCTCCGTCACGTGCTGTCCGAGCCCGTAGTCGAACCTCACGAGGGCGCGGGCCGAGCTCTCCTTCGGCACGGGGCCGAGCACGGCGTCGTCGTCGAGCGCGGGCACCGCTTCGCGCAGGGCGCTCAGCGCGTCCTCGACGGCGGGCAGGGTGCCCTCCAGCGCGGCGACGCGCACGGTCGGCGGCATCCGCAGCGGCGCCCGATCGGCGAGTTCTGCGCGGGCGTAGGCCGGCTGGGTCCAGGTGGCCAGCGCGCGCGCCACCGGTCCGGTGACCCCGACGAGGTGGACGGGTGCACCGGGCGCGGCAAGCGCCGCCGCATTCGACCACCACCGCAGGCACGACTCGCCGATCCGCAGGTCGTCGGCCAGCAGCATCCGATCGCCGTCCAGCAGGATGACCGCCCGATACCCGCCCTCGGCGATCGGCTCGGCGCCGCGCGTGGCGACGACGAGGGCGGGCTGCGCGTCCACGCCCGACACGGGATGCTCGCCGTCGGCGACGATGATCCGGACACCGGGGAAGGCGCGGCCGAGCTCATCCGCGGTGCGCTCGCTGCCCGATGATGCCATCCGGACGCGCACCGAGCTGCAGCGCGGGCACGCCCACGCGGTGGCCGGGCGTCCGCACCAACCGCACCCGGGCAGGGCTCCGCGTCGGGCGGCGTGCAGGGGTCCG
>NZ_DASUNI010000046.1:0-8844 GCF_036277215.1 Microbacterium sp. | reverse complement strand
GAGGTGCTCTCCAACATCATCATGAACGCCGTGCGGTTCTCTGGGTGCGACGGCGGATCGATCATGGAGTACGTCGAGGGCGAGCAGTGCTTCTCGGTGCGCAGCGCCTACGCGAGCAGCCCGGAGCTGCTGGCGAAGCTGCGTCAGATCCGCGTGGAGCTGCACACGACGCTGGTCGGCCGCTCCGCACTCGAGGGTCACCCGATCGCCGTCGCCGACCTCGACACAGTCGACCTCGATCCGCACCTGCAGCTACTGCACGCCGACGGCTGGCGCTCGATGGTCGCGGTTCCGGTGCTGCATCGCCAGCAGATCATCGGCGCGCTCGTCGTGCGACGCAAGACTCCGGGGGACTTCTCCGCCGAGACGATCGAGTTCCTCGAGACCTTCGCGAGTCAGTCCGCGCTCGCCGTCTGGAATGCGCAGCTGTTCCGCGAACTCGAGACGAAGACCGCGGAACTGCAGGTCGCGAGCCAGCACAAGTCAGAGTTCCTGGCGAGCATGTCGCACGAGCTGCGCACGCCTCTCAACGCCGTCATCGGGTTCTCGGAGGTGCTGCTCGAGCGGATGTTCGGTGAACTCAACGAGCGCCAGGACGAGTACCTCCGGGACATCCTCGGCTCGGGGAAGCATCTGCTGCAGCTGCTCAATGACATTCTCGACCTCTCGAAGGTCGAAGCGGGTCGCATGGAACTCGAGCGATCGATCTTCTCTGCGCGGGGCGCCCTCGAGTACAGCATCTCCATGGTGCGCGAGCGGGCGGCGGCTCACGGCATCGAGGTGACTCTGGAGGTGGAACCGGGAATCGACTCGCTCGACACCGACGAACTGCGGTTCAAGCAGGTGCTGCTGAACTTGCTCAGCAACGCGGTGAAGTTCACACCTGACGGCGGCCACGTCGCCGTCGCCGCGAGGCGACGCGGAGACGACCTCGAGGTGACCGTGAGCGACGACGGCATGGGGATTCCGCCCGAGGACGAAGAGCGGATCTTCGAGTCCTTCCAGCAGGGCCGGCGGGGCACCCAGCGCGAAGAGGGCACAGGTCTCGGCCTCACCCTGTGCCGGCGGATCGTTGCACTGCTGGGCGGATCGATGTGGCTCGAGACCGAGCTGGGCGAGGGCAGCACGTTCGGCTTCACGGTGCCCCTCAGCGCCGCCGCCGAAAACGCCTCACCGGCTCCGGATGGCGCCACCGACCTGCCCGTGGTCGTCGTCGTCGACGACGACCGGGCCTCACTCGACCTGGTGACGGCGTACCTCGACGGACTGGGCGTGCAGATCGTGCTCGCGCGGGACGGTGCCGAAGGCATCGAGATGATCCGGGCGCTCTCGCCGGCCGCCGTCGTGCTGGATATCCGGCTGCCCGGTTTGGACGGCTGGGAGGTGCTCAACCTGGTGCAGGCCGACGAGAGCACCCGCGGCATCCCGGTGATCATCGTGTCCATCCTCGATGAGAAGTCGCGCGGTCTGTCGCTCGGCGCCGCCGACTACCTGAACAAGCCCATCGGCAGGGATGTGCTCATTTCGGCGCTTCGCCGCGTCGGAGCGCTGCCCGCAGCGCCGGTGCCGTCACAGGGAGCGGGCTGATGCCGTCTCATCGCATCCTGGTGGTCGAGGACAACCCGCTGAACCTGAAGCTCGTCCGCGACGTGCTCACCGTCTCGGGTTTCGAGGTGGTGGCCGCGCCCTCCGGTGAGGAGGGGGTCGCGCTCGCGCAGACCTGCGAGCCCGATCTGGTTCTGATGGACATCCAGCTGCCCGGCATCGACGGGTACGAGGCGCTGCGCCTGCTTCGACAGAATAGGCAGCTCGACGGTGTTCCGGTCGTCGCGGTCACCGCCTTCGCGATGCGCGAGGATCGGGAGCGCGCCGCACGCGAAGGGTTCGACGGATACATCGGCAAGCCCATCAGCGTGCGGGAGCTGCCCTCGCAGGTGAGCGAGTTCCTGGGCAACGGGCGATCCGATGTCCGCTGACGAGATCACGATCCTGGCGGTCGACGACCTGCCGCAGAACCTGCGCCTGCTCGACGCGGTGCTCAGTCCCCGCGGATACCGGGTCTTGACGGCCGCGTCCGGGGAAGAGGCACTGGCGATGCTGCCCACCGCCGCGGCTGACCTCGTGCTGCTGGACATCCTCATGCCGGGAATCGACGGCTACGAGGTGTGCCGACGCATTCGCACGACCCCCGGCTTCGAGTTCCTGCCGGTCGTGATGATCACCGCGAGCGGGGAGCAGGAGAAGGTCCGGGCGATCGAAGCCGGCGCGGACGACTTCGTCAGCAAGCCGTTCAACCAGGGCGAGCTGCTGGCCCGCGTCGCCTCGCTGGCGCGGGTCAAGCGTTACCAGGACACCATCGAGCGGCAGGCCGCGGAGCTCGCGGAGTGGAACGCCGAACTGGAGTCCCGCGTTCACGCGCAGGTCGACGAGCTCCAGCGGGTGAACCGCCTGCGCAGGTTCCTCTCGCCGCAGCTGGTCGATCTGATCATCGACTCCGGCGATGAGACGTTCCTGGGCAGTCACCGCCGCGAGATCGTCGTCGTGTTCTGCGACCTGCGCGGGTTCACGCCGTTCGCGGAATCGAGCGAGCCCGAAGAGGTCATGGGGGTGCTGTCCGAATATCACGCCGCTCTCGGCGAGCTGATCCACCGTTTCGAGGGGACCCTCGAGCGCTTCACCGGCGATGGACTGATGGTCTTCTTCAACGACCCCCTGACCGTCGACGACGCTGCCGAGCGCGCCGTGACGATGGCCGTGGCCATGCGCGAGCGGGTCGGTGCGCTCGCCGAGGGCTGGGGCCGGCGCGGCCACGATCTGGCGCTGGGCATCGGCATCGCGCAGGGCTTCGCGACGCTCGGCCGGATCGGCTTCGAGGGCCGCTTCGACTATGCGGCGATCGGCAGCGTCACCAACCTGGCCGCCCGACTGTGCGGTGCGGCCGGCGCAGGGCAGATACTCGTCGCCCAGCGGGTGTTCTTCGCCACCGAGGGACTCGCAGTGGGGGAGTCGATGGGAGCGCTGGAGCTGCGCGGATTCAGCCGGCCGATCCAGGCGTTCGATGTCACCGGCATCGATGAATCGAAAGTGAGGCTCACGCCATGACCGCAGTCGAGACCGAAGAGGCGCCGAACGTGGTCGAGACGCTTTCGAGTCTCGACGAGAACGCCCGGTATGAGAGGTTCCAGCGGCTTCAGGAGCGCATGGAATCCGTGTGGGGGGCGATGAAGCTCGACTACGACGACGAGTCCGTGGTCGTCATCCCGTCGGTGACGCCGAGCGGAACGGCGGGGAGCGGCAGCACGACCCAGGCCTACGAGGAGCGCTTCCTCTTCCTGCTTCTGCTGCTGCGCCAGCCTCGCCTGCGCATGGTCTACGTCACCTCGATGCCGATCGACCCGAGGATCGTCGAGTACTACCTCGCACTGCTGCCGGGCGTGATCCCCAGCCATGCGCGGGCACGCCTCTCGCTGATCTCGGTGGGCGATGCATCGGTGCGGCCACTGAGCAGGAAGCTGCTCGAGCGTCCGCAGCTGCTCGCCCGCATCGCCGAGCTGATCCCGAATCGTGCGCGCAGCCACCTCATCCCCTACAACACCACCGAGCTCGAGCGCGACATCGCCGTCACCCTCGGCATCCCGATGTACGGGGCAGACCCGCGGCTCGCTCCGCTGGGCACGAAGACCGGCTGCAGACGGCTCTTCGGTGAGGTCGGGGTCCCCTATCCGCTCGGCGCTGAAGATCTGCACAGCCTGGATGAGGTCGCCGGCGCGATCGAAGAGATGCTCGTCACGCGACCGACGATGACCCAGGTGATCGTGAAGCTCAACGAGGGCGTGTCCGGCACCGGGAACGCGCTCGTCGATCTCACCGGCATCGCAGAGCTGCCGGCATCCGATCGACGTGTGGCGATCCTCCAGCGTCTCCGCCGGATGCAGTTCGAGCTGCCTCGCATTCAGTTCGACTGGTATGTCGAGCGGCTCGAGGCCGACGGCGGAATCGTGGAGGAGCGCATCGTCGGCGAAGACCTGCTCAGCCCCAGCGTTCAGCTCCGGGCCCGTCCCGACGGAAGCCTCGAGCTGCTGTCCACGCACGACCAGCTGCTCGGCGGCGCGAGCGGCCAGAGCTACCTGGGTTGCACATTTCCCGCGGACGCGGCGTACTCGCGACTCATCAGCGAGCCGGCGGCCGCCATCGGCGAGCGGCTCGCGAAGGACGGCGTGATCGGTCGCTTCGCGGTCGACTTCGTGGTCGTACGGGATGCCGCGGGCGACTGGTCGGCGTACGCGATCGAGTTGAACCTGCGCAAAGGCGGCACCACGCATCCGTTCCTGACACTGCAGTTCCTGACCGACGGCAGCTACGACGCGGAATCCGGACGGTACGTCACCCGTGAGGGTGCCGAAAAGCATCTCGTCGCGACGGATCACCTCGAGGCCGACGAGCTTCGGGCGCTGTCGATCGGCGACCTGTTCGATGCCGTGGCCCGGCACGGGATGCACTTCGACCAGTCGCGGCAGGCGGGCATCGTGTTCCACATGATCAGCTCGATCACCGAGCACGGTCGGGTGGGCATGACCGCCGTCGGCGACACGCCGGAGCAGGCCATGCAGCTCTACGACCGCGCGAGAGAGCTTCTGCTCTCGGAGGCGCGCGCCGCGAGCCGGGAGAGCGCGCTGCCCGACTGAACGCGCGCGTCAGAGCCTCGCGAGCGCCTGCGCGAGGTCGTCGAGCAGGTCGTCGGCGCTCTCGATGCCGACCGAGAGCCGAACCACCTCCTCGGGAACGGCGAGCTCGGTGCCGCGGACCGAAGCATGGGTCATCTCGTCCGGGTGGTTCACGAGCGACTCCACGCCCCCCAGGGACTCGGCGAGCTGGAACAGACGCGTCGACTCCGCGAACCGCCGCGCCGTCGGGCCGTCGGCGAGGGCGAGCGAGACGATGCCGCCGAAGCCCGACATCTGGGTCGCCGCGAGCTCGTGGCCGGGGTGCGACGCAAGTCCCGGGTAGTACACGCGAGCGACCCGATCATGGGTCTCGAGGAATTCGGCGATCGCCGTGGCGTTCTCGCTGTGCTTCTGCATGCGGATGCCGAGGGTCTTGATGCCGCGAGTCGTAAGCCAGGCGTCCAGTGGTCCTGAGACGGCGCCGACAGCGAACTGCAGGAAGCGGGCCTCCTCCGCGACCGCGTCGTCGTTGATCACGAGTGCGCCGCCGACGACGTCCGAGTGGCCCCCGAGGTACTTCGTCGCCGAGTGCACGACGACGTCCGCACCCAGGCGCAGCGGCTGCTGGAGGGCGGGCGACGCGAACGTGTTGTCGACCACGACGAGCGCGCCCGCGTCGTGGCCGAGCCGGGCCAGCCCGGCGATGTCGGTGATCCGCAGAAGCGGGTTGCTCGGCGTCTCGACCCACAGGATCCGCGCCGGACGTTCCTCCAACGCCGTCGCGACGGCATCCAGATCGCTCATGTCGACGATGCGCAGTCCGACGCCCCAGGGTCCGAGGATGCGGGCGATCAGGCGGTACGTCCCGCCGTAGACGTCGTTGCCCAGCAGGACCTCGTCACCCGGCTTCAGGACGGCACGCAGCAGCGCATCCTCGGCGGCAAGGCCCGACGAGAACGAGAGGCCGTGGCGGCCGCCTTCGATCGCGGCCAGCTGCGTCTGCAGCGCGGTGCGCGTCGGATTGCCGCTGCGACCGTACTCGTAGCCCTGCCGGAGCCCCCCGATGCCGTCCTGCGCGAAAGTGGTGGAGAAGTGCACGGGCGGGATGACGGCGCCGGTGGTGGGGTCGAACGCCTGACCGGCGTGGACGGCGAGGCTGTCGAAGCCGCGGGCGGGGAGTGCGGGCTGGTCGGTCATGCGTCGCTCCTCGCGGTGGGGGTGGGGTCTTCGTCGATCGAGTAGCCGTGGGCGGTCATCCAGCTGTCGTCGAACAGCTTGCTCATGTACCCGCGCCCGTGATCGGGCAGCAGGACGACCACCACGGCGTCTTCGGGCAGGTCGTTCGCGGTGCGGAGGGCCGCCACGACGGCCATCCCGCTGGAGCCTCCGACGAGGAGCCCCTCCTCACGGGCGAGGCGCCGCGTCATCGCGAACGACTCGGCGTCGCTGATGCGGTGGATCTCGTGAACCACCGTCGGGTCGAACGCGGCGGGCCAGAAGTCCTCGCCCACGCCCTCGACGTCGTAGGTGTGCACGGGGCCGCCCGAATAGATGGAGCCCACGGGGTCGGCACCGACGATGCGGACCGCGCCGTCCGAGGCTTCCGTCAGGAACCGGCCCGCTCCGGTGATCGTGCCGCCCGTGCCGATGCCGGCGACGAAGTGGGTCACCCCGCCGTCGGTGTCGCGCCAGATCTCCGGACCGGTCGTCTCGTAGTGGCTGCGGGGACCGTGCGGGTTGGCGTACTGGTTCGGCATGTAGGCGCCGGCCGTCTCCGCCACGAGCCGCGCCGAAACGCTGTAGTACGAACGCGGGTCGTCCGGCTCGACCGCGGTCGGCGCGACCACGACCTCGGCTCCGTAGGCGCGGAGCACGGCCTGCTTGTCTTCGGCGACCTTGTCGGGGACGACGAAGATGCAGCGGTATCCGCGCTGCTGCGCGACCAGGGCAAGACCGACGCCGGTGTTGCCGCTCGTCGGCTCGACGATCGTGCCACCAGGGCGCAGAAGGCCGTCGCGTTCGGCGGCGTCGATGATGTTGGCCGCGATGCGGTCCTTCGCCGAGCCGCCGGGATTGAAGTACTCGATCTTGGCGAGCACCGTCGCGGGCAGGCCGGCGGTCACGCGGTTGAGACGGACGAGGGGGGTGTTGCCGACGAGGTCGGTCACGCTCTGGGCGTATCGCACGATGGTGTCCTGAAGGAAGGGCCGCACATCAGAGGCGGCGGGAGCTGTCGGGGTCGTCGAAGGAGGGTGCGAGGCACTCAGCGACGACAACGACAGGTCAGCACGCCTCCACAGTAGCCGGTGCAGACGAGTGCCGCGACTCGGTGTTCGGGCGACCGCCGTGCGGGCCTGCGGTGGGAGCTCGGGCCGGATAGGACATGTCGTTGCGGCACGAAGTGACACCTCGGGTTCGGGTGCGTCGCGCGTCAGTCTGCGCGAACCGCCGCGATGGGAGCGTGTTGCGGCGGAACGCGACCACTCGACCGGCGCACGGCGCCGTCGGCTGGCGCGTTTCGTCGCCTCGAGCGCGGGTGCCGACGATGCGCGACAAGTGAAGCAAGAGCACACGGCGACGGATGCCGCCGGCTCGGGCGTCAGAACGCGTCGAGGTTGCCGCGCAGCCCGCCGCCGGAGAACTCGGACCGGAGGATGCCGCGGCGCCGGAGAATCGGGACGATCTCGTCGAGCGCGCGGTGCAGCGTCACAGGATGCAGGTCGCCCGAGAAGATGAGTCCGTCGTTGTCGGCGTCGTCGCCCAGCGCCTGGATGAGGTCGGCGAGCTCCCCGGCCGTGCCGACGGTGCCGCTGATGCCGTCGCCGATGCGCCCGAGCCGCGCCTTGCCGGCCAGGATGTCGCGGAAGGGCGCGTCGGCGAATGAGTCGAAACGACCGCGCAGTCCCTTGATCGTGCCCTGCGACACGTGCTCGCCGAAGATCCCCGGGTCGAGCGGTCGATCGAAGTCCAGCACCGTCAGGTCGGTCTCGAGGTCGCTCGACCATGCCTCCGCCACCGCCAGCAGCGCCGCATCATCCGGGTCGGCGGATGCCGCGACGATCCGGTCGGCCTCCTCCCTGGACGCCGCGACGATCGGCTTGAAGACGAACAGCGTCTTGATCGTGTCGGGGTCGCGGCCGTGCTGCACCGCGTCGGAGCGGACGCGCTCGCGGTAGGAGCGCACCGCGTCGACGTCGAGGTTGGACAGCGCGAGCTGGATCTCGGAGTTCTGACCGGCGAACCGGATGCCGCGCGGCGATCCACCGGGCGAGGCGACGACCGGCTCGAAGGGGAGCGGTTCAGCGTTCAGCGGCCCGTCGAAGGACCAGTACTCCCCGCGGTGCTCGACCGCCCGGATCTTCGTGCCGTCTGCGTAGATCTGCGTCTCGGGATCGGCGATGAGCGCGCCCTCGTCCCAGCTGCGCCAGAGCAGGCGCAGCGCATCCAGCCACTCCTGCGCGCGGTCATAGGCCGCATCGTGCGGCAACCGCTCCTGGCCGAAGTGGTGGGCGGAGCCGACATCGGTCACCACGTTCAAGCCGACGCGGCCGCTGGAGAGGTGCTGCAGCGAGGCGAACTGGCGGGCAGCGGTGTACGGATGCCATCCGGCGGGGTTGGCGGTCGGGATGACGCCGAGGTGCTCGGTTGCGGCGAAGAGGTACGGCGCGAGCGTCCACGGGTCGTGCTTGGGGCCGCCGTAGGCCTTGCGCACGCGCAGATCCAGCGTTTGCGGGCTGATCCCCACCGACAGCGCGTCCTCGATGAGCACGAAGTCGAAGCCGGCCTGCTCGAGGGTGCGGGCGCCCTCCTGGTAGATGCCGGGCTTCTGCCAGGGGTAGTTCCACTCGTAGTAGGGCCGCGCCCAGCCGTGCGGTCCGAAGCCGCGCGAGAGGAACCAGCCGAAGTGCTGCAGCTTGCTCATACGATGCCGGCCCGCTCGAGCAGCTCGGCGGCCTGCACGGCCGCCAGTGCGCGATCGAGGTCCGCGATGAGGTCCGCCGCGTCCTCCAACCCGATCGAGACGCGCAGCAGCCCCTGGCCGATGCCGGCCGTCGCGCGATCCTCCTCCGAGCGGTTCACGTGCGTGGTCGAGGCGGGGTGCAGGACGAGCGACCGGACATCGCCGAGGTGGGTCATGCGGGTGAACAGCTCGAGCGAGTCCGTGAACGTCTTGGCAGCA
>NZ_DASUNI010000045.1:0-2780 GCF_036277215.1 Microbacterium sp. | reverse complement strand
CGAGAGCCCGCGGGAGGCGAGCTCGCCCGACACGGAGTCGACCAGGAACGGCAGGTCGTCCGTGTTGGTCTCCAGCACGGAGCCGACCGGCTCGTAGCCGTGCTCCTCGCGCGTGGGGTTGAACGCCCGCACCGCCATCGTGTCGCCATCGCGCGCGCACGCGAAGTCGAACAGCGACCGCACCTCGCCGAGCAGGGCCTCCGGCGCGATCCCCTCCGTGGCGTCCCCGCCGCCGAGCCGCCTCAGGTAGGCGCGGGCGAATGCCCGGAGCGCGGGGGCGCGTTCCGGTTCGACCTCCTCATCGATCAGCTCCAGCAGCCGGTCCTCCGGCCGAGAGCTCGCGATTGGGCGCGCGGAGCTCACGATCTCCCATCATGCCGCCCCGGCGGGCGGAATGCACGCCGCCGCGACCGGGGCCGCGGCGGCGTCAGGCTCAGCCGAGCCGCGCCTCGAGCTTGTCGAGCTGCGCGGAGACCTCCGGCGGAAGGTCGTCGCCGAACTGCGCGAGGTGCTCCTTGACCTGCTCGATCTCCGCCCTGAGCTTGGTCTCGTCGACGGTGAGCAGCTCCTGGACGTCCTCGTCGGAGAGCTCCAGGCCGGTCGTGTCGAGCTCGCCGGGGGCGGGCACGAGGCCGATCGGCGTCTCGACGGTCTCGCCCTCGCCGTCGCAGCGGCGGAACACATAGGCCAGCACGCGCGAGTTCTCGCCGAAGCCCGGCCAGAGGAAGTTGCCGTCCTCGTCCTTGCGGAACCAGTTGACGTAGAAGACCTTCGGCAGCTTGGCGCCGTCGCGGCGGCCGATCTTGAGCCAGTGGCCGAAGTAGTCGGCCATGTTGTAGCCGCAGAACGGCAGCATCGCGAACGGGTCGAAGCGCAGCGCGCCGACCGCGCCGGCGGCGGCCGCCGTGGTCTCGGAGCTCATCGTGGCGCCCATGAAGACCGCGTGCTCCCAGTCGAACGCCTCGCGCACGAGCGGCACGACGCTCGAGCGGCGGCCGCCGAACAGGAACGCGTCGATCGGCACGCCCTTCGGGTCCTCCCACTCGTCCGCGATCGACGGGCACTGGTCCGCCGGCGTCGTGAAGCGGGCGTTCGGGTGCGCGGCGGGCTCGTCGGACGCCGGCGACCAGTCGTTGCCGTGCCAGTCGATCGCGTGCGCGGGCGGCTCGTCGGTCATGCCCTCCCACCACACGTCGCCGTCGTCGGTCTTCGCGCAGTTGGTGAAGATCGAGTTGGCGTGCAGGGTGGCCATCGCGTTCGGGTTGGTCGACTCGCCGGTGCCCGGCGCGACGCCGAAGAAGCCGGCCTCGGGGTTGACGGCGTAGAGCCGCCCGTCGTCGCCGAACTTCATCCAGGCGATGTCGTCGCCGACCGTCTCGACGGTCCAGCCCTCGATCGTCGGGATCAGCATCGCCAGGTTGGTCTTGCCGCAGGCGCTGGGGAACGCGCCCGTGACGTACTTGACCTCGCCGTCGGGCGACGTGAGCTTGAGGATCAGCATGTGCTCGGCCAGCCAGCCCTCGTCGCGCGCCATCACCGAGGCGATCCGCAGCGCGAAGCACTTCTTGCCCAGCAGCGCGTTGCCGCCGTAGCCCGAGCCGTAGGACCAGATCTCGCGCGTCTCGGGGTAGTGGACGATGTACTTCTCCTCGTCACAGGGCCACGAGGAGGCGCTGCCGGGATTCCCGACGCTGTGCACGCAGGGCACGAACGCGCCGTCGTCGCTGAGGCAGTCCAGCGCCCGCTTGCCCATGCGGGTCATGATCCGCATCGAGACGGCCGCGTAGGCCGAGTCCGTCAGCTGCACGCCGATCTCGGCGATCGGGGAGCCGAGCGGGCCCATCGAGAACGGCACGACGTACATCGTGCGGCCCTTCATGACGCCCTTGAACTTCTTCTGGAGGATCTCCCGCATCTCCTCGGGGTCCTGCCAGTTGTTGGTCGGCCCGGCGTCCTCGACACGCGCGGAGCAGATGAACGTGCGGTCCTCCACGCGCGCGACGTCGCCCGGATCGGACAGCGCCAGGTAGGAGTTCGGCCGCTTGGCGTCGCTCAGACGCTCGAACGTCCCGGCGTCCACGAGCTCCTGGCACATCCGGTCGTACTCCTCCGCGGACCCGTCGCACCAGTGGATCGAGTCCGGCCGGGTGAGCTCTGCCACCTCCTCGACCCAGTCCAGCAGCTTCTTGTTCGTGGTCGGGGCGCTCGTGGTCTCGATCGTCATCGCGGTGGTTTCAACCTCGCTCAGCTCTCAGAGTCGGGAAAGGAGGGCACTTTGTCATACCTGGACGAACCCCGGGCGTAGAACTGGTCTATTCGACGTCGCCCTCGGCGGGCGTGGCGCCGTGCTCGCGGCGGGGCACCAGCACGAGCCGCTTGAACTCGGCCACCAGCACGCCGTCCTGGTTGTACACCCTCGTGTGCACCTTCACGGTGCCACGGTCCGGCTTGGACCGGGACTCGCGCTTCTCCAGCACCTCGGACTCCACGAACAGCGTGTCGCCGTGGAACACGGGCGCGGGGTGCTTGAGCTCCTCCGTGGCGAGGTTGGCGATCGCCTTTCCGGAGACATCGCTCACGCTCATCCCGAGGGCGAGGCTGTAGACGAGCGGGCCCACCACCACGTTGCGGCCCTGCTGGGACGACTGGGCGTAGACGTCGTTGATGTGCAGGGGGTGGTGGTTCATCGTGATCAGGCAGAACAGGTGGTCGTCGGCCTCGGTCACCGTCTTGGCGGGCCAGTGCTTGTAGACCGCGCCGACCTCGAACTCCTCGAGGTA
>NZ_DASUNI010000044.1:0-2010 GCF_036277215.1 Microbacterium sp. | reverse complement strand
GTCGACCTGTTCGTGCGCTGGTACGGGTGCCGCGCGTTCGGGCCGTCGCTGTTCTGGCCCGACGACGTGCCGGCGACCGAGCTGGAGCCGGTGCACCCGGGCCTCGAGCTGCCGGGCGGCCTGCTCGCCTGCCACGACGGGCGCGGGATGCAGGAGACGCCGGTCTACCTGCCCGAGCAGCGCGTGCTCGTGTTCGCCGACGGCATGACCGCGCCGGAGGGCGTCCTGCGCGTGTGGGGGACGCCGTGGCACGAGCAGCGGGTCCTGCCGGCGATGCGCGCGCTGCTGGAGCTCCCGTTCGAGCACGTGATCGTGTCGCACGGGGAGCCGGTGCACGACCGGCCCGCGTTCGAGGCCGCCCTCGAACGCGAGCCGTGGTCGGAGTGGGCCGGTGCCTAGGCGCCGGTGTTGACCGTGATCTTCGCGATGCCGACCTCGAGGCCGCCCTTCAGCGCGTCGACGCCGAACGTGTCGTTGAGCAGCTGAGCCGACTCGTCCTTGAACTTGACGGTCGTGCCCTCGAGCACGGCGGTGCCGTCGTCCTTGGCCTCCAGCGGCTTCAGCGTGCGGCCGTCGAGGAAGAACAGCGGGGCGCTCGCGGCGGCCTCCTTGCCGTCGACGGTGACCTTGCCGGTCAGCACGGAGGCGCCGGGGTCGACGACGAAGTTCGTCAGCCGGACGGTCTTGCCGCCGCCCTCGAGCTGCAGGCCGGAGCCGTCGTGGTCGATCTCGCCCTGCACGAACGGGGAGACGGTGCCGGGCTTGAAGTACTTCACGTTGCCGCCCGTGATGGGGAAGCTGGCCACGCCCGCCTTCGAGATCGACGCGTCACCCACCGGGCTCGGGGTGAGCTCGAGTTGCGTCAGGGCGTCGACGAAGCCGGCGTCGAGCGTGACGGCGGTCGACTTGCCCGTGAGCTGGTCGACCTGGGCGACCGGCTCGGCCGCCTTCTGGCTCGTGCCGGAGGATCCGGAGGCCGAGCTCGATGAGCTCTCGTCGCTGCCGCACGCGGTTGCGCCGAGCGCAAGAGCGGCGGCGGTGGCGAGGATGGCGGGGGTACGGCCATGCATGGGGAGGTCCCTTCGTCAGGAGGTGGTTGCCCCCATCAGTGCGCTCCGCGACCCGCGGTGGATGCCTACGCGAGCCGATGTGGCGCACCGTCGCTTGGGATGATCCACAGCGTCCCCTCGAACGTAAGGAGCGCCCGCGATGGCATCCAAGCTCAACCCCTACATCTCCTTCGACGGCACCGCGCGCGAGGCGATGGAGACCTACAAGGACGCGCTCGGCGGGGAGCTGTCGATCAACACGTTCGGCGAGTTCGGCGAGGCGCCCCCCGGCTTCGAGGACAAGGTGATGCACAGCCAGCTCGAGACCCCGTCGGGCTTCACGCTGATGGCCTCCGACACGCCGCCCGGCATGCCGTTCCAGCCCGGCACCAACATCTCCGTCAGCCTCAGCGGCGACGACGAGGGCGAGCTGCGCGGTTACTGGGACAAGCTGGCCGCCAACGGCGAGGTCGCGATGCCGCTCGAGAAGCAGATGTGGGGCGACGTGTTCGGCAGCGTCACCGACCGCTTCGGCATCACCTGGATGGTCAACATCGCCCAGCCTCAGGGCTAGCGCCCGACGCGAGCGGTTAGTCGTTCGGGCTCAGGCCGAACAACTAACCGCTCGACGCGTTCAGACGGGGTCCTTGACGATCCGGATGTAGGGCTTGGGCTCCTCCCAGCCGTCCGGGTAGCGCTCCTTGGCCTGGTCGTTGGAGACCGAGCCGGCGATGATCACGTCGTCGCCGGGCTGCCACTGGGCGGGTGTGGCGACCTGGTGCTGCGACGTGCGCTGGAGCGAGTCGATGACGCGCAGCACCTCGTCGAAGTTGCGGCCGGTCGTCATCGGATAGATCAGGACGAGCTTGATCTTCTTGTCCGGGCCGATCACGAAGACGTTGCGCAGCGTCGCGTTCTGGGCGGGCGTGCGGTCGGTCGGGTCGCCGCTGGTGTCGGGCGG
>NZ_DASUNI010000043.1:0-3143 GCF_036277215.1 Microbacterium sp. | reverse complement strand
CGTCGTCTCGTGGACGTCTCGCAGGATGTCATCATCCGCGAGGACGACTGCGGCACGTCGAAGGGTCTCGAGCTGCCGATCGCGGCACCCGGTGCCGACGGCGCGCTCGTGATGGACGCGAACGTGGAGAACTCGGTGTTCTCGCGCACGCTCGCCTCCGACGCGGTCGACGCTCAGGGCAACGTGCTGGCCGCGGCCGGCGACGACGTGGGCGACGTGCTGCTGAACACGCTGATCGAGGCGGGTGTGGAGACCATCAAGGTGCGCTCCGTGCTCACCTGCGATTCGGCTGTCGGCGTCTGCGCGCAGTGCTACGGCCGATCGCTGGCGACCGGAAAGCTCGTCGACATCGGCGAGGCCGTCGGCATCATCGCGGCCCAGTCGATCGGTGAGCCCGGAACGCAGCTCACGATGCGTACCTTCCACACGGGTGGTTCGGCCTCGGCTGATGACATCACCCAGGGTCTGCCGCGTGTGCAGGAGCTCTTCGAGGCGCGTACCCCCAAGGGTGCGTCGCCGATCGCCGAGTCGGACGGTCGCATCACGATCGAAGAGACCGATCGCGCGAAGAAGGTCATCCTGACGCCCGACAACGGCGAGGAGCCGCACGTCTACCCCGTGCTTCGCCGCGCGACGCTCCTGGTCGAGGACGGCCAGCACGTCACGGTCGGTCAGCCGATCCTGGTGGGCACGCTCGACCCCAAGGAGGTCATGCGCGTCATGGGCGCCCGCGAGGTGCAGCGTTACCTCGTCAACGGCGTTCAGAACGTCTACCGCTCGCAGGGTGTGCCGATCCACGACAAGCACATCGAGGTCATCGTGCGCCAGATGCTGCGCAAGGTCACCGTGGTCGACCACGGCGAGACCACGCTGCTTCCGGGTGAGCTGGTCGACTTCAAGAAGTACCAGAACATGAACCGCGAGGCCGTGGCCGAGGGCAAGCGCCCCGCGTCCGGTCGCCCGGAGCTCATGGGCATCACGAAGGCGTCGCTCGCGACGGAGTCGTGGCTGTCGGCCGCTTCCTTCCAGGAGACGACCCGCGTTCTGACGCAGGCCGCCATGGAGGGCAAGAGCGACCCGCTTCTGGGCCTCAAGGAGAACGTCATCATCGGAAAGCTCATCCCCGCCGGAACCGGACTTGCGAAGTACCGCAACGTCGTGGTCGAGGCGACGGAGGAGGCGAAGAGCGAGCGGTACCCCAACCGCATCTTCGCGTCGGACGGCGCCTACAGCGACGCCGACCTGAGCTACGTCGACTTCGACAGCTTCTCGACGGACGACTTCACGCCTGGTACCTACAATTGATCGCCGTCGGCCCCTGAGCTCGTCGAAGGGTCCGCGGCATCCGTGATCACCGAAAGGCCCCCGCTCGCGCGGGGGCCTTTCGCGTCCCGTCGCGCGCCGGATCCGGCCCTCATCGCCCACCCGCTTACCGTTGAAGCAGGAGGTGGTGGGGGCCTTGGCGCGCACCGGTGGACGCAACTCGTGGATCGCATGGCCCGCGGGGCTGCTGTGCGCTGCCGTCGTCGCGGCGCTGGCCTGGCTCGCCCAGCCCATGCTCCCGGTCTCGGTCGCGTGGATGGGCGACATGCTGCGCGCGACGACATCGGAGCCGGTGGCCGCCCCGGCGACGGAGGCCCCGGCGAGTCGCGCGATCGCGTCCGGCGAGCTGGACTGCCGAGCCTTATACCCCGACGACCTCTGGGCCGAGCTCACCTGGACCCCCGAGGTGCTGCTCTCGCAGGATGCCGCGCCACCGCCCACGGTCATCACCGCGCTCACCGACGCGCTCGCGCCGTCGGTGCGGATCTCGTGCCACTGGCAGGCGGGAGACGGGCGGACGATCGAATCCACGCTCGCCCGGGTCGCGGGCGACGCCGGTGCGATCGCCGAGTCCTCGCTGCGAGGCCAAGGCTTCGACTGCGCCTCGGATGCCGACGCCGTCGTGTGCACGCGAACCGCCGCGGACGTGCTCGAGGAGCAGACGCTGCGCGGCGGGTTGTGGCTGTCGAGTGTCGAGCGCGGCTGGCATCCGGAATTCTACGGCACACGCCTCGCCGCCCACGTGTGGGGCTGAGTCCGGGCTCAGCCGAACACGCTCTCCACGATCGCCGCGGTGTAGCCGTCGGGCGCGAGGTTCGCGAACTGCGAGTCGATGAGGATCCCGTCGCGCCAGAACAGCGTGCGGCCTTCGACGACGGGGTACAGCTCGTTGAACCACGTCTTCTCGCAGGGGGTCCCGCCGTCGGGCGTGTAGCAGGCGAACCCCTCCGCGGCGGCGAGCTCGTTGAGCATGTCGAGGGCGGCGCCGCGCCCGGCATCCGCTCCCCTCGCCACGCCCGCAATCGCACGGCACGCCTCCGCGGCAGGACGCCCGCTGCAGGTTACTCTCGCAGTGCAGGGACACGCCCTGCGTGAGGAGTGCATCCGATGAGTGAGTCGAAGTCGTCCTACGGCGAACCTGTCGATGAGCCCCGGCCGGTCGACGACGACGTCGTCCACAGCGCCAACCAGGGGATCGCGGATGCCGAGGCCGCCCGCCGGGACGCGGCAGCGGACGAGGCCGCGGCCTCCGATTCGCACGTCGACTCGCACGGCGAGACCGTCGAGACCGTCGAGACGCCTCGCACCCCCGTCGAGCCCGCGCGCTCCGCGTACGACGACGACTCGACCTTCGACAGCGCACTCTACGAAGCGCACGCCGACGACTCGACGCCGGCATGGGAGCCCCCGGCCGAGACCGTGGTCGCGGCACCCGTCGTGACCCCGCGCGAGACCGTGGTGGAGACGCCGGCCGCCGAAACCGCCGTCGTGGCGCCCGCGTACTCGACCCCGCAGCCGATCTTCGTACAGGCTCCCGAGGCCCCGCGCCTGCGAGGCAACCGCGGAGCCGCCGGCGCGATCGGGTTGCTCGCTGCTCTCGCCTTCGGCGTGCTGTACCTCGCCGTGTGGCTCGGTGTGGGGCTGCTGAACGGCGACGTCACGGTTGACACCCTCGGCTCGGCTGCGCTGCTCGCGCTCGGAACGTGGGCCCTGTGGGTCCCCATCGTCGTGTTCTTCGTCGCGTTCTGGCTCCTGGGCGCCATCATCAACCGCGGCCGCTGGGGTGCGTGGGTCATCTTCGGCCTGCTCGTCGGCGTCGC
>NZ_DASUNI010000042.1:0-4180 GCF_036277215.1 Microbacterium sp. | reverse complement strand
TGTAGCCGTGGCCCGAGTCGAGGAGCTCCGCCGCCCGCTCGAGCAGCTCCTGCAGGAGGTCGTCGACCTCGAGCCGGTGCATCACGCCCAGCGTGGTCTCGTGCAGCGCACCGAGCTCGGCGTTCTGGATCCGGAGCTCCTCCGTCCGTTCCGTTACACGCTGCTCGAGCCCCTCGAGAGTCTCTCGGAGACGTGATGTCATCGCGTTGAACGCGCTCGCGAGCGTCCCGACCTCGTCACGCGTCGTCACCGGAGCCTCGCGGGTCAGGTCGCCCGCCGCGACGGTGGCCGCGGTGTCGGTGATGGCCAGGATCGGCCGCGCGATGCGGCGCGACGCGAGGTAGATGCCTGTGCCCAGGAGGGCAGCCACCGCCAAGCCGATGCCGGCGAGCGTCAGCGCGAGCCGGCGAGCGGGCGCGAAAGCGGCGTCCTGGCTCTGCTCGGCGACGAGCGCTGCTCCAACCTCGTCGAGCCAGCGGTACACGCCGATCACGGGCACGCCGGCGTAGCTCGTGTAGAGGCCGTGTCCGTCCGCGCCGCGCAGGGCGCCGTCGATGGCCTCGGAGGAGACTCCGCTCGCGTACTCGCCGGTGTTGAGGTGAGCGTGGACGAAGCGGTGGTCCTTGCCGACGAGGTACGACGCCCCCGTCTGGCCGAGATCCGTGGCGGGAAGCACGATACGGTCCAGCCGCTCCAGGTTGAGGCTCGCGGCGACGACGCCGATCCGCTCACCGTCGCGGTCGAACAGCGGCGTCGCGACGGTGATCGTCGGCCTCTCCGTGAGGGACGACTGGGCCACGGGCTGCACGTGCGTCCCGGAACTGCCGCGCGTGAAGTAGTCCTCGTTCGCCTGACTGAGGCGCTGGTGATCGCGCACCGTCGAGACCACGACCCTGCCGTCGAGGTCGAGCACTAGAACCTCCTGCGCGTCCGCCGTCTGCGACACGACGTACCCCAGGACGGACCGCACCCTGGCACGCGCCGATGCCACGCCCGCGTCGCTGGGTCCGCGCGCAAGCATCTTGCGCACGTCGCTTCCGAGGCCGCTCGATGTCCCGGACTGGAATCCTCCGAGCAACCCGGCGACGAACACCACGTTCCGTCGCTGCTCGTCGATCCAGCGGTCGAGGGCGTCTGCCTTCAGCTCTTCGGCGGCGTCCAGACGGTCGAAGACGAGCGTCTCGAGCGCGCTCCGCGCGCGCAGGTACGAGACGGTGCCGACGATGCCGACCATCAGCAACGACAGCGCGAGGAACGTCAGCACGAGTCGCGCGACCAGGCTGCGCCCCCGGAACCGGCTCAAAGGACCTTCTGCTCGATCGTCGAGAGGTAGAACTTCGCCGCCTGCGTGGCGTAGTCCTTACCGAAGTACTTGATGGAGAGGCGCTTCAGCGTGCCGTCGGCGTGGAGCCCGGTCACGATCTCGTTCACTCGCGCGACGAACGGGCCCGCCGCAAGACCGGACTTCTTATCGACGTAACCGGTCTTGTACGAGTAGTACGCCGGGGGTTCGAGCATCCGCAGCGCACCCACTTTCGCGATCGCCTCGGCGCCGACCGGCTCCGAGCACAGGAACGCGGCGATCTCGGCCTTCGCCGTCGCGGCGAGGCCGGGAACCTCCGTGTCGAACGTGACGATCCGCGGGTTCTCGACCAACTGCTCCATCTTCGGTCCGGGAAGCTCGAGCGTGCCGCGCAGGTACTTCTCCATCGTGCAGCCGGCGCACGCGCCGACCTTCTGGCCGGCTAGGTCGGACGGCGTCCTGGCCGCGGACGCCTTGGGAACGAAGAAGTTGGCGGGCGTCGAGTAGTAGGGCTGCGTCATGTAGAGGACGTCCATGCGGCTGAACTCGATCGCTCCCGAGCCGTAGGCCAGATCCCAGCGGTCTCCCCAGTTGCCGGCGGTGACCTCCGTCCATGACGGCGTGACGAAGCACGGTTCTACCCCGAGTGCCATTGCGACGAGCTTGCCGGTGTCGGCGTCGTAGCCGGCCATCTCCGGGCCGGTCTGTTCGTTTGCAGCGCACTTCGTGGTTGCGAGGCGCTTCGCGCCTTTGACCGCGAACGACTGCGGCGGGTAGGCGGGATCGGTGAACAGGATCAGCGTGCCGCGCGCCTGGACCTGGGCCAGCTTGTCCGTCGCAGGGTCGGCGCCCCGCGCCGAAGCGGCGCTCGACTGGGTGTCCGAGCCACCGGAACCGCAGCCGGCCGCCGCGAGTGCGAGGACGGTGGCCACCGTCGCGCCGACCGGCCTGAGCGCGGGTGATCGCTGCGGGCTCACTCCACATCCTGGTCGATCGCGTCGATGTCGTATTTGACAGCCGCGGCGATGTAGTCGCGACCGAAGAAGTTGCGCGACAGCCTCTCCAGCGTCGCGTCGGCCTGGGCGCGCCGGACGATCTCGTTGACCTTCGCAACGAAGGCCTTCGAGTCAAGTCCGGAGCTCTTGTCGACGAAGCCGGAGGGGTAGTAGGTGAACGCGACTTCAGGCAGCCGACGGAGCGCTACCCCCTCCCGTATCCGCGCGCGCCCGACCGGCTCGGCGGCGAGGAACGCGTCGATCTTGCCCTTGGCCGTCGCCTTCAGGCCCGGGCGCTCTGTCTCGAACGTCACCAGCTTCGGGTCGTCGACATTCACTTCGATGTCGATTCCGGGGATCTGGAGCTCCCCGTTGAGGTACATCTCATGCGAGCAGCTCGCGCAGGCACCGATCCGCTTCCCGTCCAGGTCGGCGGCGTGCCGTGCCGGCGAATCGACGGCGACGAAGTAGTAGTTCGGGACGGCGTAGTACGGCTGTGTCATGTACAGCCGCTGCATCCGGTCGGCGTTGATCGAGCCGGAGCCGTAGGCGATGTCCCAGCGGTCGCCCCAGTTGCCCGACGTCACCTCGGTCCACGTCGGGGTCGCGAAGCACGCCTCCACGCCGAGTCCCTCAGCGACGAGCTTCGTCGTCTCGGAGTCGAATCCGGTCACCTGATTGGCCGTGAGCTGGGTCTCTGCGCACTTCGTGTCGGCCGCGCGGACTTCCCCCTTGACGTCCATCGACTGCGGCGGATAGTCCGCCTCGTGGTATCCGACGAGCGTGCCGCGCGCCTGGACCTGCGCGAGCTTGTCAGTCGCAGGGTCGGCGCGTCGCGCGGCAGCTTCCGTTGTTTGCTTCGTCGCGTCGTCGCCACCGCATGCTGTCGGGCCGGCCAGTGCCATACCTAGCGCCGCCATCAGTGCGACGCGCTTGATCGGGGTGGCGTTCATGCCGTCTCACTCCGTTCCAGCGACGCGTACCGGGTTCCGATGGTGTCCGCCAGACCCCACACTCGCGTGCGTGCGCTTCGTCCACGCACGGTGACCTCGTCGACGTAGACGAGGTCCGCGACCGGGGCCGTCAAGAGGTCGAGCGTCGCCTCCGACAGGAGCATGGAGTGCCCGAGCTCCTTCGTCAGCGACTCGAGCCGGGAAGCCGTGTTCACCGTGTCGCCGATGGCGGTGTACTCCAGCCTCCGCTCCGAGCCCACGTTGCCGGACATCAGCGGCCCGCTGCTGATGCCGATGCCCATCCGGAACGGTGCGCCGCAGCCGTGCTCGAGCGCCCAGTCGTTGAAGCGCGGGAGCCGATGCTGAAGCATCTCCCGGGCGGCCGCGATCGCCCGATCGGCGTGGTCATCGCATGGGATGGGGGCGCCGAACACCGCGATGAGGCCGTCGCCCAAGAAGGCGACGAGCGTTCCTCCGTTGTCGAGCACGGCATCGCTCATCTCACCGAGGTACCGGTTGAGCACCGCGATCACCTCGTCCGGAGGCGTCCGCTCCGCGAAGGTCGTGAACGAGCGCAGATCGGCGAACAGGGCGGTGCTGACCAAGCGCACGCCGCCCAGACGGAGGTCTCCATCCGTGCGCGAGAGCACCTCGTCGACCATGGGCTCGGGCAGGAATCGCGCGAACACGTCTCGGACGCGTGCCCGCTCGAGCCGCTGCACCCGCCGCTTGTCGAGTCCGGCCCGGATGCGTGCCCGCAGGAGCACCTCGTCGAACGGCTTCTGGAGGTAATCCTCCGCGCCCAGCTCGACGCAGCGGACGACGCTGTCGAAGTCCTCGAGCGCCGAAATCATGATCACCGGCACAGAGCGCAGCGCCGGATCGCCCTTGATCCGCTCGAGTACCGTGATCCCGTCCATTCCCGGCAT
>NZ_DASUNI010000041.1:0-12344 GCF_036277215.1 Microbacterium sp. | reverse complement strand
TGCCCCTTTTTCGAGCACCGGCGCGCTGCTTCGCGGCGCCGGACGGTTCGAGTATAGGCGGGGGCACGAGCGACCACCGCGCCGCACCCGCGTGACAAACTGGCGGGGTGAAGACCATCCAGCTGCGCAGGTACACCCTCGTCGACGGCGAGTATGACGCCTTTCTGTCCTGGTGGAGCGAATGGATGCCGCGGGTGCGACCCGCGGCCGGCTTCACGATCGAGTTCGCCCTCGGCCTGCCCGCGACGAATGAGTTCGTCTGGGCGGTCAGCGCGGAGGGCGATGAGGCGGAGTTCCTGGAGCGCGAGAGCACCTACCTGGCCTCGGATGCGAGGGCGCAGGCGTTCGACGGCGTGCCGCAGCGCGTCGCCGACTACAACATCCGGTTCGTCGACGAGATCGCGTAGGCCCGCTCAGCCCCCGACGGCCGCCCAGCCCCTCGAGTCCGGCTCGGCCGGAGGGCCGCTCAGCCCCCGAGGGCCTCGCGGATCACGCTCGCCGACCGCTGCAGGCGGTCGGCGATCTCGGCGGGTTCATGATCGCTCGCGACGTAGACGACAGCGATCGCGGCCGGCCGACGCCCGCGGAGGCTCAGCGGCACCGACACCGATCGCAGGCTCGGGATGACCTCGTCGTGGCTCGTGGCGAAGCCGCGGGTGGCGGCATCCGTCACTTCCTCCGTCAGGCGATCGCAGACCTCGCCGGGCCAGTCGCCGCGGGGGAGCGCGGACAGGATCGCCTTCCCGGGTGCTCCGACCGTCACCGGATGCCGCGTCCCCGGCCGCTGCGCCACCGACGCGATGGCGTGGCGCGGCTCGACACTGACGAGTGTGACGCACTCGTCGTGGTCGAGCACCACCAGGAAGCACGTCGTGCCGAGCTCATTGGCGACGGCCGTCAGCTCCGGCAGGGCCTCCGCCTGCAGGTCGGAGGCGACTCCCGCGGCGAGGGCGGCCATGCGCGCTCCGAGCTGGATGCGCCCCGCGCTGTCGCGCGTGATGAGTCCATGGTCCTCGAGGGTGCGCAGCAGACGATAGGCGACCGAGCGGTGCACGCCGAGCAGTCGCGCGATCTCGTCGATGGACAGCGCCGCGCGCGCATCGGCGAGGATCTCCAGAATCCGGATGCCGCGACTCAGCGTCTGAGAGGCGGGTGAGGCTGCGGCATCGTGCGTCGTCATTGTCTCGCCCCTTGCCGCGCGCGCCGTGGTCGTATACGATCTGTTCAGTAGTAGAACGATCTGTTCGAATATAGAACAGTTCAAACGTTCTCCACAAGCACCGTATGACCTCGACACCGCCGTCCGAGGAGGATCCGAATGCAGTTCCATCACCACGGGTACGTGTCCGGTGAGCCGCGCGTCCAGGATGCGATGGGCACCGGCATCGACCGCCCCGCAGAGCTTCCCGACCGGATGGACGTGCTCATCGTCGGATCCGGCCCGGCCGGCATGCTCCTGGCTGCGCAGATGTCGCAGTTCCCTCAGGTGGCGACGCGCATCATCGAACGCCGCGACGGTCGCCTGGTGCTGGGTCAGGCCGACGGCATCCAGCCTCGCAGCGTCGAGACCTTCCAGGCGTTCGGCTTCGCCGAGCGCATCGTCGCCGAGGCGTACAACATCGCGTACATGAACTTCTGGGGCCCCGACCCGGAGAATCCGCGCAACATCGTGCGCACCGCCCGCACGGAGGACTACGCGTTCAAGATCAGCGAGTTCCCGCACCTCATCGTGAATCAGGCCCGCGTGCTGGACTATTTCGCCGAGGCCGCCGCGCACGGGCCCGGGCGCATCGTTCCCGACTACGGCATCGAGTTCGCGGGACTCACCGTGCACGACGCCGGCGAGTACCCGGTCGAAGTCCGCGTACGGTACGCGGCAGGCCGGCGTGCCGGGCAGGAGCGGACGATCCGGGCGAAATACGTCGTCGGGTGCGACGGCGCCCGCAGCGGAGTGCGGGAGGCGATCGGTCGCAAGCATGTCGGCGGCATCTCGGCGCACGCCTGGGGCGTCATGGACGTCCTCGTGAACACCGACTTCCCCGACTGGCGCACCAAGTGCGCCATCAACGCGGAGGCCGGGAACATCCTCCACATCCCGCGCGAGGGCGGCTACCTCAGCCGCATGTACATCGATCTCGGCGAGGTCCCCGAGGGCGACAACCATCACGTGCGTCAGACGCCGATCGAGGAGATCATCCGCCGGGCGAATGAGATCCTGCGCCCCTACTCGATCGACGTGAGGCAGGTCGCGTGGCACAGCGTCTACGAGGTGGGCCACCGGGTCACCGACAAGTTCGACGACGTGCCGGTCGGAGACGAGCGCGCTCCGCGTGTGTTCCTCACCGGTGATGCCTGCCACACGCACAGTGCGAAGGCCGGCCAGGGAATGAACGTCTCGATGCAGGACGGATTCAACCTGGGCTGGAAGCTGGGGCACGTGCTGACCGGGCTGAGCCCCGAAGAGCTGCTTGCGACGTACTCGGCCGAGCGCCAGCCGGTCGCGCAGCAGCTCATCGACTTCGACCGCGAGTGGTCGTCGCTGATGGCGCGCAAGCCAGAGGAGATCTCGGACCCGCAGGACCTCGCGACGTATTATCTGGCGACCGCCGAGTTCCCCTCGGGGTTCATGACGCAATACGGACCGTCGGCCATCGTCGGGGCGGCCTCGCACCAGGCGCTGGCGGCGGGCTTCCCTCTCGGCAAGCGTTTCAAATCGGTCGAGGTGGTGCGCGTGTGCGACGGCAAGGCCGTCCACCTCGGCCACCCTGCCAAGGCCGACGGCCGGTGGCGCATCTACGCGTTCGCCGACGCGCCGGCCGCGGGCGAGCCGTCGGCGCTGGCCGAGTGGGCCGCCTGGATGTCTTCGCCCGATTCGCCGGTCGCCCGGCATACCCCGGTGGGAGCCGATGTCGACGCCGTGTTCGACGTGAAAGCGATCTACCAGCAGGGGTTCGAGGACGTCGACATCGCGAAGGTGCCCGAGCTCTTCCTGCCTCGGACCGGCCCTCTCGGGCTGACGGACTGGGAGAAGGTCTACGCGGCCGCGCCGAGCGCGTGGACGACGGCGGACATCTTCGCGGAGCGCGAGCTGTCGCGCGACGGCGTCGTCGTCGTGGTGCGCCCCGACCAGTACGTCGCGGACGTGCTGCCGCTGACCGCGACGGAGGAGCTCGCCGCGTTCTTCGCGCGGGTCCTCGTTGCGCACAGCGTGCCCGTTGCGGGTTGACCCTCCGCGGCGCACACCCGGGGAGCCCGCGCTGTACGTGCCGTACATCGCCGGTCGGACGGACTCCGACCAGAATGGGCTTCGAGCCACCGACCGGGGATGCTGCAGCATCCCGACCTGACGAGGGAGTCCCCGTGACAGACAACCGCGAGACCGAGCTGCTGGCGAAGGTGCCGGGCGCCCTGTTCATCGGAGGCGAGTGGCGTCCCGCGACGAGCGGCAAGACGCTCAAGGTCTACGACCCTGCGACCGGCGCGGTGGTCAAGACGATCGCAGACGCCTCGCCGGAGGACGGCAAGGCGGCTCTGGATGCTGCTGCCGATGCGTTCCCGGCGTGGGCGGCGACGCCGCCGCGCGAGCGTGCGGAGCTTCTGCGCCGAACGTTCGATCTGCTGCAGGAGCGCAAAGAGGAGTTCGCCCTCCTCATGACGCTGGAGATGGGCAAGCCGCTCGCGGAGGCGCGCGGCGAGGTCGCCTACGGCGGCGAGTTCGTTCGCTGGTTCAGCGAGGAGACGGCCCGCATCCAGGGCCGGTACGGCCCCAATCCGGAGGGCACCGGCCGCATGATCGTGTCGCAGCATCCCGTCGGGCCGTGCTTCCTGATCACGCCGTGGAACTTCCCGCTCGCGATGGCGACGCGCAAGATCGCGCCGGCGCTCGCCGCCGGTTGCACGGTCGTGGTCAAGCCGGCGGAGCTGACGCCGCTGACCACGCTGTACTTCGCGAAGCTGCTCGAGGAAGCGGGGCTGCCGAGGGGAGTGGTGAACGTCTTCACCACGTCGACCTCGGGCGCCGTGTCGGAGCCGATCATCCGCGACCCGAGGCTGCGGAAGCTGTCGTTCACCGGCTCGACTCAGGTGGGGCAGCGGCTGCTCGAGCAGGCGTCGCAGGGGGTGCTGCGCACGTCGATGGAGCTCGGCGGCAACGCTCCGTTCGTCGTGTTCGATGACGCCGACCTCGACAAGGCGGTCGACGGAGCGATCCTCGCCAAGTTCCGCAACATCGGCCAGGCGTGCACCGCGGCGAACCGCTTCCTCGTGCACCGGTCGGTCGCCGACGAGTTCGCCCGCCGCGTCACCGAGCGGGTGCAGGGATTCAAGATCGGTCGCGGCACCGAGGACGGCGTGATCATCGGTCCGCTCATCGACGATCGGGCGGTCGCCAAGGCCGAGCAGCTCGTCGGCGATGCCGTCTCGCGCGGAGCGCACGTGCGCACCGGGGGCAGCGCCATCGACGGCCCCGGCACCTTCTACGAGCCCACCGTCGTGGTCGACGTGCAGCCCGGCAGCGACATCCTCAGGGAGGAGATCTTCGGGCCGGTGCTCGCGATCGTGCCCTTCGACACCGAGGACGACGCCGTGCGACTGGCCAACGACACCGAGTACGGCCTGGTGTCCTACGTGTTCACCGAGTCGCTCGCGCGCGGCCAGCGGATGATCGAGCGCCTCGAAACCGGGATGATGGGGCTGAACGTCGGCGTCGTCTCCAACGCCGCGGCGCCCTTCGGCGGCTGGAAGATGTCGGGCCTGGGCCGCGAGGGCGGCGCCGAGGGGATCCACGAGTATCTGCAGACGAAGTACACGCTGACCCCGAACCCGTTCTGACTCGAGCCGGGCGTTTCGTCTCGCTTCGCGTTCCGGTCGTTGAGCCCGCAGCGGCCAGACGCAACGTCGCCCGCCCCGGCGCCGGCTTCCGGACCCATGCTGTCCTCGGTGCGCGGCAGAATGTCCCCGTGAACACCGCACGGGTGATCGACCGCCGCCTGCGCTCGCACCGGCTGAGTGCGCCCGCCCGCACGATTGCCGAGGCGGCCCAGCACATGCTCGCCACGCAGGGCCAGGAGTTCTGGGGCGGCCGCTGGGCTCTGGCCGCCCGCACGAAGGGCGCGCCGAGCGTGCGCGACCTCGATGCGGCCTTCGATCGCGGCGAGATCGTGCGGTCCTGGACGATGCGGGGCACGATCCACGTGATCCCCGCGCGCGACCTCGCATGGGTGCTCTCCCTGACAGCCGAGCGCCAGCACCGCGCCGCCGCCCAGGTGCGCCGCGTCGAGGGCATCGACGCCGCCGAGCTGGCGAAGGCGGAGCGACTCACCCTCAGCGCGCTCGCCGGCGGCAGCAGGCTCACGCGCAAGGAGCTGTTCGCCGTCCTGGAGAAGGGCGGCGTGTCCACCGAGCGGCAGCGCGGCTACCATCTTCTCGTCGCCCTCTCGCTGCGTGCTGTGGTGTGCCAGGGCCCCGTCGTGCCGCGCGAGAGCGGACCGACCCGCGAGCAGTACGTCGTGCGGACCGACGAGTGGGTGACGGATGCTGCATTCCCCGTCGACCCGCCGGCCGAGTTCTTCGCCCGGTACATCGCCTCGCACGGCCCGGCCGGGGCGCGGGACTTCTCGTGGTGGTCGGGGCTGCCCCTCGGTGTGTCCCGTGCCGCGGCCGAGGCGGCATCCGATCGATTGAGCATCGTCTCCGACGACGGCGAGCCGCAGTACGTCTCCGCGGGTTCCGGCCCGCGCCGCTCCGCAGGCGCCCACAGCGTGCTCGCCCTGCCGCCCTACGAGGAGTACTACCTGTCCTACACCGACCGCACCGTGCCCTGCGCCTCGGAGTTCCTCGCGCGCATCGGACCGAGCATGAACGGCATCGTCCGGCCGCTGCTGCTGGCCCGGGGCGAGGTGGTCGGCGTCTGGACGCATTCGCTCGCGGTCGGCCGGCACCGGGATTCGCCGGTTCCCGAGCTGTTCGCGCCCGGTGCGGCGACGGCTGCCGAGGTCGGTGCAGCGCTGGACCGCTACCGTGCCTTCATCACCGCCTGAGCGCTGCCGTGCCACACTGTGACCCGTGACGCCTGTATCGACGCCGAGCGGGCCTCCGCGGCGCCACCGCCGGGCCCTGGTCGTCACGCTCATCGCGGCGATCGCGCTCGTCTACATCGTCGTCGTCGCGCTGTACGCGATCAACGACCGTTTCGCCTCCATCGAAGGCTGCACCGACGAGCCGCCGAGCGATGCCATCCTGCTGTCGTTCACCCCCGAGTCGGTGGATGCGGTCGCCGATCGCCTCGTGGCCAACCTCAGCGTGCTCTCGTTCGGTCCGATCGCCACCGGGAACACCGGACTCCTGACCGACCCGCTCACCGTCCTCGTCAGTGACACCGACGGGCCGCGTTCGTTCACGATCGCGGCCGACGAGATCCCGTCGCCGCAGTCGATCCGACTGATCACCAGCGGCTACGTCGAGCGGTGGCCTTTCGACTCGCACAGCGTCGACGTCGCGTTCGTCTCCCTGCAGACCGTCGACGGCGAACCGACTCCGATCCCGACACTGCTGTGCGGCTCGGCCCACGTGCCCGGCTGGAACTTCGCATCGCAGGAGGTGGCCGGCACGGAAGAGGTCGTGATCGACGGCGAGCCGGTGACGCAGCTGCGCATCACCGCCACGCGCTCGGTGGCCACGGTCGCGTTCGGGATCGTGATCCTCATCCTCATGGCGGTGCTGCCGGTGCTCGGGCTGACGGTGGCGATCGTCGCCTATCGCGGGCTGCGGAGGGTCGAGCCCACCCTGATGAGCTGGATGGCGGCGATGCTCTTCGCGACGATACCGCTGCGCACCTTCCTGCCCGGCTCACCGCCGATCGGCTCGTGGGTCGACTACCTCGTCGTGCTGTGGGTGGTCGCGGGCCTGGTCCTCAGCCTGGTCATCTACGTGAAAGCGTGGCTGAAGTGGAGCCCACCCGGCGGGCGTGCCGCAGCGGATGCCGGCGCAGTGCCGGTCGGCGTCGCCGTCGCGGCATCCCCTGACGCGGCCCACGGCGCTCGCCACAGCGACGCCCCCGCCGCGGACGCAGCCGGCGGCGACTGACCGGCGCGTGCGGCGCGGGATCAGCGCTGAGCGTGCCGGTCCAGGAACGTGTAGACCTCGTTGTCGTCCACTCCGGGGAACGCGCCGCGGGGGAGCGGCGAGAACATCTGCATGTGCACGCGCGCGCTCGGCCACGCCTTGCCCTTCCACCGCCCCGCGACATCGGCGGGCGGCCGCCGGCAGCACGACTCATCGGGGCACGTCGACGATGCCCGCTTCTGCGTCTCGCGGCCGCGGAACCACTTGGCGTCGTCGAACGGCACCCCGACGGTGATCGAGAAGTCGCCGTCGGCCGTCGAACCGGTCTGCGTCGAGCACCAGTAGGTGCCTGCCGGAGTGTCGGTGTACTGATAGTGCTCGGTCGTGCGGTTCTGCTCCGAGAACGCGGCGCGTGCCGACCACTTGCGGCAGAGGATCTGTCCCTCCACCGACCCGGTCACGTCGTGGGGGAGCGGCAGGTCGTCGTTCTCGTACACGCGCGAGATCGCTCCCGACCCGTCCGCACGCAGGAAGTGCAGCGGGATGCCGAGGTGGTGGGTGAGCAGATTCGTGAGCCGCATCCCCGCAGCCTCATGAGTGACGCCGAACGCGTCGCGGAAGTCCTCCACGGCGAGGTTGCGGTCCTTCTTCGCCTGCGTCAGGAAGGCCACCGAAGCGGTCTCGGGCATGAGGGCGCAGGCGGCGAAGTAGTTGATCTCGAGCCGCTGCTCGAGGAAGTCGGCGTAGTCGGTGGGCTGCTGATGCCCGAGCAGCCGGTGTGCCATCGCCTGCAGCGCCATCGACCGCAGCCCGTGCCCGCCGGGGATCGACGCCGGGGGCAGGTAGATGCGGCCGTTCTCGAGGTCGGTGACCGACCTCGCGGAATGGGGAAGGTCGTGCACGTAGAGCAGCTCGAAGCCCAGCTGCTCGGCCATGATGCTCACTGTGCGGTGGGTGAGGGCGCCGGACGCGTGCCCTGCCGCCTTGAGCTGCTTCTCGGCGAGCTGCTCGATCTCACCGAGGTAGTTGTCCCGGTCGCGCATCCGCAGTCGCAGCTCGGTGTTCGCGCGCCGCGCCTCCTCCGGGGTCGCGATCGCCTCCCGCTCCCGGCGCTGCAGCTCGCGGTGCAGGCCGAGCAGGGACTCGATCGTCTCGTCCGGGATGCCCTTGGTGACCTTCACGGCGGGGATGCCGAGCTGCCGGAACACCGAGCTCGCCTGCGCCCGTTCGAGCTCGATCTCGAGTGCCGCGCGTCGGTTCGGCGGCTCGGACGAGAGCAGGTCGGTCACCTCGACGCCGGTGGCCGTCGCGATCGACTGCAGCAGTGAGAGCTTCGGCTCGCGTTTGCCGTTCTCGATCAGGCTCAGCTGGCTTCCCGCGACGCCGACGAGCTCACCCAGCTCGTCGAGGGTGAATCCCCGCGACACCCGCTGATGACGGATGCGGTGACCGAGCGTGGACAGTTCCAGAGACGTGGGCGGCATTCCTTGATGATACAGAAAGAATCGCATTTCTTGATTCCAAAACGGGCCGAAACTCCCGGATATACCTTCCATAGTGGAGGAAGAGCACCGATCTGAATCGATCGAAGAGGAGAAATCATGGCCCTTGCCGACATCTTCACCCGACCGGCCCCGCGCGAGACCCGGCGTCCCGCGCCGGTCCCCGCAGCGTTCGGCCGGCGTCCGGTGATCGAAGGCGACGGCATGGCGGCGCTCTTCGAGTGGGTCGACGAGATCGCCGAGCTGACACAGCCGGACCGGATCCACTGGGTCGACGGCTCACGCGCGGAGAACGACGCGCTGCTGCACGAGATGGTCGCCGAGGGCAAGATCATCAAGCTCAACCCCGAGTGGCGTCCCGGGTCGTACCTCGCCCGCTCCCACCCCAGCGACGTCGCCCGCACCGAAGGACGCACCTTCATCTCCTCCGAACGCGAAGAGGACGCCGGTCCCACGAACAACTGGGCCGACCCCGCCGAGATGCGCGAGACGCTCGACGGGCTCTTCGCCGGCAGCATGCGCGGCCGGACGATGTACGTCGTGCCGTTCTCGATGGGCGCGGTCGGCGGCCCGCTCTCGCACATCGGCGTGCAGGTCACCGACAGCCCGTACGCTGTGACCTCCATCGGGATCATGACGCGCGTCGGCGCCGACGTCATCCGTCAGATCGCGGCGGGCGCCCCCTGGGTCAAGACCGTCCACTCGGTCGGTGCTCCTCTGCAGCCGGACGAGCAGGACGTCGCGTGGCCGTGCAACGACGAGAAGTACATCGTGCACTTCCCCGACACGCTCGAGGTCTGGTCGTTCGGATCGGGATACGGCGGCAACGCCATCCTCGCGAAGAAATGCTTCGCCCTTCGCATCGCCTCGGTGATCGGCCGCGATGAGGGCTGGCTCGCCGAGCACATGCTGCTCATCCGCGTCATCGACCCGAAGGGCCGCGCGTTCCACGTCGCCGCGGCCTTCCCCTCGGCCTGCGGCAAGACCAACCTCGCGATGCTGCGGCCCACCATTCCCGGATGGCGCGTCGAGACCCTCGGCGATGACATCGCGTGGCTGCGTCCCGGCGATGACGGACGCCTGTGGGCGATCAACCCGGAGGCCGGCTTCTTCGGCGTGGCGCCAGGCACGGGCGAGTCCACGAACGTCACGGCCGTCGAGACCCTGTGGGGCAACACGATCTTCACCAACGTCGCGCTGCGTCCGGACGGCGACGTGTGGTGGGAGGGCCTCACCGACGAAGCACCCGCAAACCTCACCGACTGGGAGGGCAACCCGTGGACGCCCGACTCGGGTCGCCCCGCGGCGCATCCCAACTCGCGCTTCACGGTCGGTGCCGCACAGTGTCCGCAGATCGCCGATGACTGGAACGCGCCCGAGGGCGTCCCGCTCGACGCGATCCTCTTCGGCGGCCGTCG
The DNA here is from genome assembly GCF_036277215.1 of Microbacterium sp. GTDB lineage: Bacteria > Actinomycetota > Actinomycetes > Actinomycetales > Microbacteriaceae > Microbacterium. The sequence goes on along the minus strand of NZ_DASUNI010000041.1, from coordinate 2,362 downwards.
GGCGACCAACGTGCCCCTCGTCGTGGAGGCCACCGACTGGACGCACGGCGTGTTCATGGGCTCCAACGTCTCGTCAGAGCGCACCGCCGCCGCCGAGGGCACCGTCGGCGAGCTCCGCCGCGATCCGTTCGCGATGCTCCCGTTTTGCGGCTACAACATGGCGGACTACTTCGGGCACTGGCTCAAGGTCGGGCAGAAGCTGCGCTTCGACCGCGCGCCGCGGATCTTCCAGGTGAACTGGTTCCGCAAGGGCTCGGACGGCCGGTTCCTGTGGCCCGGCTTCGGCGACAACTCGCGCGTGATCGACTGGATCATCCGCCGCATCGACGGCTCCGTGCCCGCGGTCGACAGCCCGATCGGACGCCTCCCGCGCACCGAGGACCTGAACCTCGACGGCATCGAGGTGTCCGAGGACGACCTCGAGGAGCTCTTCGCGATCGACCGCGACTCGTGGCTGCGGGAGGCCGAGCTCACCGAGGAGTTCTACGCGACCTTCGAGGGACGGGTCCCGGCGCCGCTGCAGGCCGAGCTCTCCGCGCTGCGATACCGCCTGACCCACAGCTGACCGCCGCGAAACCCTCCGGCTTTCCCGCGACCCTCCGATCCGCGCGCGCGGATCGGAGGGTCTCGTACGTTTCGGAGGGTTTCGCGCCCGTCGAGCTGCGAAGGCGCCTCAGACCAGCAGCTGGTGCCGTGCGAGATCGCGATACAGCGGGGTCGAGGCGACCAGCTCGGAGTGCGTCCCCTGGCCCACGACCTGCCCGTGGTCGAGCACGACGATGCGGTCGCTGTCCACCACCGTGGACAGCCGGTGCGCGATCACGATGAGGGTGCGGTCGGTGGCGACCGCGTCGATCGCCTCGCGCATGCGCTGCTCGTTGACGCCGTCCAGGGAGGACGTCGACTCGTCCAGGAGCAGGATCGGGGGCGCGGCGAGCAACGCGCGCGCGATCGCGAGGCGCTGGCGCTCGCCGCCCGAGAGCATGACGCCGTCCTCCCCGACCGGCGCCTCGAGGCCCAGCGGGTTGCGCTCGAGCACCTCGGTGAGGTTCACCGCGTGCAGCACGCGCTCGCACTCGGCGTCGGAGGCCGCGGGTGAGCCCAGTCGCAGGTTGTCGGCGATCGTGCCTGCCAGGGTGGGGGCATCCTGCTCGACGTAGCCGAACTGCGCCCGCAGCTCCTCGCGGGGCAGCAAGCGGATGTCGCGGCCGTCGAGTTCGATCGCCCCGCCCGTCGGATCGTAGAACCGCTCGATGAGGGAGAGCACCGTGCTCTTGCCGGCACCGCTCGGACCGACCAGTGCGATCCGGGCTCCGCGCGGCACGTCGAAGGTCACCCCGCGGAGGACGTCTCGATCCGTTTCCGTCATGCCCGCGGCGCCGGCATCCCTCGTCCTGTCGAGATGCACCTGCTCGAGCACGGCCCGCGCTTCCGCCGCCGCGGCCTCGCGCGCGGCGACGACGGCATCGGGGTAGCGGAACCGCACGTCGCGGAAGGCGATCGCGGGCGACGGCTGGATGCGGTCGGCAGCGCGCGGGCCCTCTGCCCGTCGAAGCGCGGCCGCCGCCGACTCGTCGCCCTGCTCCTCGGTCGGCAGGTCGAGCACCTCCTGAATGCGGCCGAGTGCTCCCAGCGCCTGGTTGACCGACGTGATCGCGCCGAACGTCGAGCCGAGCGGGGCGATCAGCATGAACAGGAACATGATGAAGGTCACGAGCGAAGCGATCGTGATCGCACCCGAGGCCACCCGGAACCCGCCGACTCCGAGAACGACCAGAAGGGAGACCTGGAGCGCGATGCCCGCGATCGGAACGACCAGCGCGGAGACCTTCGCGATGCGCACGCCCACGGTGTAGGCATCCGTCGCGAGCGACGAGACCGACGAGACCTCGCGCTCGGTCGCCCCTGCAGCCCGGACCGTGCGGATCGATCCGACGGCGCGCTCGACGCCCGACGCGAGCGCGCCGACCTTCTCCTGCTGCTCGGTCGAGGCGGTGCGGATGCGGCCGCTCAGCGCGGTGACGCCGAGCACCGAGATGCCGATCACGACCACGATGATCGCGAGCAGCACCGGGTCGATGATCGCCATGGCGACGAGCGCGCCGACGAACAGCAGCGCGTTGCCGATCGAGTCGGCGAGCCCCTGCGTGAGCGCGGAGTAGAGGAGTGTCGTGTCGCTGCCGACGCGCGAGACGAGGTCGCCGGTGCGGCGCGCGTCGAACTCGCTGACGGGCAGGTGCAGGATGCGCGCGATGAGCCGGCGGCGGCTCGAGTAGACGACGGCCGTGCCCGTGCGCTGCAGCAGGTAGTGCTGCCACCCCGAGATGAGCGAGGCCAGGAGGACGAAGCCGACGAGCGCCCA
>NZ_DASUNI010000040.1:0-22159 GCF_036277215.1 Microbacterium sp. | reverse complement strand
TCTTCGTCGGCGAGTCCCGGGCACCGCGGTTCGTGGAGGCAGGTGCCTTCCCGTGGACGGCGTCACGGCGCGCCACCCTGGCCGAGACCCGGCAGATCGGTGACGTGGTGCTGATGCGGTACGCGCTGTCGGCGCGGTTCCTGGCTGATGCGCCGGAAGCTCCGTCCGTCAGAGAACTCTCCGCACGGTCCTGAGGGCCGGCACTGGACGGTGGGTGGCGCGAGGCACTTTTCGTCCCGGGTCAGGCGGTGCCGCGAACTGCCGTTCCGTCCGAACGACGCATCAACTGCGATGACCGCACACGAACCACGACGACGGTCGTGGTCGCCAGCACCACGATGCCGATCGATTCGACGATCACCGTCTCGCGCACGAGCATGAAGTCCCACGTCTGACTGATGCCGAACAGACCGACCGTGAGAGCCAACAGCAGCGCACCGAGGGTTGCGATCAGGAACAGCAGACTCAGGACGGTCGTCAGTTTGAGCAACCTGCCCTGTAGGAACAGCATTCCGAGCGCGAGCACCAGGCCGGCGACGGCGTTGAGGACGAAGGCCACACCCAGGATGCCGCCGACGCCGTTGAAGACGAGGTACAGATGTATCCCGCCGGTGGCGAGAAGGAAGACGGCGCTGAGGATGCGCAGAACCCACAGAACGCGCCGGTTGTTTTCGGCCATTCAGTCACCCGATTCCGAATCGGTGGCCCTCCCTGCGGGGCCATCTATCAGTACAAACGAGTCAGCGGCCGGACAGGTTCAAATCCTCACCGTCAGTGCGAGCACAGCTGTCAGGCGCGCACGGCAACGGGCACGCCGGTATCGCCCGGTCGTGTCCGAGGGCAGTTCCCACTCGCCCTCGAGAGTTGTCCGTTGCGCGTCCCGGTTTGACCGGGGATCGGCCTACTCCGGCGCGTACTTGAACGAGAGCTGGAGCCGGGCCCTGAACAACAGCGACCCGTCGTCGCCGACCACGACGTCCTGCTTCGTCACCTCCGCAACGCGCAGGTCGTGAAGCGACCCCGCGGCAGTGGTGATGGCTTCGCGGGCCGCCTCCTCCCACGATGAGGCACTGGTGCCGATGACGTCGATGACTCGGTAAACGCTCATGGTGACCCCACATTGCTCGATGCGATGAACCCATATTGCTCGCGCACGCGCTCGCAGGGAAGGGCTCCGTGGCGTCGGTGACGAAGCCCGTCAGCGCTCGCCGCAGCCGCGCCGCGGTGAAGGAGCGGGCGATTCCTTTATCCGCCCGCTCGCGCAAGCGCCCGCCGGTGCACCTCACGCATCTGGGCGTCGAACGGCGCCACCGGCGCGATCACGACGACATCCGGCGCGACATCCGTGAGCGGCAGCGCCTTCACCGGGCCGGGCGGCAAGCCCCACGACGCCCGCCACCCCGCGAGCTGCTCGGCTGACGCGGCAGCGACGACCCGGCCGAGGCCGGCCCACCCGTGGGCCGCCGCGCACATCGGGCAGTGCTCCCCCGACGTGTAGACCGTCGATGATGCGCGCTGCTGCGGGGTGAGGTGCGCGATCGCCCACTTCGCCAATGCCAATTCAGGATGCGCGGTCGGATCGTGATCGGTTCGCTCGCGGTTGAGCGCCTCAGCAAGCGTTGTTCCGTCGGCGTCCACGAGGACGGATCCGAAGGGATCGTCGCCGTTCTCGAGCGCCTGCGTCGCGAGGTCGACGCATCGCCGCAGGTGACCCTCGTCCATGCGGGAGATCTGGGCACTCATCCCGGCAGCCCCTCGATTCGCTCATGCTCCGGCCCGGTGTGGCGCACCTGGGCTGGGTTCGACGCTAACTCTTGGCGGGCCGAAGTGCCCTGCTGGTGAAGTAACCCACGACGCCGTCGACGTCCTCGACGCCGAAGACCCACCTGCCGGAAGGAGTGGCCCGGACGTCGATCACTGTGCCCCGTGCGTGAGGCGTCAAGACGTCGTCTCCAGGCTCGAAAGCGGTATCGGTCATACGTCAGAGCGTACGAGCGTCAGGCTCGGGGACGCTTCCGTCCTGCGGGGGATAATCCGCAATTCCGTCGGACACGCGACCGGTCACGGGCGTAGCCTCAGGGTCGATGAGCCGATCGGAAGGAGCGCTCATGCCCGCCCGCGAAGAACTTCCTGCGACCATCAAGCGGTCGCCGCAGCATGCGCAGGACATCTGGTCGGCGACACACGACTCCGCAGTAGAGACCTACGGCGAGGGCGAGAGAGCCCACCGGACCGCGTTCTCCGCGCTCAAGCACCAGTACGAGAAGGTCGGAGACCACTGGGAGGAGAAGGAGGAGCGAGGGCCTTCCGACGAGGGAGCAGTGAGCCGCGACGGTGAAACGGCCGGCGGCGTCAACGCAAACGCGACGAAGAAGCATCTGCTCGATGTCGCGAAGCGTCTCGACGTGCGTGGGCGCACGAGGATGACGAAGGATGAACTCGTGGAAGCGATCCAGAAGGCGAACGGGCGAGAGAGTCGGAAGAGTCTCGACGCCGAGCGGTGACCGCCGCCGCATGAAGCACGTTCGAACTCCGTCAAGACATCGGATTCGTCCTCGACATCGCCTTGCGTGCGCTCGGTTGTCACACTGGTTCATGAACACGGCTCGAGGAGGCAGCGATGGTGCAGCAGACGATCCGGATCGCGACGTACAACGTGGAGAATCTGTTCTCCCGGCCGCGTGCCATGAATCAACCCGAGCCGGTCGCGGCGGCGGTTTTGCGCGCCCACGCTCTGATAAACGAGCTGTTCGAGCTGGAGGTGTACACGCCGGCGGTGAAAGCCGAGATGCTCGTCCTGCTCAAAGAGCTCAACCTCCTCCGCGACGACGGCGATGTGACGCGCAGATCGACGTTCGCGATCCTGCGGCGCATCCGGGGGCGGCTGCTGCGGCGCCCGCAGAACGATCCGGATGGGTCGCTGGTGACTGTTGTCGCGAGCGGACGCGCCGCGTGGACCGGATGGGTGGACCTGATCAAGGACCGCATCGAGGAGAAGGCGATCAGCAACACAGCCCGGGTGATCCGCGAGGTCGCGGCGGACATCGTCGGAATCGTCGAAGCCGAGGACCGCCTCACCCTGGCCCGGTTCACCGACTCCCTGCTTCTCGACCCGGTCGCCGGAGAACCGCTCTACCCGCACGTCATGGTGATCGACGGCAACGATCCCCGCGGCATCGATGTCGGCGTTCTCTCGACCGGGCCCTACCCGCTCGGCATGATGCGGTCCCACATCGATGACGGCTCATTCGGTGACCGGATCTTCAGCCGTGACTGTCCCGAGTACTGGTTCGTTTTTCCCGCGGGATCCGCCCTGTCCGGACAGCAGCTCGTCGTGCTCGTCAATCACTTCAAGAGCAAGTTCGGCGGCAACAACCCCGCGAGCATCGCCCGCCGGAAACGGCAATCGAAGCAGGTCGCCGACATCTACGCGACTCTCCGCACCGCCGGCATCGACCATATCGCCGTCCTGGGTGACCTCAACGACACACCCAACAGCGAAGCCCTCCAACCGTTGCTGGCAGACACCGACCTGACCGACATCGCGGCGGTGCAACCGTTCGACGACGGCGACCCCGACGAGGACCGGCCCGGCACGTTCGGCAACGGCACCAAATCCAGCAAGATCGACTACCTCCTCCTCTCCCCCACCCTCTTCGCGCGCGCGACGGGGGCGGGTATCTTCCGCAAAGGCGTGTGGGGCGGCGTCAACGGCGATCTGTTCCCCCACTTCGACACCATTGAAGCCGACCACGAGGCCGGGTCGGATCACGCCGCGCTCTACGTCGACATCAGCCTCGACTAGTCACGCCGTCGGGGAATCCGGTCCCACAGGGGCTGCGTGCGCCAGGGCATACCGAGCACGCCATTCACCACTCGCTGGAACACTTCCTCACCGATCGCCCGGACGCTGATGGGCGGCGCACATCGCGAGGAGGCGGCCTCTCAGAGCGCACGGGTGAAGGTGACTCGGTGCTGGCCAGGTCCGTCGTAGTCGAGATATGCGAGTACGCCGTCGACTTCGGTGTCACCGGCCTGGGCGAACCCGAGCGCCCGGTGGAACGATTGCGAGCGTCGGTTGATCGGACCGGTTATGGCGTCGACCCTGGTGCATCCTCGTCCTCGCATCATCGCGAAGAACCGCCCGTACAGGTCTCGGGCAAGTCCTTGTCGTTGCTGCTCGGGAGCCACCCCGACGAAGTGGATGTATGCGGTCTCCGGCCGGGATGCTGAACGGAATCCGATCAGGAACGCAACCAGCCGTCCGCCTTCGTCCTCCACGAGGACGGACGTGTTGGCGAAATGCTGGAAGAACAGTCGCGGCAGCAAGCCGATCGGCGCCGCTTCCGGCGGCATCTCCCACCAGACGGGAATGGCTTCGACGACACGAATATGGTCGGATTCTTCCGGCTGACGGTAGTGAAGAGCAGTCACAGCGGCGACCCTACTCGCCAACGCCGATCAGCAGCCGATGAGACAGGATGCGCACCTTTCTCCGGCCCTAAACCGGCGCGGCGAGGGTGGCCATCGTCTCTGCGATGAGCCGGCCCGCGGCGGGGTTGGGCGGCCCAGGTTCCTGCTCCCAGCGAGAAAGCTGCAGGGATGTCTCCACGACGAGGCGCGCACGTGCGAATCGGCGCGCGGCGAGTGCGGTCGCGAGTTCGTCGAAGGGCAGACCAGAGCCCGCGAGTTCGCCCAGCACCACGGCGTCTTCGAGCGCCAGACCAGCGCCGTACGCGATATGTGGGGTGGTGGTATGAGCCGCGTCTCCCACGAGAAGCACGCGGCCTGCGTGCCAGGGCGGCGGGACGATGAGCCAGTTCAGAGCCCGGAAGTCCACCTGTGACGCGTCGTTCAGCTGCTGCGCGACGGCAGGAGCGTGCCCGCCGAACCGGCTCATCCGTTCCTGGAACAGCTCCAGCAGCTGATCCCGCGGCGGCCGATCCGGCCCTATGGTGCTGTCGAGCATCCACAAGTACAACCGGCCGTCGGGCAGAGGAACGAGCCCCAGGCGGATCGGTCCACCGATCATCATCGTGTACCGTTCAAGCCCGGTCGGGGTGGAGGCTGCTGCTCGCCAAATGACCTGACCGGAGAAGCTCAGTTCGGGGGCATCGCGCAGCATCCGGGACCGCATCTTGGAATTCGCACCGTCTGCGGCCACGACGTAGTCGAAGCGCTCCGTGCGTCCATCCGTCATCATCACGGTGACGTCGTCGTCCGCTGCCGAGACGTCGGCGACGGTCACGCCGAGGTGCACGGCAACCCCGGCGCGGGCAACCGCCGCCGCCATCACCTCGTGCAGCGACTCGCGGGCCATGCCGAGGAACGGCGGGTCGTCGGCGTCATTGACGTTCACCTGAGGCAGTTCGACGAACCGCCTGCCGTCCGCGCCGCACATGTCGATCACACGGTGGGGCCGACCCACCCTCAGCAGGTCGTCGAAGATGCCCAACTGCTTCGTAGCTCGCAGCGGCGCGCTCTGCAACGCGATGCCGATACCTCCGGGCCGCCAGTCGTGCGAAGACTCCACGATCTCGCTCTGCACTCCGGCTTGCGCCAAGGCGATCGCGCTCGCCATGCCGGCCGGCCCGCCGCCGACGATCAACACCCTCGTCATCCGCGCAGGCTAGCGGATTCTACGTGGGTGAGGCAGAAGTTCGTCGCACGCGGAACCAACATGGCCTCGCCCGCGAGCTATGCCGGTCGCTGCCTCGGCGCCGGCAGTGGTCTCGCAGCGCGAATCGGCAGACCTACCAGAGAGTGCCGCCGCCGACCGAGATGCCACCCCAGGTGAGCGCGATGAAGATCGCAGCGAACACAACGGGCGCGATGCCCTTGCCGCTGCGGGCGAGCCCCTTCAGGAGCGCGATCACGACGAGGACTGCAGCCACGATGGAGAGGCCGCCGCCGAGGATCAAGCCGATGAACAGCGGGATGGGCATGAGCACGAGGCCGGCCAGTGCGACCCAGAACGCGGCCCAGGCAGTCGGATTGGAACGGCGTTCGACGGAGGAAGACATGGGTCGATTATCGCGGGTCCCGAGCCCGGAGCGCGTCTGACGCGATACTCCGCGGCCGCGCCGCAGGAAAACGAACCGCCAACGCGCTTCGCGACTACACCGGATATCTTCCCATTGACAATAGGAAGATATCTGCCCATACTTCGAGTATGCGACGCCGCGCGGGTCAGCTGCTCCCCCTCGAAACAGACATCCTCGATACCGCACTGCGCCTTGGACGCGCCGGCGACAAGGGCTTCCATGGCTTCGCGATTGCGAAAGTCCTCGCGGGAAACAGATCGACCCTGACGGCGCACGGCACCCTCTACAAGGCACTCGGCAGGCTGGAGAAGGCCGGGCTGCTCGTGAGCGAGTGGGAGGATGCGGCCGCCGCAGAGAAGGCGGGCCGCCCGCGGCGACGCCTGTACACCGTGACGGGAGCAGGTCAGCTCGCGCTCGCGTCCCACAGGGCTGAGGCGACAACAGGGGCACCGATCGGGCGCGCCGCGTGGGAGGCGTCGTGAACCCCCGCACGGTCTCCGACCGCACAGTCCGAGAAGGCCGAGCCGCCGCGGTCGCGGCGGCCGTCGCGCTGCGCTGGGTGGATTGGTACTCCGGACTCGTGAGCACGGAGGCGGCCGAGCGTCGACGTGCTGAGATCGAGTCCGATCTCTGGGAGCAGCGCTCCGACGCGCGAGAGAACGGCGGGCGGTCATCCTTCGTCGCCGGGGCCATCGCGCTACGGGTCGTCGGTGGAGTGCCCGACGACCTGCTCTGGGTACGAACACAACGCCTGGCGATGCGGGGTCAGCGGGCCGATGGAAAGGCATCCGCCATGAACTCTCGCGAAGACTCTCCTGCACGCTGGTGGTGGGTCGCCGGCGCCGCTGTACTCGCCGCTCTTTACCTCGGTTTCGGGCTCGACAACCTTTACGGCGACTACGGACCATTACCGGCATCGGCGGCACTGTGCTTCGCATGCCTCGCGATCCTCCTTGCCGGTATCGCCTGCCGGGTCAAGGCACCTCGTGCATCAGGCGCGCTCATCAGCGCGGGGGCCCTTCCCCTGCTCATGGCATATTGGGCCCCTCCGCTGATGATCGCCGGGCTGGCCGTGGCCGTCGGCGCCATGATCGAGGTCGCCCGGCGCAGTGCGGTCGGCCCAGCGGCGCGCGCGGGCGCCGTCCTTGGCAGCGTCCTGCTCAGCTTCGGCGCGATCGTTCCCATCCTCGGACTCGGCTTCACGCCGGTCATTACCCCGCTGGTCGCGATCGCGCTCGGTACCGCGGCCGTTACCGCGGGCATTGTCCTTCTGCTCCTCACTCGCGCACCGGCGGTGCTGCCGACCGGACATCAGGAGCGGCCCACACTCGCCGCGTGAAATCCGCGCGGTCGGCACAGCGCCTCGCCCCTTCGATTCGGCACGGCCGCGGCTCTGTCCGCGACTCCGCCCGTGCCGGCACCGGTCCGGGATGCCGCTCGGCACGGCATCCCGGACCCGCACCCTCCAGCTGACCGACACCCCCCAGGGCACAACGTCCACTCTCAGCAGCCTGCGCTCGTCGCCGGAGCCATCCTCGACGTCGATCGTGTGGGGACGGCGCCGATACCGTCCAAGAGTGAAACCCGCTTCCTGTACACCTGCGGAATCCACTCGATCGATCGTTTGCTGTTATGCCCGCAACAAAGCTTTCACGGGCACACGCGGACCTGGTGCCCCTCGAAGCCGACGAGGTCGCCGAGCTGCAGCTGCCGTCCGCGGCGGCGATCGACCTCGCCGTTCACGGTAACAGCGCCGTCGACGATCGCCTCTTTCACGCTTCCACCGGAGTCGAGGAGTCCCGCGAACTTCAGCAACTGGCCGAGCCGGATGGTCTCGCCGCCGATCGAAACGTCCTCGATCGGAGCTGGCTTCGTCATGCCGAAATGCTAACCGACCAGGTACCGCCCGCAGGCAGACTCGATGCGGGTGCGCCGGCCCGATCGGTCGGCGGCCTCTCGGGCTCGCCGGTGCGGCTCACTGTGTGTCGTGGCGCCGGAGAGCTCGCGCTCGCTACAGTCCTCGCATGAGGGTGTTGTTCCTGAGTGCGAACTTGGGAGGAAACGTGCCCCCGACGATGGCGGTCGCCCTCGAACTCTGCCGTCGCGGCGTACACGTGGATGTCGCCGGGATCCTTGTCGGCACAGGTCCAGCTGCGACGTCGGGTGAGGACACGATCGACGTTGCCGGCACCGCGACGGAGGTCGATGCCTCGTGGGGTCAACACCGAGACGAGACGGGCGCCCCTCAGCCACTCGGTCCGACGCTCATGCGGATCTTCCTCAGCCGTCGTCTCGCCACGGAGGCCGAGATGCTCATCCGGGATCGCCGACCTGATGTCGTCGTGGTCGACTGCATGGCGCTCGCGCTGATCAAAGGTGCGAACCGCAGCGGGCTGCCCGTCGTGGTGCTCCTGCACACCTTCGGCGAATACTGGCGTCGCACGTTTCTGCGGGGTCCGATCGCGGCGATGGTCGGCGCGCTCGGATTCTCTCCCCGCCGCCTATGGGATGCCGCGACGCTTCGACTGCTGCTCACCGATCCTGTACTGGACCCGGCGAGGCAGAACCCCGAGCTCGCCGACTACGTATGGACAGGGACGACGGAGGTCAGCGGCCCCGAAACTGCGCGCGGTTCTACCACGAACGCGCCACGCGTGGTCGTCTCGTTCTCGACCACTTCCCTACCGGGCATGCGCCGCGCCTACCGCAACGCCATCGAAGCGCTACGAGATCTTCCCGTCGAGGGGATCGTGACCACCGGCGGGTTCGACCTCGGGCACCCACCGCCAGCGGCGCCGAATGTGCAGATCCACGGCTACGTGCCGCACAGCGAGGTGCTGCCCGGAGCCGCGCTCATGATCGGCCACGGCGGACACTCCACGACGATGAAAGCCCTCTCTTACGGGATTCCGCTGCTCGTCATGCCACTCAATCCCACAGCCGACCAGGGGCTCATCGGAGACGTGGTGGAAAGCTCCGGTCTGGGGCGGCGGATCTCGGCCCGCAGCGATCCCACGACGATCCGGGACGAGATCTCGGCGCTGCTGCAGAACCCCGCGGTTCGGGCGCGCGCACAGGGCACGGCGGCACGGCTGCGCTCAGCTCCACCCGGCGCGCAAGTCGCAGCAGATCGAATTCTCGGGGCCGCTCGGCGCTGAGCGTCGAACGGCGAAAGCGCCGCTCAGCGGTTCGAACTGAGGAAGCCGGGTGCTCACGATGCCGAATCGGCCGGCGTTGCGTTGCCACCTTCAGCGTCGAGGTGCCCCCCGGCAGCGCGTGGTCAGGGCTGATTCAGTACTTCGCGGAGTTTGGCGGCGAACGCTTCGGGCTGGCCGGCGTAGCCGAACTCGCCACCCATGAAGCCGCCGTGGTGGCTCGGGAAGATCGTCGCCTGCTGGCCGAGCTGTTCGGCCAATGCGATAGCGGTCCGACCGGTGTAGACCTTCACCGACTCCTCCCCGACGGCGACCACGATCCGGGTCGGCGCAACCTTCAGTGCCTCCAGATCCGGGCGGTAGTGGGTCACCGCCCAGGAGCGGTCAGACAGCAGCGGGTCACCCCGCCTGCCGTCGTCCTCGCCGGGCATCCCGAACGCGGCCGGGTCCGGCGCCGGCTGGGCGAGGTATTCATCCGTGACCTCGCCCTCCCACGAGGTCATCGCGATGAACGCGGCCATTCCGGCGCCCCAGCCCTTGTCTTCGTAAACCTGGGTGTACGCCGCCCGGGCGCGCTGGACGGCCTCCGCGTCCGGCAACACACAGTCAATGGGCGGCTCGTGTGCGACGAGGGTCGACACGTCGTCCGGGTACGCCGTGACCAACGCAAGCGCGGTCACCGCCCCGCCGCTGCTGGCGAGCATCTCCACCGGGCCGGCGCCGAGCGCCTCGATGATCGCGTGGATGTCCTCGGCCTGGGTCTCCGGCTCGTTCGTGACCCCGCCGTCCTTGCGCTTGCTCCTGCCCAGCCCGCGCGGGTCGTAAGTCACGACCGTGCGGTCCTCGAACAGTTGCACCTGAGCCTGGAACCCGCTCGCGTCCATCGGCTGGCCGATCATGACGAGCGGCGGCCGGCCATCGGCAGTCGGCAGTGGCCCGTGGACGTCGTAGACCAGGTCGACATCAGACAGCTCGAGGGTGTGTTGCGTCACTGACGGCCTCCTCCGTGGCGGACGAATTCCCCGATGTTACGACGTGCGGCCGCACTGTGCAGGGAATCCTGACGAGGATCCTCGCAGTCGTCGCCATCTCAACGGCAACCAGGTACCTCACGACGCGCCTCCTCCGAGCTGTAACGGCAGCACGACCCGGAGCCGGTAGGTGCCATCGGCCTCAGCGCTGGGTGCGCCGTTCCACGCTTCCATCGCGGGGAGCTCCGCAGGCAGATAGCCGCTGCGTGGCAGCCAGGTGCGGTACAGCCAGTCGATGGCGCGCAGCTCGAGCTCGACGTCGCCGTGGATCGCGACCTCCGCTACCCGCATCTCCGGCAGGATCGTTTCGCTCACGCCGCCGTCGATGCGAAGCCGTGCGGGAACGACCACCGCGACGTCGTACCGGCAGTCCTCGAGAGCCACGACCTCCGGGTCGTCCCACTGGATGCCGAGCCATTCTGCGTCGACGACACCGTGATTTCGCGCCCACTCGGTCATCCGCTCGGTCTGAGTCGTGACGGCATCCGTCGAGTACGGCCGGAGCGCTCGGAGGTAGGCGATGCGACGCTGCGGGATGTCGCGCAGCGCGGCACTGAACCGGTCGGGGTTCGAGCCGGTCGGGAGTCGGTCGATGCGTCCGCCGGTCAGGGCTGCACGGTGCTCGGCCCGGTGCCCGGCGAGGTCGAACCGGCGCGGCGGCACACCGTACCGGGCGGAGAAGGCGGTGGAGAAGGCGGAGCTGGATGCGAAGCCGCATCGCATCGCGATCGTGGTCAGGCTCAGCCGCTCCGGCGACGAGAGAAGAACGACGGCGCGTTCGAGCCGAGCTCGCTTGACGAAGTCGGCGAGCGTCTCGCCCATGATCGAGCGGAAGATGCGATGGAAGTGGAACGGCGAGAATCGCGCGACCCGCGCCAGGTCCTCGAGCTGCAATCGCGAGTCGAGATGCGTGAGGACATGATCCACGACGGCGTTGACGCGTACGACGTAGTCGACTCTCGCAAGATCCGAGAAGTCCGGCGCGGCGGCTGTTTCTACCATCGCGATATGACTAGCACAGATCTCCCGCTCGGCAACTTCTCGGTCAGCCTCTCCGTCGCAGATCCGGCGGCGTCCCGCAGGTTCTACGAAGCACTCGGGTTCGCTCCCTTCCCCGGATCCGAGGCCGAGAACATGGTCATCCTGCGCAACGGCTCGGCGACGATCGGCCTGTTTCACGGGATGTTCGAGGGCAACCTGCTCACCTTCAATCCGGGATGGGACTCAGACGCGCATGCGCTCGACGAGTTCGTCGACGTGCGTGACATCCAGCGGCGTCTGCGCGCGGCCGGGATTCCGCTCACACTGGAGGCCGACGAGTCGGGCACCGGCCCGGCTTCCTTGATCGTCACGGACCCGGACGGCAACGCCATCCTCCTCGACCAGCACGTGTGACCCCACCCGAATTGCCCACATCGCCCGGCTGGGGATGCCTCAGCGTGTTCGACACCCGTCGAAATGGGAAGTCGAGTGCGTGGGCTGCGTCAGGTGCTCGGTCCGAGGTCGCGGCCATCGGCGACGCCCGCGGCATCCCCTTTCAATTCGACGAAGATCGTGTGTGTCGCGGTCCGACCGATGTTCTCGCCGGCATGCCGCTGAGCCGGTACCCACATCGCCTGGTGGGCGGCGATGTCCACGTCGCGTTCACCGGCACCTGTGCGTAGACGCCGCTGGAAGTCGGTGAGTGTCACCATCACGCTGTTCGGATGGACATGCGGCGTCGTCGTGTCACCAGGATCGTCGATGTACTCCAAGACGCGCACGAACTCGTTCTCGAACATGGTGCGGTAGTGAGCCGGGTTCGTCGTGACAGGATCTTCCTCGACCATGGTCGCGAGCGTACTCCGCGAACCGCCCGGAATGGATCCCTCTCCGAAGAACCCGACGATCACTACGCACCAGATCTGTCGTTGATTTCGTCGAGACTTTTCGCGAGTATTCGCGCATGACCGACAAGTCCGATTCCGAGCAGATCGACGAGATCATCGCGCAGCAGAGTGGTTGGAAGCGGGACGTACTGATCACGCTTCGAGCCGCCATCAGAGCGGCCGACCCGGCGACCGTCGAGGTGGTCAAGTACAAGAAGCCCTCCAAGCCGGAGGGAGTTCCGTTCTGGACGCACGATGGCGACGTCTGCTTCGTCGATGTGCTCAAGAGCGCAGTGAGGCTGACCTTCGCCAAGGGCGCCCGAATGGAGAGCAACGATCGTTTCAACAGCCGGCTGGACAGCAAGGTCGTCCGCGCGATCGACTACTCCGATCGAAGCCACGTGGACGAAGCGGCGGTCAGGGCCCTCGTGGCGGAAGCAGTTGAGCTGAACGTCGGCGCCAAGTGACGGCATCGCATTCGCCGGCACCCGCGCAGGATGGGCTTGCAGACGCGAGTGGCGCGTTCGATCGCGGCTAAGACGATCCTCGCGTGGGCCGGTACCGCATGGCGACCGCGCCCGAGCGGAACTCGCGGCGATCCACGAGCTCGAGCTGGATGCGTTCGCGCAGACCGGCGAGCAACGTCGGCCCATGCCCGGCGAGGACTGGCTGCACGACGAACTCGTACTCGTCGATCAGACCCAAATCCGCCAACTCCAGTGGGAGCGTCACGCCGCCGACCCAGAGGCCTTGGCCTGGTTCCTGCTTGAGCTTTCGAACCGCTTCCCCCACATCGCCTCGCACCAGCTCGGCATTCCAATCGACGCCGCTCAAGGTGTTCGATACGACGTACTTCTTCGCCTGGTCGATGGTCTCGGCGAATGGGATCTCCCACTCATCCATCCAGTCGGGCCACGTGCCCGTGGCCGGCTGCCGCCACGCGGACTCCATCATCACGTACGTCACACGGCCGAACAGCAGGGCATCAGCTCGTTGCATCTCAGCGGTCCAGTAACGCATCGACTCCTCGTCCGGAGGGAGCCCCGCCTCGTGGTGGCAGCAGCCGTCGAGCGTGACGTTGATCGAGTACCGAAGTGGTCTCATCGGGATCCTCCCTGAATTGGCGCAGCGCGTTTCACCGGATCGTACTCAGAGTGGCTGCGTGGAGCGGGTTGGCCCTTGAGTCCGCGCAACGGATTCACCCCCGGGGGCATCGGTCGTGACGTGGTGGCCGCCTGCTGAGCGAGCCGCAAGTGTGCGCGAGGGCACGGACCCGCCTCCGCGCACGACGCTTATCGTGAGAGCGTGGACACGCATGACACGATCGTCATCGGCGCGGGCCTCGCAGGCCTGCGAGGCGCTGCCCGCCTGGCCCAGGCAGGTCGTGACGTCGTCGTACTTGAGTCCGAAGACGTCGTCGGCGGACGCCAGCGTACCGACTCGGTCGACGGCTTCCTCTTGGATCGGGGATTTCAGATCCTCAACCCCGCTTATCCGGCGGTGAAACGCTGGGTGGATGTGACGGACCTGCGGTTGCAGCGCTTTCCGGTCGGCGTCCGTGTCAGAAGGGAAAGCGACTCCGTAGAGCTCACCCATCCGATGAGGCATCCCACCGGCATTCCCGCCACGCTGCACAGCGGATTGGTGTCACCGAAGGACCTTGCTGCGCTCGTGCGGTGGCTGGCCCCAGCGCTGCTGCGTCCTCGCTCGGTGATCACCGGCAAGGATCGAACTTTGCGTGCGGAATGGGAGCGCATCGGTCTGCGCGGCCCACTTCGCACTCAGGTTCTCGAGCCCTTTCTCGCCGGCGTTCTTGGCGAAGACGACGGCACCTCGTCGGACGCATTCACGCGACTCCTCATGCGGATGTTCGCCCTCGGCTCGCCGGGCCTTCCGGCAAACGGGATCGGAGCCCTGCCTGCGCAGCTGGCACGCGTCGCCGCCGTCGCGGGTGCCGACATCCGCCTCGAGGCTCCGGTCCGCAGACTTCGTTCCGGCTCGACCGGCGTCGAGGTCGACGTCGAGGGAGCGAACACACTCCGCGCTCGATCGGTGATCGTCGCAGTCGGGCCCGGCGCCGTCAGCGACCTGCTCGAGATCCCCGCGCCGGCAACGAACGGCCTGCAGACGTGGTGGTTCGCCTCCGACGTCGCACCCACGCCATCCGCTCTCCTCGCCGTCGACGGACGGCGTCGCGGACCGGTGATCAACACTGTTGTGATCTCGAACGGTGCTCCGTCGTATGCGCCTCGGGGCCGTCATCTTGTGGCGGCGACATGCTTGCTGCCGAAGCCCGGTCGAGCGGATGCCGGTGACCCGCCGCGCGAGGACGAGGTACGCCGCACCCTCGCCGAGATCTGGGACGCCGACTGCGCGGGATGGGAGCTGCTGCGCCGCGACGACATCGCCGAGGCGCTGCCAGTCCAGCCGGCACCGCTGCGTACCACCAGTCCCCCGCGCGTCGGCGACGGTCTCTATGTCGCTGGCGACCATCGCGACACCGCGTCGATCCAAGGGGCGCTGGTGTCGGGCGAACGCGCGGCGCATGCGGTGCTGACTGATCGGCGTGGCTGACCCACCGACGCGCCCCCGGGCGGCCGCACGCTTTCACCGCACGATCTCCGCTGTTACCGTGGGCAAGCAAACGATCGGCGGGGGGACTCGTGAGAACAGTGATCGTGTGGGCGCTTGTCGGGGCGGCTGTGTTCGCCGGAGACTACGCGGCGGCGGCGCCCCAGGATCAACCGCCAGTCCGGCAAGTCGTCCCGTCGCAAGTCGCTCCGGGAGCCACCGTCACGCTGAGGGTAGCCACGAATTGCCGAGACGGCGCCACGATCGGCTTCACGATCGACGGACCCGAGTTCGATGGTGCCACTACCGGCTTCTGCACGATCAACGTCTACACGGGTCGAATGAGCGCTCCGACAACGCCGGGGACCTACATGGCGAGGACTGAAGTCATGTCGATGCCGTTGAAGGCGGTCCTCACCGTCACACCAGCGTCCGGCGGCAGCGTCTGCGACCAGGCGATCGCCGAAGCAGGCACGGGAAGCGGCGCATTCGGGCAGCACGAGTTGGTCTTCGCTCCGAACCGGGGCGGCTCCGGGAGTCAGGTGATCGTCGGCACCGCGGGGAATGATCAGCTGGACGGCGGTTCGGGCTCCGACGTGCTCTGCGGCGGCGGCGGAGACGACGAGTTGACGGGCGGCTCGGGTGACGACGCCGTCTACGGCGAGGACGGGGCCGATCGACTCGTCGGGGGCGCGGGCGATGATTCCCTCGATGGCGGCGACGGAACGGACGCCCTGTGGGGCGGCTCGGGTGATGACATCCTGATGCACGGCGAGGCAGTCGAGGAAGGTTCGGGCGATGACCTCACCGTCGACGCATCGAATCCCTGAGCCCGTCGAGTGCAATCACTGACCCACCGGCTGCGGCGGCTCGACGGCTCTCGCATCGCTGACCTCGGGGCCGGTAGCGTCTGGCCATGGCATTCGAGATCGGCACGGCGAGCGCTGCGGAGGTGATGCTCATGGCGAAGTGGGCGGCCGCCGAGAACTGGAACCCCGGACTCACTGACGCCCAGGCCTTCGTCGTGGCAGATCCGCGCGGCTTTCTCATCGGACGCATGAACGGGGAGCCGGTCACCAGCATCTCGGTCGTTCAGTACGGCAAAGCTTTCGGATTCCTCGGGATGTACATTGCACGGCCCGACGCACGCGGCCGGGGACTCGGATACCGGACCTGGCAGGCGGGCATGGCGCGGCTGTCGGGGCGAACGGTCGCACTCGACGGCGTGGTCGCCCAGCAGGACAACTACCGCCGATCGGGCTTTCACCTGGCGTGGACGAACGTGCGCTTCGAAGGGGCTGCACCCGATGTCGAGGCACCCCCGGGGGTACGGATCGTCGATGCGCGCGACATCCCCTTCGATCAGCTGGCAGACTACGACCGCCGGTTCTTCGGCGCGCCGCGCGATGCGTTCCTCGCTGCGTGGATCAGCCTGGCCGCCCGCAGCGCGAGTGTCGCCGTCCGCAATGGCGACATCGTCGGATTCGCGGTGCTGCGCGACGCGCACGCGGCCTCACGGGTCGGCCCGTTGTTCGCCGCCGACGGCTCGATCGCGATCGCTCTCGTCAGCTCCCTCGCGCGCGAACGAGCTGCCGCAACGATCGCCGTCGACGTCCCTGGGGTCAACCAGCCCGCCCTTGCCTGGGCGGAGGCTGCCGGGTGGACGCCGTCGTTCGAGACCGCGCGCATGTACATCGGAAAGGCGCCTGAGATCGACCGGAGCGGACTGTTCGGGATAACGAGTCTCGAGCTCGGGTGAGAGGTGCGACCGGTTGAACATGCGGACCTTGCTCGCGTCGCATCTGGTTCCCAGATGACGAGGGCGAACCCTCTCCCGAATGACGCCTTTCGGCGCCTTCAAGTCAGCTCGGGTCCGCGTGACCCCTCGTCTGGCCGATGACGCGGTATCGGAGATGGGCCTCGCCGGCGAAAGCCACCGTATCGAGCCGTTCCAGCCGGATTCGCTCTTGGAGCCCGGTGAAAAGGGAGATGCCCTCTCCGAGGATGATCGGCACGACGTGCAACTGGATCTCATCCACCAGTCCGAGCTCGAGGCACTGTCTGGAGATGGTGCCTCCGAGCAGACTCACCCATTTGTCTCCGGCCGCTCTCTTGGCGGACTCAACGGCCTGCCCGATGTCGTCGACGACGAACGTATACGTGACGCCGTCTTTCTCGATCGGCTCGTGCGCAGTATGGGTCATCAGGTACACCGGCACCCCGAGCGTGCCCCCGTAGGGGACCTCCCCGTCCTCTATCGTCTGCGCCCTGTTGGCTCCTCCGACGACTGCGCCGAGGTCGTGCACGACCCTCCCGACGAGATCTTCGTCCTCAGGAGCCACCGGGAATCCGTCCATCCAGTCGACGCGCCCGTCGGTATCAGCCATGAATCCGTCCACGCTGACCGTTGCGTGGATGACCACCTTCGACATTGTTCCTCCTCGGCATGCCATGCTCCGATTCTTAGAGGTGAGTCAGTCGACTCGTCTCTCCGCCAGGCTACCGACAAGGCGTGTGGTGAGTCAAGCGACTCACCATTGCGTCATACTGGTGACATGCCCCGCGAGCTCTCTGCCTACCATCGCCACATCGCTGCCACGAATCGGTCGGCGATCCTCGAAGCGGCGACGGATCTGTTCCTCGAACTCGGGTACGACCGGACTTCGTTGGCCCGAGTCGCGGACCGCGCCGGCGTTTCGAAGGCGACGCTGTTCAAACAGTTCCCCACGAAGGCAGAGCTCTTCGAGGCAACGGTGCTCGCTGCGGGCGACACCTCGGACTCGGAGCCGCTGGAACCGCCCCCCGGAGACTTCCACGCCGGCCTGATGAGCCTTGGAGCAGCGTATGCCGAGCTGTTGTCGCGGCCCCGGATCGCAGACCTGATTCGGGCCGTGATCGCCGAGTCCGCGAGATTTCCAGAGTTGCGCGAGCGCACCTTCGACTTCGGCACTCTGCCCGTTCTCAGGGCACTCAGGCGGTACCTCCAGACGGCGAACACCCAAGGAATCGCGACCGTGGACGACCTGGACGTCGCGGCCGCGCAGTTCCTCGGCATGATCGCCACGGTCGTGTTCTGGCCCCGCCTCGTGCACGGCGACTGGTCGCTCACGGCTGCGGAGACGCTGCACACCGTCGATGAGGCCGCTCGGACCATCGTCGCCCGTTACGCATCCGACCGATAGGCCGATCGGCGCATGAGACGTGCGCGTCAGCGCTGATCCGTTGGGTGGCGTCGGTGCCACATCACGCATACGGCGGAGTAGACGGCGACGGCCGCAAGCAGGATCGTCATGATCAGCTGCCCGACACCGGGATCGACCGTGACGTAAAGCAGAAGAGACGCGGCTGCGAGCACGATTCCGACAACCAGGAGAAGCCACGACTGCCGTTCGGTTCTGATGATGTAGAAGCGCGCGCGCCCCTCGGGAACAGCCATGCGCTGAGCGTACGCGGAACCGTCTCTACTCGCGGCCAGGCCGATCGAGGATCACCCGCCACGTTCGCACCCCGAACGCTCCGAGGTCGAACGCCAGAGAGCCGTCCCACACAACCGGCTCCTCGAGCGCGTCCTCGAGCAGCGACACCTCCTGTATCGACGCGACCGGCTCTGAGATGCGCAGCTCGCCGGTGGTGCGGCATCCGAGGTATTCGTGGGCGCGGATGATCAGGTCGCCTGACCGGTCGGCCGCGAGCTTGACGCTCGACACCGCGATCCCCGAGCCGGCGACCACCACCAGCGGATCCACCGAAGCGGCGGCTCCCCGAACCGAGCCCCCCTGCGCATTCGCGCGAGCTCCGTACCGCGTCGCCTCATCCAGGCCGACTCCGATCACGAGTCCGAACCGGTGGGAGTGCGTGCCCTGATCGGTCTCGGGGTCGGGATACTGCGGTGCGCGCAGCAGCGACGGTCGAAGATCGATCCCCCAATTGTTCTCGCTGCGGATGCGCAGCGCATCGAACCCGTAGGACGAGTCGTTGGTCACCGCGACCCCGAATTCGCCCTCGGCGACGTGGACGAATCGGTGCATCGAGGTCTCGAAGCGGGCGTCATCCCAGCTCGTGTTGGCGTGCGTGGGGCGCGTGACGTAGCCGAACTGCGTCTCGGCGGACGTGTGCTCGGCACGAACGTTCAGCGGGAACGACAGCTTCAGCACCTTCTCGGTCTCGTGCCACTCGGTGCTCTGCTCGATCACGAGCTCGCGAGTCCCCCACGCCAGGCTGAGGTGCTGCACAACCGACGACGTCTCCGAGATCGCACGCTCGACGGTGATCTCGCCGCGCTCGCCTCGGGCGGTGACCGAGCTGCTGGTCGCGTCCGTCACGTCGCGACGGGTGTTGCGATAGAACGGGTCGACGTCCCAGGCATCCCACTGATTCGGGAAGTCCTGGTGGATGTGCAGGACGTTGGCGGCGCGGCCGGGGAAGATCGCCTCTCGCCCGGTCGCGAGGTCGACGGCGGACGGAATGAGTCCGTCGGCGGTCACCTCGACCTCGACGAGGTCGTTGCGGAGGATCCATCCGCGACCGGTCTCGCGGATCTCGACCGTGCCGACGCCCGCAGCCTCGAGTAGCGCGGCTCCGCCCGAAGCCACCCCCTGCACGTCGAACGCCGACCCGTTGAACGTCAACTCGGCATCGCCGGCTCCCGCCAGATCGCCCTGCGCCCGCTCGATCAGCACGCGAGCCTCCCGTTCGAGCCGACCGTAGGTCTCGCGGGCCTCGCGATGCACCCACGCGATCGAGGTGCCCGGCAGGATGTCGTGGAACTGGTGCAGCAGCACTGTCTGCCACAGCGCGTCGATCTCGTCATACGGGTACGGCGTGCCCAGCCGAACGGTCGAAGTGGCGCTCCACAGCTCGGCTTCGACGAGCAGCTGCTCGACACGCCGGTTGCCCTGCTTCATCGCGTGCTGCGACGTCAGCGTGCCGCGGTGGAGTTCGAGGTACAGCTCGCCGTCCCAGGTCGGCAGGCGATCGTGGATGCCGGCGAGCGCAGCGAAGTAGTCGTCCGGGCGCTCCCACGCGACGCGCGGACTGCCCTCGAGATCCGCCGTCCGCGCTGCCCGGGCGAGCATCTCGCGAGTGGCGCCCCCTCCCCCGTCGCCGAATCCGGTCGGCGCGATCGACCCCGCCACCACCCTGTTCTCGCGGAATGTGCGCGATGCGCGGGCGAGCTCCTCCGCGGTGAGCTCGGCCGCATACGTGTCCATCGGCGGAAAATGCGTCAGGATGCCGCTCCCGTCGATCCCGTGCCACACGAACGTGTGGTGCGGGAACAGGTTGGTCTGATTCCACGACAGCTTCTGCGTGAAGAACCATTCGAAGCCGGCTCGCCGGATCAGCTGGGGCAGGGCGGGCGAGTAGCCGAACGTGTCAGGCAGCCAGACGCCCTCGGCGCGCAGCCCGAACTCGTCCTCGAAGAACCGCTGCCCGTAGAGGAATTGCCGCACCAGCGACTCTCCCGACGGCATCACCGTGTCGCTCTCGACCCACATGCCGCCCAGCGGCACGAACCGGCCCGATGCGACGGCCCCCTTCAGCCGCTGCCATAGGTCGGGGTGCGAATCCCGGATCCACGCGTACTGCTGCGCGCTCGACATCCCGTAGACGAAGTCGTCGCCCTGGTCGAGGAGATCGAGCATCGAAGCGACCGTTCGCGCCACCTTGCGGACGGTCTCGCGGATCGGCCACAGCCAGGCCGAGTCGATGTGGGCGTGGCCGATCGCCGAGATGCGGTGCGCCGAGTGCTCGGCAGGCGCGGCGAGGACCGCGCGCAGTGGCCCGCGAGCGGCCGCCGCGGTGCCGGCGACATCCTGCAGGTCCACCGCATCGATCGCGTCGTCGAGCGCCTGCAGGATGCGCGCGCGCCTCGGCCCCTCGGGCAGCTCGCGCTGCAGCCCGAGGAGCACGTCGAGGTCCATCGCGAGGTCGAACACGTCCTGATTGAAGACGGCGAGATCTGCGCGGCGAAGCCGGTAGAGATCCCGATCCGACGCGGTACGGATGTCGCCCTGGAACGTCTTCTCGAAGCGCAGATCCTGAAGCAGGACGGGATTGGATGCCGCCTCGACGAAGAACTCGACGCCACCGTCCTCGTCGGCGAGATCGGAGACGCGGACCCACTGGTTGCGCGGGTTGAGCGACTTGATCGCGCGGCCGTCGGCGGTGTACGCGAGCCCCTCGCACTGGAATCCGGGCAGGGCGGCAGTGAAGCCGAGGTCGATGAGGGCCTCCACGGGCCGTTCAGCCCACTCGGGCGGTACGCGCCCCTCGAACCGGAACCACGTCGTACCCCACGCACGACCCCACTCGGCACCGGTCTCGAACGGGCTGTGATCGGCAGCGATGGCCACGGCCGGAGCGACCGGCTCGCCCGGCAGCTCATGCCACGACACGCGCAGCGCGACGGCAGGGCCGTGCACCGCCGGCACGATGCGCTCCGCGAGCGCACGCTCCGCCCGGCCGATCGTGATGTCGTCCCTGAGGTGCATAGCAAGCTCCTTGCGTGGGCGGGCTGCCGGCGCTCGACGAGCGGGAGGTGCCCTTCATCCTGCTCTGCTCGGACGCCGGGCGGCACCCGTCATCGAAGCCGATCCGCGGCGACGCAAACCCTCGCGAGACTTCTGGGCCTCCGCGGCACAAGATGGACTCAACAGGAAAGAGCAACGTGGTCGATGTCGACGTGCTGATCGTGGGGGCCGGACTGTCCGGAATCGGACTGGCCCACGAGCTGCAGACGCGCGCGCCGTCCGTCACGTTCGAGCTGCTCGAGGCGCGCGGCGCGACCGGCGGCACGTGGGATCTGTTCCGGTACCCCGGCATCCGGTCGGACTCCGACCTCTATACCTTCGGGTTCCGGTTCCGCCCCTGGCGCTCGAAGAAGTCGATCGCGGACGGCGCCAGCATCCTGGACTATCTGCGAGCGACGCTGGCCGATTCCGGCAACGACCGGCACGTGCGCCTGCACCACCGGGTGCTGTCGGCGGACTGGTCGAGCCGGCTCGCTCGGTGGACTGTCGAGATCGAGCGCACCGACACCGGCGAGCGCCTGACGCGCACGGCGCGCTGGCTGTTCTCGGCCGCAGGCTACTACCGGTACGACGGTGGCTACACTCCCGAGCTGCCGGGCTTGGAGGACTTCGCCGGCGCGGTCGTGCACCCGCAGGACTGGCCGACCGCTCTGGATCTCGACGGGCGCAAGGTCGTGATCATCGGCAGCGGCGCGACCGCCGTCACCCTGGTGCCGGCGCTGGCCGATCAAGGAGCGCGGGTGACGATGCTGCAGCGCACGCCGAGCTATGTGCTGCCGCTCCCGTCGGAGGATGCCGCCGCGCTGCGGCTGCGGCGCGTGTTCGGCGATCGCGTCGGCCATGCTCTCGCGCGCGGCAAGAACATCGCTATGCAGCGAGTGCTGTGGCTGTTCGCACGCAGGATGCCTCAGGTGACACGGGCCTTCATCCGGTCGGTCATCGCGCGCAAGCTTCCCGCGG
>NZ_DASUNI010000039.1:0-12555 GCF_036277215.1 Microbacterium sp. | reverse complement strand
CCGGGGTTCTCGATCTCGTCTCGTGGAGCCCGACTTCGAAGCATGACTTCATTCGACTGGTGCCGGTGGCCATCACCGGCCGACGCTTTCCGCGCCATCTGCCGCGCACGCTCATTCGCCGTGGCCCTGAAGCAGCCATCGCCGAACGGGGCATCGCGCAGGCCCTCCCGATGGTCACGGCTCCCGCTGACACGGACCCTGAGCACGGCAAGCCGCACCCGATCCCGCACTTCGCCCCGCTTCCGCATTGAGCAATGCGCAAACGCTGAGGGCCGGGCCACCTCATCGCGGCCGATGGCGCCGCGATCCTTGAGTGTCATCCAGCCGAGCCATGACAGGAGTTGAAGGAAATGACCGTTCTCGTTGCATACGCAAGTCGTCACGGGTCGACCGCAGGGATCGCGGAGCGAATCGCCGAGGTTCTGGATTCGTCGGGCTTGCCCGCTGAGGCGCTCCCCGTGGAGGAGGTCGGCGATCCCGGCGATTACGACGCCGTCGTGGTGGGAGGAGCGGCGTACATGTATCACTGGTTGAAGGACGCTGAGTCCTTCGTCAGGCGCCACAAGCGCGTTCTTGCGGAACGGCCGCTGTGGCTGTTCAGCAGCGGGCCACTCGGCGATGAGAAAGTGGATGCCGAGGGCCACGACGTACTCGAATCCGCCGAGCCCAAAGAGTTCGACGAGCTGACCCCCGTTCTCAAGCCGAACGGCACGCGGGTGTTCTTCGGCGCGTGGGACCCGACGGCACCGCCCGTCGGACTCGGTGAGCGCCTCATGAAACTCATGCCGGCGGAAAAGTCTCCGCTGCCCGCAGGAGACTTCCGGGACTGGGATGACATCGACGCCTGGGCCCGGGGGATCGCCGCAGAGCTGCAGACCGAAGACCGGGGATCAGCCTGATCGAGCTCGGAGGGCGGCATCCAGGAATCCGACCACGCGCAGCCGCCACTCATCTGGTGCGGTGGCCAGACCTCGGACGTGGTCCGCGCCTGGGACGACCCACACCTCTACGCGAGCGGGATCGACCGCCGCCAGGCGTGCTGATACCGACTGCTCGTCCGGGTTCTCGCCGGCGGAGATCAAAAGGACGGGCGTCGACCCTCCGTCGCGGATGGACTGCTCCAGCGTTCGCGGTGGCGCTGCAGGCGTGAGGATATCCACGATCGCGTACGTGAGCGTGTCGAGCGCGCCCTGCACGATTCCCGCTACACCGTACTCGTCGGCGAGCCACGCCTTGTCGGCCGCCGTCCGGCCCGTGGCCCCTTCCGCCACGACCGCGCGGATGCGGTGGTCGACTCCCGCGGCGCCGATGGCTTCCTCCCCGCCCATCGACAAGCCGACCACCCCGATCCGGTCCGGATCGATCTCGGAGCGCTCCGCAAGCGCGTCGAGCGCTGCACGAGTGTCGGCCTCCCCGAACCAGCCCAGGTCCATCCCCTGCCCGCCGCTGTCTCCGTGGCCGCGCGCATCCGTAGACAGCACACCGTATCCGGCGTCATTGAGAGCCACGGCGTGAGCCACGGTGTCCGCCGCGGTCGATCCGGCTCCGTGCCTGAGCACCACGGCGGCGCCGTTGCGGGATGGGAGATACCAGCCCGACAGCCTGACACCGTCGACGGCCGTCATTTCGATTCGTGCAGCGCCCGCAGGCATCCCGAGGCTCGGTGAGGGGTGAGGGGGGAACACCGCCGCCAGGGCGATCGAGAGGCTGTACACGACGACCAGCACCGACACGATCCAAGGGATGAAGACCAGACGCAACCATGCGCGGGTCACCTGAAACAGCAGGACCCCCGCGATGACGAGAAGTAAACTGCCCGATGCCAGCGCGACGACGGCGAAGGCCACGGCCGGGACGCTGTCGCGCGTCCGCGGGAGCGCGACTCCCAGCCCGAGCGACACCGCCGCGCAGCCTGCCGGCGTCGCGGCCAGAATGACGATGAGGCGAACGCCGACCGCCCGCTGATCGTCACCGGGTCGCTGGGCCTTCTCAGCAGCCGAGACCGAGTCGTGCGACGGCGTGGTCCGGACGTCAGTCGCGTCTCGCATCCGCTTTCCCCTTCCGTTCGATCATGCGGGCGAACTCCTCGTCCATGGCACGCACGAACTCACCTCCCGGCACGTTGTCCGCGTCGAAGTGGATGCCGCACCGGAGTCGGCCGGCATAGGAGGTCGCTGCGACGCCGAGTCGTACGTTCGCCGCGAGCACGGCAACCGGCCAGATGTCGGCGACGGGCGCACCGGCGAGCCGGAGGGCTTGCACCGGTCCGGGGACATTCGTGACGAAGCCTCCGACCAGGTGCTGATGAGCGCCGACGCGGTCCATGAGGCGCGCCCCGGTCGGACCGCGCATGAACTCGAGCGTGCCCTGCTGGCGTGCCCGCACCTTCTCGGTGCGCGTCTGCGACGAGATGAGCCGGAGGCGTTGGTCCGCATCCGGTTCGTCCAGCGGCAGCCGAACGAGCATGACCCCGACCTGATTGCCTGACGTTCCACGACGCCGGAGCGCGACCGGCACCGAGACGGGCAACCGAGCCGGTACCTTCTCGCCAGCTGCTCGCAAGACTGCCCGGTAGCCGGTTGCGACAGCAGCGAGCAGAGAATCGTTCGCTGTGGCGCCAAGAGGTCGCGCGTACGCTTCGAGCGCGGCGAGGTCAGCAGTGAGAAAGCCGACACCGTGATGAGCACTGCGCTTCCCCAGCAGCACCGTGGACCCGATTTCGTGGCCGGTGAGCGTCATCCTGATGCGCGTGAAGGCGAGAGTCAC
This sequence comes from Microbacterium sp., assembly GCF_036277215.1. GTDB lineage: Bacteria > Actinomycetota > Actinomycetes > Actinomycetales > Microbacteriaceae > Microbacterium. The sequence goes on along the minus strand of NZ_DASUNI010000039.1, from coordinate 9,789 downwards.
GCGGTTCAGGATTCGAGGTACGGTCGCTCTCGGCCCTTCGTCCACGGCCCAGCGGGGCGTCACCGCAGGCGCAGCCGCCCGGTCAGGGTCGAAGAGCTGCTGCGCGATCGCAACCGCCGCCATGCCGTCGGCGAGGGCATGGTGAATGCGCAGAACCATCCCGACCCGAGCGGCACTTACGTCCTGCACCAACAACAGCTCCCACAGCGGTCGACTGCGAGGCAACGGGGTGTTCATCAGCTCGCCACACAGATGCTCGAGACCGGACTGCCCCGCCACACCTCCAAGGAGCCGGATATGGGCCTCCAGATCCGGCCAAGTCCCTGCCCACCGGTGTCGACCGCCGACCGGCACCGCTGACTTGCGCAGCTGCGGGATCCCAGCGATCCGCCTCTCCATGCCCGCGCGGAGGGCGGCCATGTCGGGAAGACCATCGGGACCGACGAACCCGCCCGCGGTCAGCATTCCCGCGATGAGGAACACGTTCACCTGGCCCTCGTGGTCGAGCACGAGATTCGCTTCATCGACGGCCGCCACACGCCGCATCGCTGCCATCTGCCCATGATTCACGGGGGATGACCGACCCGCGTAGTGACAATGGTCCCGCGCTCTGTCGCCCGGGACCTTCGCCTCTGCTCATCGACGTTCACAGCCGAGAGAATCAGCGATAGCCGGGTCTCTCCGGTCAGCCGACCTGGATCGAGGAATCAGCACATGGAAGCATCCATGCAGGCACCGATCGTGACGCTCACGATGAATCCTGCGCTGGACATCTCGAGCGACGTCGACCGCGTGCTGCCGGAACGCAAGATGCGCTGCGGCCCCAGCACCCTGCACGCCGGCGGCGGCGGTGTGAACGTGACGCGCGCGATCCAGAACCTCGGTGGCCACTCGATGGCGGTGTATCCGCTCGGGGGTCCCGCCGGTGAGGCCTATCGTGCACTCGCGCGCAAGGCCGGCGTCGCCGGACAGGTGATCGCGATCGCAGGGAACACTCGGGAGAACCTCACGGTCTCCGAGACATGCACGGGCGACCAGTATCGATTCGTGCTGCCCGGACCCACGCTGCGCGAGCCCGAATGGAGAGCGTGCCTCTCAGTCGTGGCCGACCACCTGCCCCGCGGTGGGTTCCTTGTCGCCAGTGGCAGTCTGCCACCCGGCGTCCCGTCGGACTTCTATGCTCTGCTCACCCGGGTTGCGGCCGATAACGACGTTCGCGTGGTCGTTGATGCTTCCGGACCGCCGCTCGCGGCTGCACTGAACGAGGGCGTATTCCTCATCAAGCCCAGCAGGGACGAGCTCGCTGAGCTCCTGGGGATCGATCGGGAGCTGGAGCCGGACGAGCAGACGGACGCGGCCCAGTCGATCGTCCGGAGCGGACGCGCTGAGGTCGTCGCTCTCACCATGGGCGCCGCCGGCGCCGTAATGGTCTCGAAGGAGGGTGCGCTTCGCCTTCCGACGCCCCGCGTGAAGGTCGTCAGCACCGTCGGAGCAGGCGACGCCTTCCTCGCCGCGCTGGTGCTGAGGCTGGCCGAGGGCCAAGCGATGTCGAACGCATTCCGCACTGCGGTCGCAGCCGGCAGCGCGACTGCCGCGATGCCGGCCACCGAGCTGTGTCGCGCGGAAGATGTCGCTCGCCTCGAGGAGCAGCTCGTCGCGGACAGGGTGGGCGCGTAGCCCCGCGTCCGGGTTCGAGGGGGAGGCGGAGCTTAAGCAGGGAGAGCAGAGGGTCGATGGGACCTTCGGCTCTGCCATGCGCGGACTCACGATGCCCCAGTGGAGCGGTGGAGAACACGAGTCCATCCCCATCTCTTGCCGGAGTGACAGCACCGCCCGGCAGGTCCGCAGCGCCTAGCTGGACGGGGTGGGTGCTAGCGTGCGCGATCGGCGAGAGCATTGGGATGACCGCTTCGGCATCCGCCGCCCGCTTGGCCGACGGACTACCAACCCCGGCGGTGCCGGGCCTGGTCGTCGCCGGCGGGCTGATCGAGGGGCTCGCGCTGGGGGCACTGCAAGGACGGTGGAGGCGCGCACATACCCCAGCCTGTCGGCGTGCGCGTGGACGCTGACGACCGTCCTCGTGGCTGGTGTCGGTTGGGCGTTGGCCTCCGCCCCGGCGCCGTTCAGGATTCCGGGCGGCGGAAACGCGCCGCACCCGCTCCTCGTCATGACGATGGCCGCAGCGCTGGGACTGGTTATGGGTGCCGTGATGAGCACCGCGCAGGCATTGGTGTTGCGCCGCCGTGTCCGCCATCCCTGGCGCTGGGTCGGGATCAGCGCCGCCGGGTGGACGCCGGCGATGGTCATCATCTTCGTCGGCGTAACGGTTCCGGACCCGTCCTGGCCCACTGCCGCTGTTATCGTCCGGGCCGCGGTAACTGGCGCTATCGCGCCGACGTGCTCCTCCGGTTGCGCGGGTTTGGCGTTCGCGACGATGTCGATGAGCGCCTCACCGATGACCAGCACTCCGTCGCCTTGGCGTGTGATCGCGCCTAGTGGGCTATCTGCTGAGGGCATTACCGGCGATCCCTGAGTTGCTGCCCCGCACGGTCAGGGTGGTGCCGTTCGGGGTGATGGGAGCGGCGAACAGGCCCGCGCCGCTGGCGATCTCCAACACCGGACCGTCGACGATGACCCGGACGTCCCCGAAGTAAGGGAAAGCCCATTCCTTTTCGCCGAGGGCCACCGTCAGTTCGTCGTTGTCACGGACGACCGAGACCACGGTCTGGCCGCCGGATTCGACCGACAGGCCGGCGTGGTCCGGGGTCCATGTGATGTCTGCGGCGAGCCCCGGGATGTTCCCGGTGGGGGTGCCGGCCCGGTATTTGTCGAGGTCGGGGTGTGGGGTCGCGACTAGGGTGTCGGCGTCGAGCGTGAGCACATAGGGCACGCTGTGTGCGCTGGCCCAGCCGGCCGGCTCGTCGGCGATGCCGCGCATCCAGAAGCTCAGGCATGCTCGCCCCTCGGCGTCCCGGAACAAGGACGGCGCGTAGTAGCTGTCGCCGTAGGTCAGCCGGCCCCAGCGGGTCGCGGTGAACCTGCCGTCCGCATAGCTGCCGACGGCGTACCCCGCGTAGTGGAGCACGTCGTCATCCCACACGGAAGAGACCATCACGGCCCGGCCGTCGAGGTCGAAGATCTGCGGGCACTCCCACAGTGCGCCCATCCAGACATCCGCGGTCTCGGACGTCGAGCGTGACAGTGCCACACCCTCGTACTCCCAGACTTCGAGGTCGTCGGACCGGTAGCTCAACGCCATTGCCGTGCCGTCCGCGCCGGCCGCGCCGACGAACATCCGCCACGCGTCGGGGTCCTCGCGCAGGAACGGGTCCCGGTAGGCGATCAGGGCCAGATCAGCCGGAGCGTCGACGACGAACGGGCCCTTCGTCCACGAGATCCAGTCATCGTCCTCCGGCGTCGCGACCCGGATGCGTCCGATGCCGAAATCCGGCTCCGATATGGAGGTGTAGAAGATCCGGGTAGCCCCGTCGCCTCCGGTGACCAGCGATCCGGTCCAGATCCCGTCGTCACCGTCGCCTGGGGCGATCGCGACCGGCAGCTCCTGCAGCGAGAGCAGGTCGGGCCCTCGCGCGTGACCCCAGTGGCAGTTCGGCGCCCAATCGGTGCGGCCGGGAACGTACTGGAAGAACGCGTGGTACTCCCCGTCGCGGTAGGTGATGCCGTGCGGGTCATTGATCCACCCGGATGCCGCGGTGAAATGAAACTCAGGTCGCATGCTCACGCCTCCTCAGCGTGCTGGTACTCACTGTCATCGGCGGGAGAGCCGACTCCCTCGAAGGGACGGAGGGGCCTGCGCCGCGAGTCTGCGGTTCCGACCCAGACCCCTCCGCTTCTCCACGACGTGAGCCGCAGAGCTCATGGCACGTGCAGGTCAGATGACCGCAGCGGCGAGACATTCAATCGATCTCGGAATCGTCTCTCCCCTGCCCTGTCGGGGCAGCTACGGACTCGCGGTGCACGATCGGACAGGTCAGAAGGGTGGGGTGGCCAGGGAGCAGCCCGTGTTCGGGGCGACGCTGGATGATCCCCATGAGCTCAGCGACGGCCCGGGCACCCATCTCGTAGTGCGGCAACGCAACGGTCGTCAGCGGCGGAAAGAGACTCGTCGGGATGGGGTCCTGGTCGTCGAATCCGACGACTGATATGTCGGCTGGAATGGATAGGCCCCGTTCAGCTATCGCCCGATAGGCACCCATGGCCATTCGGTCGTTGTAGCAGAACAGCGCGGTGGGGCGTTGATCGTGGCTCGCCGCGACATCGAGTAGTCGCGCAGTTGCGTCGTAACCCCCGCTCGCCTCCGCTTCGCCTTCGACGACGAAACGGTCGGGGTCTAGTCCAGCCGCCAGCATGGCGTCGCGGTACCCGAGCAGGCGGCCGCGCGTTGCTGGGACGTCGACTGAACTGGCAGCGAATGCGATCCTTCGATGGCCACGGGAGACCAGCATGTCGATGACGGATGCTGCGCCGGAGCGTTCATCCGGTATGAACGAGGGAATCTCCCGACGGACGTCGCGGGCGCCGATCAGCACAGCCGGCACCCCGAGCATCTCTTCGGGCGGGTTCACCTCGTCGTGGTAGACCGTGGCGTAGATCACTCCGTCGGCTTGTCGGTCGAGGAAGGCCTGAACTTCGGTTGCGTCGATATCCACCGCAGGGTTCAGGCTCGAGTTGATGATCGCCAGCATGAGATTGTTGCGGCTCGCCTCTTCCTGAGCGCCGAGGATGATCTTGCCTGCGTGGGGCGTGGTCGCGATCTCCTCTGTAATGAGGCCGAGCATTTCTGATGCCTGGGTGCGCAGCCCGCGCGCCAGCCGATTCGGTTGGTAGCCGAGCTTCTCCGCGGCCGCCTTGACGCGACCCCTCGTGTCATCGCTGGTGCGGGTGTGAGGGGTGTCGTTGAGTACGTGTGAGACAGTCGTCACCGACACGCCAGCAGCCGCGGCGACGTCGCGGATGCCGACCTGTTTGCGGGTCACACGACTCTCCGTTCTCATGGGTGATCCCTTCGTACCATTGCTGGGGCGTCTTTCCGGGTTACTCGTCTCAGGCCGCTTGGCATTGTCCCCATTGAGGGGGTGTGCCTGATGGCGTTCAGCGATTCGTCCGCGATCACTTGGTCTTCGCGACCAGAGTCGAGAATGGTGTTCCGAGTCGCCGCCGCATCAACCATGACAGTGGTGACGACGAGTCCTTCCGATTCCTCGGTGGTCAACAACGCGTCGACCTGTCCCTCGAAGGCTGAGTCGTTGGACTTCACGTCGACATCCATCGCCACGACGTGGTTGCTGGAGAGGTAGTTGCCAGTGCCGGTGATCAGCCGGATGATCACCGGGGTCGCGCCTGCCGGCCGGACGCTCAGTGAGTCGATGACCTCGGAGAAGTGGTTCCCGATCACGGAGTTGTTGCTGCCGTTGATTCTCAGGAGCCCGAAGAGGTCGTCGCGCCCGTTGTCGACTCCGAGGAACGGTGTCCAGGGCTCATGGTCGTGAAGGAAGTGATTCGAGGCGACGAGGTTCTCTGCGCTGTTGGCCGCGAGAATGACCATTCCGGGGTAGAACGAGTGCAAGCGGTTGTTGGTGACGCTTGAGCGGGTGACACCGTCGAGGTGAACGCTGCTCGCACCCCTCGGGAAGATGTTGTTGGCAGTGATCAGGAGCCCGCCGTGGTTCTCGGCATAGATCGAGTGGCCTCGAAAACCCGCGCCGAGCAAGTTGTCGGTGATCTTTGACGCCTGACCCCACCCGCGCAGCTCGATGCAGTTTCCGCATTCGGCGATGAAGTTGTCGTGGATGGAAAGGGCGTCGGCGTTGTAGATCGTGAGAGCATGCTCGAGGTACACGAACCCCATGCCGGTGATCCGGAGGGAGTCGTTGGCGTCCGCGACGGAGATGCCCGTCTTGCCGTTGACGTAGGAGTTCTCGAGGTTGTCGCCCGGCCCGTCACCGCTGAAGTGCAGTCCGTCGATGCAGAAGTTGGAGAACTCCACCGAGCTGATCCTGGGGCTTCCGGTTCGTGCAACACGGAATGCGGCACCCGTCGACTCGTCGTTGGCCGTATCGAGGGCGAGGTCGACGAGGATGCGGCTGCCTCCGGGCCAGAGTTCGTGCAACCCGGCCCACTCATCGTCGGCAACGTTGAAGCGGATGCTCGACGACGTGAAGCCGTGTCCTGAGCCTTGGATCTTGAGGAAGCTGATATCGATCAGTACCTGCGTGCGAAGCCTGTAATCACCCGGGGGTATGTAGATGACGGCGCCCGGTTTCCCTCCGTCGTTCACGTCGGCGATTGTTTGGCGTGCCTTGACGTCCGCGATGATGCTGTTGATCACCTCGCCGATGTCCTCGAAGGGATCACCGTGGGGCCACGCCGTCACGTCGTAGTGGTTGTTGCTGGGCACAGGGTTTCCGTTCATGTCGCGGTGCCTCAGCCTTTGACGGCGCCGAGCGTGAGGCCGGCGACGATCTGCCGTTGCAGGAACAAGGTGAGCAGGATGACCGGCACCGAGTAGAGGGCCGCGAGGGCAGTCATTCCACCCCAGTCGAGGCCGAACTGGCTTTGGAAGTTGGCGATGACCACCGGTGTGGTCTGCGCGCGCACCGATGTCAGTAGGAGTGCGAAAAGGAACTCATTCCATGACGCGAGGAAGGCGAAGATCGCCGTCACCGCGAGTCCACCACCAACGACGGGCAGGACGACCTTCCACAAGGCTTGGAGGCGTGAGCATCCGTCCATGGCTGCTGCTTCGTCCAGTTCGTCGGGTACGGCCTCGAAGAAGCTGGCCATCAGCCAGATCGATAGAGGTAGCGAGATCGTGGTGTGGGCCAGGGCCAACCCGAACGATGTGTCGGTCAGCCCGAGGTTTCGCATGGTTTCGACGAGTGGTGCCCCGATGGCAATTGTGGGGACCATGCGCGTCACCAGCGCGGCGACGATGAAGACACGGCCGCTCGGCGTCCGGAATCGGGTGATCGCGTATGCGGCAGGTACCGCGAGGACGAGCGAGAGCGCGGTGGAGATCACCGCGGTGACGACGCTGTTGATCAGTGCTGCCACGACGCCCTCGCGGCTGAGCGCCGAGACGTAGTTCTCCAGCGTCCACTTCTCCGGCCACACGGTCGGCGGTACGGCGATCGCGTCGAGTGGGGTCTTGAACGAGGTCAGAAGCAGGTAGATGAAAGGGAAGCCGTAGAGGATGAGGGCGGCGGCGAGCAGCGCCCAAAGGATGATGCGGGACTTTCCACGGGTCTCGAGGGGATTCATCGTGTGCTGCTTCCGGGTCGCCAGATGAGGGTGATTGCGGTGATCGCGACGGCGAGCATGACGATCAGGTAGACGGTGCCCATCGCGCTCGCCAGGCCGGGGTCGCCGAACCGGGTCATGGTGCGGTAGATGAGGAGGCTCAACGTGGTGGTGCTGCCCTGGGGCCCACCGTCGGTCTGGATCAGGATGATGTCAAACGCGCGGGCGGCATCGATGCCGCGCACGATGAGCGCGACGGCGATCACCGGGCGGAGCAGGGGGAGGATGATGCTGAACAGCAGGCGTGGGTATCGGGCGCCGTCGATTCTGGCTGCTTCGATGACGTCGCCGGGGATGTTCTGCAACCCGGCGAACAGGACGAGGGTGATGAAGGATGTCGTCAGCCAGATGTCAGGGATCGATACGGAGAACAGGGCGATGTTGGGGTCGCTGAGCCACTGAATCTGGTCCGGGCTGGAGAGGATTCCCCAGCGGTAGAGCAGCTCGTTGACGATGCCGAAGTTGTCGATGAGCATGAAGCGCCAGAGCAGTCCGGCGACGACCGGTGCGATCATCAGCGGGTACATGAATGCGGTGCGGAAGACCGCGGACCGCTGGCCGAGTGCGGTGAAGAGGAGCGCGACGGCTAGGCCGAGCACGAACTCTGAGATGACGACGATCAGTGTGTATGCGATTGTGCGGACGGCTGCGTTCTGGAACGCCTCGGAGGCGAAAGCGGTCGCGTAGTTCGCGAACCCGACGAATACACGTGGTGCCCCAGCGAAGGGTGAGATCTCGAAGAAGCTGTCGTAGACGAAGCGGAGCATTGGCCAGAGGACGAATGCCGCGAGGAAGGCCGCTGCTGGAGTCATCAGAGCGAGCGCGAACGCGTTCTCACTCAGCTGCTTACGTGGACGTCGTCCGGACTTGATCGCCGGCGATTGACCGGCTCCCCCGGGCGGGGCGGCGGCTGGCGCCGCCCCGACCGGGATCTGAGGGCTCTTGATGGCCACTGTGGAACCTTTGTTTGGTGCGATCGTCTATTCGACGATCGCCTCGAGCTGGGACTTGGCGTCGGACAGCAGTTGCGCGGTGTCCGCACCTGGCTCTACGGCCTTCTGCAGCATTGGCACCAGGACGGTATCGACGATCTCCTGCCACTGAGCCGTCGCCGGCCGGGGCAGGGTCTGCGGTGCCTCGAGCGTGTCCAGCAGCGCAGGGAAGTTCTCGAATCCCGGCTCACTAGCCTTGCTCTCGAATGCGGACTTCCGCGCCACCAGACCCAGTGAGGTGTCTGCCGACAGATCGTTGTGCTCGTATGCGAACGCGATGAACTCCTTCGCGGCCTCCTGCTTCGAACCCGAGACCGGCACCGACAAATACCACGCTCCCGGCACCCCCGCGATGCCGCCGGATCCCCCGATCATCGGCGCGACGCCGATGTCATCCTTGATCGTGGAGTCATCCGGAGTGGCACGGTAGGCGTGGCCCCAGAAGCGCATCATGGCCAGGCTTCCCTGGTAGAAGAGGTTCTGTGCACCGGCCCAGTCGAGCTGAGCAGCACCCGAGGGGGCGTAGGGCAGCAGGCTGATGTAGTAATCGAGCGCCTCCTTGTGCGCGGCGTCGTCGATGGTCACCTCGCCGGACTCGGCGTCGAGAACCATGTGCTCCTCGCCGGCTTGCGACACGGTCGCCAACCACTCGGTCTCAACAGCTCCCTTGACATCTGTCCCGTAAAGGTCAACGACTCCGTCGCCGTCCGTGTCGCGAGTGAAGAATTCGGCGGCGTCTCTGTACTGCTCCCACGTGGTGGGCGGCGCAAGCGGATAACCGTACTTCGCCTCGAAATCCGACATGTTGGTCGGATCCTCGAACAAGTCGGTGCGGTAGAACAGGATCTCCGAGTTGGTCCACACCGGCATCCCGATGAACTTGCCGTCGACCTGCGCCTCGGTGACAAGACCGCCGAAAAGGTCTGACTTCACTTCGTCGGTGTAGAGGTCGTCGATCGGCGCGAGCCCCGGCGCGAACGCGGTTAGCCAGATCGCATCGAGCGCCGCGATGTCGAACGACGGCTCGCCAGCCTGCAGCTCGGTCGAGATGCGGTCATACAGCCCGGCATACGGCAACTCGACGAGAGTCACCTTCGTGCCGGTCTCCTCTTCGTAGAGGTCCGCGATGGGCTGCAGCTCGAGCTTGCCACCGCCCTCGACCACGATCGTGAGGCTGTCATCGCCCGAAGCGGACGAACCGCCCCCACCGGCGCCGCAGCCGCTGAGTACCAGGGCCGCAGCTACGGTTGCTGCCGCACCCGCCAGTACTCGCCTGCCGCGCCGACCATGGACGCTGTTTCTGCGGAGCTTCATCACTTCGTCTCCATTCGTGTTGTGTGAGTTTGCAGACTCTGGCGCCAAGACGATTTGGCAAAACGTCTTGGCATGACAATAGAACCGATCTGCTTGGGTGTCAACCAAAGAATGGAGACTGCCCCAGCCGCCAGCCATCTGCGGACACCAGCGGCGAGTCAAC
>NZ_DASUNI010000038.1:0-22688 GCF_036277215.1 Microbacterium sp. | reverse complement strand
GATGCCGCGCCGGCGCACACGTCAGACTCCGGCCAGCTGCGCTGAGGACTCGTGCGTGCGGATCGCGCGGTTCACGCACGACACGATCGCCTTGAGCGACGCGGTCGATATGTCGCCGTCGATGCCGACGCCCCACAGGCGCTCGCCCTCGACCTGCAGCTCGACGTACGCCGCGGCCTGGGCGTCGCCGCCCGCGCTGAGCGTGTGCTCGACGTAGTCGTACAGCGCCACCTCGAAGCCTCGGTCGCGCATGATCTCCAGGAACGCCGCGATCGGGCCGTTGCCGTTGCCGGACGCCTCGACACGCTCGTCGCCGTCGCGCAGCGAGACCTCCAGCGACACGTCGCCGGCGAGGTCGCTCTGGGTTCGCGTCGCGTAGAGCTCGAACCGGCCCCAGCGTTCCGCCGCAACCTCGGAGGGCAGGTACTCGTCGGTGAAGATGCGCCAGATCTGGTCGCTCGTGACCTCGCCGCCCTCGGCATCCGTCTTGGCCTGCACGACACCGGAGAACTCGATCTGCAGTCGCCGGGGCAGGTCCAGCGCGTGGTCGCTCTTCAGGAGGTACGCGACACCGCCCTTGCCGGACTGCGAGTTGACGCGGATGACCGCCTCGTAGGAACGACCGAGGTCTTTCGGGTCGATCGGCAGGTACGGCACGGCCCACTCGAGCTCGTCCACCGACACGCCTTCTTCGGCCGCTCGGGCATCCATCGCCTCGAAGCCCTTTTTGATGGCGTCCTGGTGCGAGCCGCTGAAGGCCGTGAAGACCAGGTCGCCCGCCCACGGGCTGCGCTCGTGCACCGGCAGCTGGTTGCAGTACTCCGCCGTGCGCTTCACGTGGTCGACGTCGCTGAAGTCGATCTGCGGATCGATGCCCTGCGTCAGCAGATTGATCCCCAGCGCGACCAGGTCGACGTTGCCAGTCCGCTCGCCGTTGCCGAAGAGGCAGCCCTCGATGCGGTCCGCCCCGGCCATGTAGCCGAGTTCGGCGGCCGCGATCGCGGTGCCGCGGTCGTTGTGGGGGTGCAGGGAGAGCACGACGTTCTCACGATGGGCGAGGTGCCGGCTCATCCACTCGATCGAGTCGGCGTAGACATTCGGCGTCGCCATCTCGACGGTGGCCGGCAGGTTGATGATGACCTTGCGGTCGGGGGTGGGCTCGAAGATCTCGATGACCTGATTGCACACGTCGACGGCGAACTCGAGCTCCGTGCCGGTGTAGCTCTCGGGCGAGTACTCGTAGTAGACCTTCGTCTCGGGGATCCGCTTCTCGAATTCGCGGCAGAGACGGGCTCCGTCGAGTGCGATGTCGATGATGCCCTGCTTGTCGGTGCGGAAGACGACCTCCCGCTGCAGCACGCTCGTCGAGTTGTACAGGTGCACGATCGCCTGCTTCGCTCCCGCGATCGACTCGTACGTCCGCTCGATCAGATGCTCACGCGCCTGGGTCAGAACCTGGATCGTGACATCGTGCGGGATGACGTCCTCCTCGATGAGGAGACGCACGAAATCGAAGTCGGTCTGGCTCGCCGAGGGGAAGCCGACCTCGATCTCCTTGTAGCCCATGCTGACCAGCAGATCGAACATGATGCGCTTGCGCTCGGGGCTCATCGGGTCGATGAGCGCCTGGTTGCCGTCGCGCAGGTCGACCGCGCACCAGCGCGGGGCCTTCGTGATGCGGGCGTCGGGCCAGGTGCGGTCGGGAACCTGGACGGCGATCTGCTCGTGATACGGCCGGTACTTGTGGATCGGCATGCCGGATGGCTTCTGAGAATTGTCCATGATGTCGCTTGCTCTCTCGTCAGATGAGGCGGGCCAACACCAAGCTCCGCGACGAGGAAGGCCCTAGAACGAGGACTCGTCGCGGCGGCTAAGAAGGAGCCGGCCGAAGCGCATGCGTCGATGATACCAGTCATGTCCGCCACGGGTTGCCCGCGGTTTCGTCTTGCGTGTATCTGGCAGGGGTGGAGGGCGCTCACTACTGTGTGCAGGGAAGGCGTCCGCAACGGATGCCGCGGAGCTTGGGTGAGGCGCCATGGGTTCCCACGACGCGAGGGTGTTCGAGGTCGTGGCGCTCGCGGCGGCTTTCCGCAATCCGCGCGGCCGGCCTTACATCGTCGAGTTCTTCCCGCGGTCTGTCGTCGACCTGTACGACGCGGTGGTCGCGGACTCCAGCTGGCGCTCGGCGAGCACGCTGACGCTGCAGGCGCTCGCCGTCGACCTCGTTCTGAGGATGCGGCCCGAGATCGCGGCGCGATATCAGGCGGATGTCGATGCCGGCGGGCTCGGCCTCGGTGCGGGTGAGGACGACGAGTTCGAGGCGGCTGCCCGTGACGTCGCTCTCGCGCTCGATCCGGTTCACGGACGCGCACCGGGCGACACCGTTGAGGCGTCGGCCGAGCCGCCGTCGAGCCGGCTGCCGATGGCCCCTCCGGCCGCACCCGACCCGGTGTCGGCCGGACCTCCCCCTGCCGCGGATCCCGCGCCGCCACGGCCGGCCGAGGCGGCGCCGGCCCCGCCTGGAGGAGACACCGTACAGACCTGGTTGAACGCCGAGCTCGATGGCGATCGGACCCGGATCCGCGTCGACGAGTCTCGCCTGCTCAGCGTGTTCTTCGACGTCGCGCGCAGCCGGCACGCCGTCGCAGCGGCATCCGCTCCGGTCGCCATTCCGTCGGAGCAGGAGACGCTGGACCTCACCGTGCAGGTCGTGAGCTCGGATTTCTCGGTTCCTCCGTTCTCGCAGCAGCTCCGCCTCAAGCGCGACGGCAAGTCAGTGAATCGGGCGTTCTTCGAGATCACGGCGCTGCACGCCGGCAGGAGTTCGCTGAGCGTCCTCGTCGATGTGAAAGGAAATTTCCTGCAGCGCCTGGACATGTCGTTCGACGTCGGCGGCGATGCGGCACCCGTCGTCGAGACCTACGGACGCCCCGCCGCGGCCGCGTCCGTGCTGGAGGAGCGGGTGGCGACGCTGCAGATCACGCCGGTCGCCGGCGGATACGAGCTCATCGCGCCTGGAGTGAGCCCGAACCCCGTTCAGATCTGGATCACCCCCGACGAGCTCGAAGCGCGCATCGAAGGGGTGCGCTCGACGCTGCTCGCCTCGGTCTCGAAAGAGGAGAACGCGTTCCACATCGATCTGGCCGAAGCCGAGCGCGACGCGCTCCTGCGCCAGCTGGCCTTCGAAGGGTTCCTGCTCTATCAGGCGATCTTCGCCGGACCGAACGCGTCGGCAGAGCTCAAGTCCATCGGGCGGTGGCTGCGGGAGAGCCTCGGTGCGGAGGTGGCGACGCTGCAGGTGGTCTCGATCGGCTTCCCCGTCCCCTGGCCGATGATGTACCTCGTAGACCGGTTCGACGCGGACCGCCTGTCGTGGGACAACTTCATCGGGATGCGGCACGTGGTCGAGCAGATCCCCATGGCTCGATTCGACGCGACGCCGCCCGCGCCCACGATCGAGTCGACGCCCGAGCTCAGCGTGCGGGTCCTCTACAACGACGGGATCGACGCGTCGATGCCCTCGCACCCCGTCGCCGCCCAGCGCGACTATTGGGGATCGCGCGGCGTGACGCTGACGGAGGGGACGCGCGCAGATGATCTCCTGAAAGTCGGACTCGCGCCCGGCGCGACGGACAAGGTGCTCTATCTGTTCTGCCATGCCGTCGCCAAGGCGAAGGATCCGGCTGACTCCCACTTGATCCTGTCCGGCGACGAGTCCGTGACCCTGGGGCAGCTCAGGGTGTTCGCGCCCGCCGACGACCTTCTGTCCAGCCATCCCCTCGTCTTCATCAACGCGTGCGAGTCGGGCGAGCTCTCGCCCAACTTCTACGACGGATTCGTCTCCTACTTCCTGTCGAAGGGAGCCCGGGGCGTCATCGGTACGGAGTGCAAGGCACCCGGCTACTTCGCGAGCGAATGGGCGAAGGCGTTCTTCGACGAGCTGTTCGCAGGGAAGACCCTCGGCACCGTGGTGCTGGAGCTGCGTCGCAGGTTCCTTGCGGAGCACAACAATCCGTACGGCCTGCTGTACGGCGTGCACTGCGATGCCGACACCGTCGTGGCCCCCGCCCTGCCCTCGGCCCGCTGATCCGGACGTCCGAAGCGAAAGGAATCCACCGTGTCACTGCGACGCATTCCCGGCAGTACTCAGCAGTACCACCTCATCACCTATGACAAGAAGGGCGCGGAGGTGCGCGATGAGGACGGCAGCATCGCCAGCGAGCGGGCGCTCGCCGACCTCGCGGATCCATCCGCCGGGGTCACCGACGTGTTCGTCCTCAGCCACGGCTGGCAGGGCGACTACGACGACGCGATCAGCCAGTACGACCGATGGATCGGCGCGGCCAATCCCGACACTGCCGGTGACGGCATCCGGCCGTTCCTCATCGGGGTGCACTGGCCGAGCAAGGCCTGGAGCGACCGTGAGCTCAAGAGCGGGCCTTCCGGCCTCCTCGGAGCGGCAGCCGAGGCACCCGATGCGATGACGGTGGACGAGGCGGTCGACGAGTACGCGGCGCAGCTGGGCGGATCGCCGGACGTCCGGCAGGCGTTGGCGACGATCCTCGCCTACGCCGCTGAGGTCGATCCCGACCAGGATGCCGAGGAGGACGATGAGCTGCCCCCGGAGATCGTCGACGCGTACCGCATTCTGGCAGCCCGGACGGATGCCGACGGTGGCGACGATCCGCTCCTCAGCGGCGGCTGGGACCCGGAAGAGGCTTTCGCCGCGGCGACCACGGGCGAGGGCGACGGCGGTCTCCTCGGCGAAGGCTGGTTCCGGAAGCTGCGGGAGGCGGTTCTGACGCCGCTGCGACAGCTCACCTTCTGGCACGGCAAGAATCAGGCCCGGGAGTTCGGCGAGGCGGGCGCGGCCCGGCTCGTGCGCTCCATTCTGCGTGCCAGTGATGCGCGCGTGCACCTTATGGGGCACAGCTTCGGCACCATCGTCATGGCGGCGGCCGTACGCGGACCGGGCGACGCGCCGGTGGCGCCGCCCCGCCCCGTCGAGTCGCTCTTCCTCGCGCAGGGCGCCGTGTCACTCTGGGCTTTCGCCGAGGAGGTGCCCGAGCGCTTCGGCGGCGGACGGGGCTACTTCGCCGACGTCGTCACTCCCGAATTCGTCTCGGGGCCGATCCTCGCGACGCGGTCGAAATGGGACTACGCGGTGGGGAAGTTCTATCCGCTCGCGGTCAAGGTCGCGGGGCAGTACCTGCTCGGCGACCTCCCCAAGTTCGGCGGCATCGGCACCTTCGGCATCCAGGGCGTGCCAGGGCTGGTGGAGCTGCCCCCGCTTCAACCGGGCGCGCGCGCCCGCATCGATTTCCAGCCGCACACCGTGTACAACATCGATGCGAGCGCGGTCATCGACGACGTGCAGGGTCCGGCCGGTGCGCACAACGACCTCGCCCATCCTGAGCTGTCCTGGCTCGGCTGGAGATCGGCTGTCTCCCGCGCGGGATGACCCGCCGATTCAGAAGCCGAGGCGCCCCAGCTGCTTCGGATCGCGCTGCCACTCCTTGGCGACCTTGACGTGCAGCGAGAGGTACACGCGGGATCCGATCAACGGCTCGATGCCGGCGCGGGCACGTCGGCCGACATCGGCCAGACGCGACCCTTTGTGCCCGATGATGATGGCCTTCTGGCTGTCGCGTTCGACCACGATGTCGGCGAAGATGTCGGTCAGGTCGGAGTCCTCGCGGGCGGCGATGTCCTGCACCACGACCGCGATCGAGTGCGGAAGCTCGTCGCGCACCCCCTCCAGCGCCGCTTCGCGGATGATCTCCGCGATGCGGTCGTCCACGGACTCGTCGGTCACGACCCCCTCGGGGTACAGCGGCGGGCCGACGGGCATGAGCGAGAGAACCTGGGCGGTGAGCACGTCGAGCTGCTCGTTCGTCAGCGCGGACAGCGGGATCACCGCAGCCCAGTCGTCGCGCAGCGCGTCCACGTCCAGCAGGCGCTCGGTGATCTGCTCGCGGGACGCGGCATCCGTCTTGGTGACGATCGCGATCTTCTTCGCGCGTGGATAGCCGTCGAGCGACTCGGCGATGCGGCGGTCGCCGGGGCCCACCTTCTCGGTCGCGGGGACGCAGAAGCCGATGACGTCGACGTCGCCGAGCACCTGCTCGACGAGGTGGTTCAGCCGCTCTCCCAGCAGCGTCCGCGGCCGGTGGATGCCCGGAGTGTCGACGATGACGAGCTGGCCGTCCGGTCTGTTCAGGATGCCGCGGATCGCGCGCCGTGTCGTCTGCGGCTTGTCGCTGGTGATCGCGACCTTCTCGCCCACCAGCGCGTTGGTCAGCGTCGACTTGCCGACGTTCGGTCGCCCGACGAAGGTGACGAACCCCGATCGGAAGTCTGGGGGCTGGTCGGCCATCACTGCCTCTCCCTGCGGCGTTCCGGCGCCACACTGATCTCTCCGGTGCGCGGCGTGCGCCCGCCGTTCGCGCTCTCGGCGGCATCCAGCGCATCGCTGCGCTCGACGAAGACCGTCGCGAGGCCCCGCCCGCGTCCGCGCGACGCGCCGCCCGTCATGACGAGTCCCTCGTACTCCGCCGTCGCTCCGGGCTGCGGGACGCGGCCGAGCGCCTTGCCCAGCAGTCCCCCGACCGAGTCGACGTCCTCGTCCGCGAGCTCCAGCCCGAACAGATCGCCGACCTCGTCCAGTCCGAGACGGGCGCTGACCCGGTACCTTCCCGGCTCGAGCTCGACCACCTCGTCCGCGCGCGGGTCGTACTCGTCCGCGATCTCGCCGACGAGCTCTTCGATGAGGTCCTCGAGGGTCACCAGGCCGGAAACGCCGCCGTACTCGTCCACGACCAGGCAGACGTGGACCGCGTCGCGCTTCATCTGCTGCAGGAGCGTCTCGGCCTTCATCGATTCGGGCACGAACACGGCCGGCCGCGCGATGCGGCTGATCGGCGCATCGCGCCATCCTGCTTCGTCGCGGAAGCCGAACTGCACGAGGTCCTTGAGGTACAGCACGCCGACGACGTCATCGGCGTCGTCGTCGACGATCGGGATGCGCGAGACGCCCTTCTCGAGGAAGATCCCCATCGCCTCGCGCGTCGACGCCGAGCCGTCCACCGTGACCATGTCCGTGCGGGGCACCATCACCGCGCGCACGAACGTGTCGGTGAAGTCGAAGACCGAGTGGATGAGCTCGCGGTCGTCCTCCTCGATGAGCTCGTTCTCGGCGGCCTCGTCGATGATGCTGAGCAGCTGCTCCTCGGAGGCGAACGACGATCCCCGAGCAGCGCCCGGGGTCACGCGGTTACCGAGCGCGACCAGGCCGTGTGCGAGCGGGCCGAGGAAGATGCGCACGCCGCGGATGACGGGCGCCGCGCCGCGCAGCAGCCCCTTGGCGTGCTGCCGACCGACCGTGCGCGGGCTGGCGCCCACCACCACGAAGGAGATTCCGGTCATCAGCACGGCAGCGGCGAGCATCGCCCACCAGATGCTGTCGAAGAGGATCGTGAACGCGACCGTGACGAGCACCGCGGCGGCGGTCTCGGCGAGGATGCGGATGAAGACGACGGCGTTCGCATGAGCTTCGGGGTCGATCGCGATCTTCTGCAGCGACGCGGCGTTGCGTCCGCCCGCTCCAAGGTCGGCGAGATCGCCTCGCGAGGTCACACCCAGAGCCGCATCTATCGCAGCCATCAGTCCGCCGAACGCGATCAGGAGAACTGCGGCGACGAGGAGCAGCGCAGCGGTCATGCGCGGGGTCGTCGTCGCTCGGCGACGTGGAAGCTCATGATGAGGTCGCTCTGCAGACCGAACATCTCGCGCTTCTCCTCCGGCTCCGCGTGATCGAAGCCGAGCAGGTGCAGCAGACCGTGGGTCGTCAGCAGGATCAGCTCGTCCACCGTCGAGTGCTTCGCTGCCGCAGCCTGGGTTTCGGCGACCTGCGGGCACAGCACGATGTCGCCCAGCAGGCCCGCCGGGGTCGGCATCTCCTCCGTGCCCGGGCGCAGCTCGTCCATCGGGAAGCTCAGCACGTCCGTCGGGCCGGGCTCATCCATCCACTGGACGTGCAGGGCCTCCATCGCACCCTCGTCGACGAGCAGGATGGCGACGTCCGCATCCGCGCTGACGTGCAGCTCGGCGAGGTTGTGCTCCATGAGACGCAGGAGCACGGTCTCGTCGACGGCGAAGCCCGACTCGTTGCTGATCTCGATCGTCATGAGTGACCCCGCTTGGGGAGGTGGTCGCGCGGGCCGGCCGAGAATCGTGCGCCCGTGCGCCGCTCGGCGCGATTGGCGAACTCCGACGCCTCGTCGCGCTCGCGCCGGCCGGCGAGCCGGCGTTCGTCGTACTCGGTGTACGCGTCGACGATGCGGCCGACGAGGGTATGGCGGACGACGTCGTCGCTCGTGAGATAGGCGAAGTGGATGTCGTCGATGCTGTTCAGTACGCGGGTGACGAGCCGGAGTCCGGACGCGCCCTGCGGGAGGTCGATCTGGGTGATGTCGCCCGTCACGACCATCCGCGTGCCGAACCCGAGCCGGGTCAGGAACATCTTCATCTGCTCGGGGGTGGTGTTCTGCGCCTCGTCGAGCACGACGAACGAGTCGTTCAGCGTCCGTCCGCGCATGTACGCGAGGGGGGCGACCTCGATCGTGCCGCTTGCCATCAGCTTCGGCACGAGCTCGGGGTCCATCATCTCGTTGAGGGCGTCGTAGAGAGGCCGCAGGTACGGGTCGATCTTGTCGTTGAGGGTGCCCGGCAGGAAGCCGAGCCGCTCCCCCGCCTCGACGGCGGGGCGCGTCAGGATGATCCGGCTGACCTCCTTGCGCTGCAGCGCCTGCACCGCCTTGGCCATCGCCAGGTAGGTCTTACCGGTGCCGGCAGGCCCGATCCCGAACACGATCGTGTTCTCCTCGATCGCGTCTACATACGCCTTCTGGCCGAGCGTCTTGGGGCGGATGATCCGCCCCCGCGACGACAGGATCGCCTCACCGAGCACTTCGGAGGGCCGAGGGCCGCCCTCGGACTGGAGGATGCGATTAGAGGACGAGACGTCGGACGGTCCGAGCGCGTGCCCAGCCTTGGTCATCGCGAGCAGTTCGTCGACGAGTCCCCGGGCGGCCGCCACGGCTGCGGCATCCCCTGTCAGGGTGATCTCGTTGCCGCGCACGTGCACGTCCACGTCGGGGTGCTCCCGCTCCACGACTCGAAGCAGCCGGTCCTGCGGACCGAGCAGTTGCACCATCGCCACGCCGTCGGCATAGACGCGCTCGACCGTCTCGCCGTCGCCGTCAGCCACCGAGACCCGCTTCGTCCAGGTCGCCCGACATGACGTGGGCATGGACGTGGAAGACGGTCTGGCCCGCACCGGGGCCGGTATTGAAGACGAGGCGGAAGTCACCGGCTCCGCTCTCCGCGGCCACCGCGTTGGCCAGGCCGACGAGCTCGGCGAGCAGGTCGGGATCGCCCGCGGCGAGCTCGACCACGTTGCGGTACTGCTCCGTCTTGGGGATCACCAGCAGGTGCACGGGCGCCTTCGGCGCGACATCCCGGATCGCGAACGCGTTCTCCGTCTCCGCCACGATCTCGGAGGGGATCTCTCCGTTCAGGATGCGGGTGAAGATCGACGTCTCGCTCATCGCCTCAGTCTATCGGGGGTGCTCACCAGCGGCCGAGGGCGGCGCTGACCACGGCGAGGGCCGCCGGTCCGGCCGTGGACGTGCGCAGCACGGTGTCGCCCATCCGGACGAGGGTGGCCCCCGCCGCCTCGAGCAGGGCGAGTTCGTCGGGCGCGATGCCGCCCTCGGGGCCCACGACGAGCAGCACGTCGCGCGGGTCGGCGGCGGACAGATCGAGGTCGGTCAGGCGCACCGTGGCCGCGGGCTCGAGGACGACGACACGGGATGCCGCGGCCCGCGCCGCCAGCGCAGCCGTCGTCGCAAGCGGCGACACGTCTGGAATCCACGCGCGGTGCGCCTGCTTCGCCGCTTCGCGGACGATCGACGACCAGCGCGAGCGTCCCTTCTCGGCCTTCGCGGCATCCCATCGTGAGACGCTGCGCGCAGCCTGCCAGGGCACGATCTCATCGACTCCGAGCTCCGTCGCCGCCTGGACCGCGAGCTCGTCGCGGTCTCCCTTGGCCAGCGCCTGGGCAAGCACGATCCGCGGAGCGGGAGCGGGGATGTCGGCGCGCGAGGCGATCCGGACGACCACCTCCCGCGGCGACACCTGCTCGCACGCCCCCGTGAGCCAGGTGCCGCGGCCGTCGCCGACCGTCACCTCCTCACCGACGCGCACGCGCCGCACCG
Source organism: Microbacterium sp. (assembly GCF_036277215.1). Lineage (GTDB taxonomy): Bacteria > Actinomycetota > Actinomycetes > Actinomycetales > Microbacteriaceae > Microbacterium. Next base: position 12,411 of record NZ_DASUNI010000038.1, on the reverse strand, counting down.
CCACCGCGTGGTGCGCCTCGCCGCCGGACAGCACCACGGTATCGCCGGCCTGCGCATGCGTCGTCCCGGGAGTCGGCGCGTCCGTCGTCGCCGGGAGGAGGAAGTGCAGGGGCACCCGTCACCCGTTCCGGAAGCGGTCGCGTAGCTTGGCGAACAGGCCCTGGTGGAACTCGGCCAGCCGCGGCGGCGGCGCCTTCGTGCGCTTGGCGAAGTCCTCGATCAGCGCGCGCTCTCTCGCGTCCAGTCGCGTCGGGGTGACGACGTGCACGCCGACCCGCAGATCACCGCGCTGCGTGCCGCGCAGCGGCGTGATCCCGCGGCCCTTGATCGTGAGCACGTCGCCGCCCTGCACACCGGCGCGCAGCTCCAGGTCGACCGGGCCGTCCAGCGAGTCGATCGTCGTGGTCGTGCCGAGGATCGCGTCGGACATGGAGACCTCGAGCGTCGCGAGGAGGTCGTCTCCGTCGCGGCTGAACTCCTCGTGCGGCGAGACGGTGACCTCGATGTACAGGTCGCCGTTGGGCCCACCCGCCGGGCCGACTTCCCCCGAGCCGGGCAGCTGCAGCCGCAGGCCCGTCTCCACGCCCGCCGGGATGTCCAAAGACACCGTGCGCCGGGCCCGCACGCGGCCCTGACCCTGGCATGTGGCACAGGGGTACGGGATCGTCGTGCCGTAGCCCTGGCAGGATCCACAGGGCTGGCTCGTCACGACGTTGCCGAGCAGGCTCCGTACAGTCCGCTGCACGTGGCCGGAGCCATGGCAGATGTCGCAGGTGACCGGCGAGGTGCCGGGCTGCGTGCACGAACCCTTGCACGTGTCGCACAGCACGGCGGTGTCCACCTCGATGTCCCGGTGCACGCCGAAGACAACGTCCTTGAGGTCGAGCGTGACGCGCACGAGCGCATCCTGACCGCGTTCCCGTCGTGATCGCGGCCTGCCCGCCCGCTGGCCGCCGGCCGCGCCGAAGAACGTCTCGAAGATGTCGCCGAAGCCGCCGAAGCCGCCCTGCCCACCGCCGCCGAACGGCGAATCGCTGCCGCCCAGGTCGTAGCGCGCGCGCTGGTCGGGGTCGCTCAGCACGTCGTACGCGTGGGTCACCAGCTTGAAGCGCTCGGAAGCATCGTCCCCCGGATTCACGTCGGGGTGGAGTTCCCGCGCGAGGCGCCGGTACGCCTTCTTGATCTCGTCCGGCGTCGCGTCACGCGCGACTCCGAGCACCTCATAGTGGTCAGCCACAAATCGCCTTCCCGCCCGCGGACCGCGGGGATCGTCTGGTCACGGATGCCGCGTCAGCGGGCATTCTCGTCGTCGTCGAGCATCCGGGTGAGGTAGCGGGCGACGGCACGGACCGCCGCGAAGTTCGTCGGGTAGTCCATGCGCGTGGGTCCGAGCACTCCCACGCGAGCGCGCGCGCCGGTCGCATCGTACTCGCTGGCGACGACCGACGCCTCGCCCAGCCCGAACGGCTCGTTCTCGCGCCCGATGCTGGCGGCCAGACCGTGATCGTCCGCGACCATCTCGCTCATGAGCTTCATGAGGGTCACCTGCTCCTCGATGGCCTCGAGAAGGGGATAGATGCTTCCACGGAAATCCGACTCGCTGCGCGCGAGTGTCGCCGTGCCGGCCATCACCAGCCGGTCCTGACGGAACTCCTCGAGCTCCTCGGCGACCACGCGCACGACGGCGGTTGCCGCAGCATCCAATCGGGATGCCGCGGAGTCCGCCTGCGTCAGCCGCTCGTCCACCCGCTGCACACCCTCGCGCACCGGCCTGCCGACGATCAGGGATGCCACGTCTGAGCGCACCTGGGCGAGGTCGTCGTCGTCGAACTCGTCGTGGACGAACGCGAGGCGTTGCGAGACGCGCCCGGTGTCGGTGACGAGGATCACCAGCATCCGTCCGCCGCCGAGCTGTACGAGCTCGACATGCGAGATCGTCGCCCGTGCGAAGGACGGGTACTGCACGATCGCGACCTGGCCGGTCAGCTGCGTCAGCGCTCGCACCGTCCGCACGAGGACGTCGTCGAGGTCGCCGGGCCCGTCGAGGAAGGCCGAGATCGCGGCACGCTGCGCCGGTGAGAGCGGCCGCACGTCGGCCAGGTGGTCGACGAAGACGCGGTAGCCCTTGTCGGTGGGGACCCGGCCGGACGAGGTGTGCGGTGCCGCGATGAGCTCCTCGTCCTCGAGCAGGGCCATGTCGTTGCGGATCGTCGCCGCCGACACCCCGAAGGCGTGCCGTTCGACGATCGCCTTGCTGCCCACGGGTTCGCGCGTGTCGACGAAGTCCTGCACGATCGCCCGCAGCACCTGCAGACCTCGATCGGTGACCATCTCGCCTCCTCACGCGTCCGGCCGGACTGGCACTCCCATGATCTGAGTGCCAATTCTACCGGATCGCACCGGCCGTGAGCGGGAAGCGCGTCAGCCGGTGAGGGCACGTACGACGGCATCGGCGAGCAGCCGCCCACGCCGGGTGAGCACGATCCGGCCGTGCACTGCGGCAACGCCGTCGATGAGACCGTCGGCGATCAGGGAGGCCACGGTCGAGCGCCCTTCGCCGAGCAGCTCGGAGATCGGCAGGCCGTCCCGGATGCGGGTGCGGAGCATGACGCTCTCGAGTGCGGTCGCCGCCTGATCGGGCCGCTCGCGCGCTGCGACCGGAGACTCGCCCGCGGCGAGACGCTGCGCGTATGCGGCAGGGTGCTTGACATTCCAGAACCGTACGCCGGCGATGTGGCTGTGCGCGCCGGGGCCGAAGCCCCACCAGTCGGCTCCCTGCCAGTACGCCAGGTTGTGCCGCGAACGGTGCGCGTCGTCTCGCGCCCAGTTGGACACCTCGTACCACTCGTAGCCGGCGGTGCCGAGGAGGTCGTCCGCCAACTCGTACATGTCGGCTTGGAGGTCGTCGTCGGGCGGGGGAACCTCGCCTCGCCGGATCTGACGCGCGAGCTTCGTGCCGTCCTCCACGATGAGGGCGTAGGCCGACACGTGGTCCGGGTCGAGCGCCGCGGCGGCCTCCAACGACGAGCGCCAGTCCGACAGCGACTCCCCCGGCGCGCCGTAGATGAGATCGAGACTGACGTCGAGGCCGGCACGGCGGGCCGCGTCGACGGCGGTGCCGACGTTCGAGGGGACGTGGGTCCGATCGAGCGCGGCGAGCACGTGCGGGACGGCGGACTGCATGCCGATCGACAGTCGCGTGACCCCGGATGCCGCCAGCTCGACGGCGACGGCATCCGTGACCGTGTCGGGATTCGCCTCGACGGTGACCTCAGCATCGGCCTGGATGCCGAACGCGGCGCGGACGCCGTCGAGCATGCGACCGAGGTCCCCCGGGGGCAGCAGCGTCGGAGTCCCGCCGCCGAAGAACACCGTCGCAGGGGAACGGAGGGGGCCGGCGTCGGCGAGCACGGTGCGTGCGAGAGCGACCTCCCGCAGAAGCGTGTCGGCGTACTGGTCCTGCCGCGCACCGCGGAGCTCGCCGGCCGTGTAGGTGTTGAAGTCGCAGTAGCCGCACCGCACCCGGCAGAACGGCACGTGCAGGTACACCCCGAACGGGGCGGCGCTGTCGATCTCGACCGGGAGCGAACCGTCGCGCGGCGCCGGCTCGCCTACCGGGAGCGCGGAGCCCATCAGGCAGGGGTCGCGTACAGCGGCGAGATCGCGCGCAGATAGCGCGTGAACAGCTCCCGCCGGCGCCGGCGGATCAGCCCGCGGAAGACGCGGTAAAGGAGCGCGGAGGGCGCGTCGAACGCCCGCACCGTGAACCACACCTCGTCGTTGTCGTACCACTGGAGCATGAAGGACTCCTCGCCGCTGACGACGGAGCCTCCCACGGTCCCCAGGGCGAACCCGACTCGGCGCGGCTCCTCGATCGAGAAGATCACCCGCAGTTCGGCATCCGCGCTCATGCCGCGGACGCGCCCGTGCACATGCACGGTCGTACCGGGGCCGACGTAGGGCGTGCCGTCGCTGTCGAATCGCTGGTCGGCTTCGAGTCGGCTCGGAGCGAGCGGGTGTCCTTCGGCGTCGAAGCTCACGCCGGAGTACATCGGTCCGGCAGCGGGTCGCACGTCGCTCAGTTCGAGACCCGCACCGCGCTGCGCGCTCCACGACAGCAGGGCGTCGCCGGCGGTGCGGAATCGCGCCTCACCGCTGCCGATGCGCCACGACTCCTCGGCGGGGATGCTGCGCTCCGGGGGGAAGTGCATCAGGTCGGCCGCCTGAGTCGCCCCGACGGCGGCGTAGTCGACGGTCTCGTCCCTGAAGGTCCCGCGGCGCATGGATTCCAGCCTACTTCGGGTTCCTGAGGGCACCATCCGGCGCTCCCGAGAGACTATTTCTTGTCCTTGCCTTCGGTGTCGCCCGAGAGCGCGGCGATGAACGCCTCCTGAGGGACCTCGACGCGTCCGACCATCTTCATGCGCTTCTTGCCCTCCTTCTGCTTCTCGAGCAGCTTGCGCTTGCGCGTGATGTCGCCGCCGTAGCATTTGGCCAGCACGTCCTTGCGCATCGCGCGGATCGACTCGCGGGCGATGATCCGTGCGCCGATCGCCGCCTGGATGGGCACCTCGAACTGCTGGCGCGGAATGAGCTTCTTCAACCGTTCGGTCATCAGCACGCCGTACGCGTACGCCTTGTCGCGGTGCACGATCGCGCTGAAGGCGTCGACCGGCTCGCCCTGCAACAGGATGTCGACCTTCACCAGGTCCGCTTCCTGGTCGCCGCTGGGCTCGTAGTCCAGCGAGGCGTAGCCGGCGGTCTTGGACTTCAGGTTGTCGAAGAAGTCGAACACGATCTCGCCGAGCGGCATCGTGTACCGGATCTCGACGCGGTCCTCGCCGAGGTACTCCATGCCCAGCAGCGTGCCCCGCCGTGACTGGCACAGCTCCATGATGGTCCCGACGTAGTCCTTCGGCGCGAGGATCGCGGCCTTGACCATGGGCTCGGTGACACTGGCGATCTTGGTACCCGAGGGGAACTCGCTGGGGTTGGTGACGGTGTAGCGCTTGGAATCGTCCGTGGTCACCTCGTACGTCACCGACGGAGCCGTCGAGATGAGGTCGAGACCGAACTCGCGTTCGAGGCGCTCGGTGACGATCTCGAGGTGCAGAAGCCCGAGGAACCCGCAGCGGAATCCGAACCCGAGGGCGACCGAGGTCTCGGGCTCGTAGTTGAGGGACGCATCGGACAGCTTCAGCTTGTCCAGCGCCTCGCGCAGCACCGGGTAGTCACTGCCGTCGATCGGATACAGCCCGGAGAACACCATCGGCTTCGGGTCGGTGTACCCGGGCAGTGCGTGCTGCGACGGCTTGGCGGCGCTGGTGACGGTGTCGCCGACCTTGGACTGGCGCACGTCCTTCACGCCGGTGATCAGATACCCCACCTCGCCGACGCCGAGCCCTTTGGTAGGGGTCGGCTCGGGAGAGGAGACGCCGATCTCCAGTAGCTCGTGCACCGCGCGGGTGGACATCATCTGGATGCGCTCGCGCGGACTCAGCTTGCCGTCGATCATCCGCACGTAGGTGATGACCCCGCGGTACGAGTCGTACACCGAGTCGAAGATCATGGCTCGCGACGGTGCATCAGGGTCGCCCTTCGGGGAGGGGATCTGGTCCACCACGTGGCTCAGCAGCTCCTCGACGCCGAGACCGGTCTTGCCGCTGACGCGCAGCACATCCTCGGGGCGGCCGCCGATCAGGCTGGCGAGCTCTTTCGCGTATTTGTCGGGGTCCGCCGCCGGGAGGTCGATCTTGTTCAGCACCGGGATGACGTGCAGGTCGTTCTCCAGGGCCAGATAGAGGTTCGCGAGGGTCTGCGCCTCGATGCCCTGCGCCGCATCCACCAGCAGGATGGCCCCCTCGCAGGCTGCGAGCGAACGGCTCACCTCGTAGGTGAAGTCGACGTGTCCCGGCGTGTCGATCATGTTGAGCGCATACGTCTGACCGTTCAGCTGCCACGGCATGCGCACCGCCTGGCTCTTGATCGTGATCCCGCGTTCGCGTTCGATGTCCATGCGGTCGAGGTACTGCGCGCGCATGTCGCGATCCGAGACCACGCCGGTGATCTGCAGCATGCGGTCGGCAAGCGTCGATTTGCCGTGATCGATGTGAGCGATGATGCAGAAGTTGCGGATCAGCTCAGGCGGGGTCGCGGACGGCTCGAGGGGCTTGTGGGCGCGCGGTGACATATGAAGCCAGTCTACGGGGAGGTCCGCTCCGCCATATCCTGAGCGGATGGTCGTGCAGCTCGTGTTCGTGCACGGCATCCGGACGTCCGCCACCATGTGGCGCGCGCAGGTGGCGGCCATGCACGAGCGCGGCAATCCTGCGACGGCCGTGGACCTGCCCGGTCACGGAAGCAGGATGGCGGAGGAATTCACGCTCGAGTCGGCGTTCGAGACGATCGACACGGCGGTCCGGGATGCCGCCACGCACGGACCCGTTCTGCTGGTGGGCCATTCGATGGGCGGGCTGCTGTGCATCGAATACGCCGGGCAGGAGGATCCGCCGCCCGTCGCGGGGTTCGTGGCGGCGTCGTGCACCTCCATCCCACGAGGACTCGGACTGCACGCCTATCGGGCGTTCGCGCGGGGATTGGACTCGCTCCCCGACCGGGGCATGTGGTTCACCAGGCGCATGCTCGACAGCACCCTTCCTCCGGAGACGCGAGCAGACTTCGGCGCCGGCGGCTACGCGTTCGACACGCAGCACACGGCCATGCGCAGCCTCCCCGTGCTGGATCTGCTCGCGGCGCTGGGCCGGATCACGGTGCCGCTATGGTTCGTGAACGGACAGTACGATCAGCTGCGCGTGAACGAGCGGCTGTTCCAGCGCATCGCGCCGCACGCCGAGCTGATCGTCGTGCCGCGCACGACTCATCTGGTCAGCGCCATGCGTCCGCGGGTGTTCAACGCGGTGCTCGGTCTCGCGATCGCAACGATCGACTCGCGGCAGGATCAGGCCTCGCAGGATCCCTGATAGACTCGGTGATTGGCTTGCGTGTGGGCGTCCACCCTCACGACCGCCGTGCGGCATCCCTCTCCTGCCACTCGGCATCTCACATCGATCACTCCGAACGAAAGAACGTCGACAAACGTGGCAAACATCAAGTCGCAGATCAAGCGCAACAAGACCAACGACAAGGCGCACGAGCGCAACAAGGCCGTCAAGAGCGAGCTGCGCACCGAGGTGCGCCGCACCCGCGAGGCCGTCGCCGCCGGTGACAAGGCCGCAGCCGAGAAGTCCCTCGCCAAGGCGACCAAGAAGCTCGACAAGGCCGCCAGCAAGGGCGTCATCCACGCGAACCAGGCGGCGAACCGCAAGTCGGCCATCGCCAAGCAGGTCGCCGCGCTCTGAGCACTGCTGCTCTTGAAGGCCCGTCCCGGTTGGGGCGGGCTTTCGTCATTCCGCGTCGCTCGCGTCGCGATCGCCTACTCCAGGAACCGCCCTTCGATACGGCGCTGACGCGCCTACTCAGGAACCGAAGGGTTCCCTGGTCGCGATCACGGTGACGAGCCGCTCCAGCGCGAAGACGCTGTCGCGTGAGCCGCCCTTCACCTCGACATCCGCTCGAGCGGTCGCCTGGATCGCCATGCCCAGCGTCGCGTCGGACCACCCCGACAGATCCCTGCGTGCGCGGTCGACCTGCCAGTCCTTGAGCCCCAGTCGAGCGGCCAGCGCTCCAGAGGACTCTCGCGTGCCCGCGACGCGCGCCATCGTGCGCAGCTTGGATGCGATCGCAGCCACCAGGGGCACGGGGTCGGCGCCCGACGCAAGCGCGTGCCGCAAAGAGATGAGCGCCTCGCCGTAGCGGCCGGCGATCGCCGTGTCGGCGACTGCGAATGCCGACGTTTCGACCCGTCCGCCGTAGTACCGCTCGACGATCTGCTCGGTCACATCACCTGGCACATCCGAGATCAGCTGCTGACAGGCTGCAGCCAGCTCGGTGAGGTCATCGGCGAACGCGGAGACGAGGGTGCGCAGCGCAACGGGCGCGATCCGCTTGCGGGCCGCGGAGAACTCCCCCGCCGCGAAGTCGAAGCGGTCGGAGTCGCGCTTGACCGCAGGACACGCGATCTCGATGCCCCCGCCGTCGCCGGCACGGATCGCGTCCAGCAGCTTCTTGCCGCGCACGGTGGCACCGGTGTGGCGCAGCACGACCGTCGCGCCTTCCTGAGGAGCCGCGAGGTACGAGACCGCTTCGGCGAGGAAGGCGTCGGAGCACTTCTCCACGCCCGTGACGCGCACCAGCCGGGGCTCCCCGAACAGCGACGGGGAGGTCACACCCAGGAGGGTGCCTGCGACGTAATCGTCAGCACGGACGTCGGTGACCTCCAGGCTCGGGTCTTCGGCGCGGAGATAGTCGCGGATGCCGGCGATCGCGCGCTCCGCGCACACATCTTCCGGCCCGGATACGAGCACGATCGGTGCGGGCTGCGGCGCGCGCCACGACACCTGCGGGATGGTCGTGCGCGCCTTTCCCGCCGGGGTGCGTCGCGCGCTCGTCGCCATGCTCCCAGCCTACCCAGGGGCTGCGACCCCGCCGCCGCGCTCCCGCCACACCATCAGCGCAGATGCACTCCGCCACAGGGCGATCAGCCCCTCGTCATCGGTGCGCGCGGTTCGGGCGCCGAGGTCGCGCAGCGCATCCAGGATCTCGCGGCGCGGGTGCCCGTAGGTGTTGTCGGCACCGACGGTGACGAGCGCGAGCGCCGGGTGCGCGAGCACGTAGAGCGCGGCGTCCTGGTCAGCACTCCCGTGGTGGGCGACCTTGACCACGTCGTAGGGCGGGTCCAGCGCATCGGATGCCGCCAGGGCACGCTGCGGCGACGCGGACAGGTCGCCGAGGAACAGCGAGGTCGGCAGACCTGGGCCGCGGATGTCGACGACGACACTGGCGTCGTTTCCGGTCGGGAACGCGCGACTCTCCACGGGTGGCCAGATCACGCGCCAAGCCGCGCGGCCGAGCGTTCCGCTTCGACCGGAGTGGACCTCCAGCGTCCGGGCACCCCCGGCCTCGAGCCGCGACAGCAGTCGCGCGTCGTCGGCCGACGCGATCGGACCGTGGAGCGCGGTGACGGTCCGCCCGACCACGGCATCCAGGCCACCGACGTGATCGAGATCGAAATGGGTGAGCACCAGCAGGTCGATGCGGCCGATGCCCGCGCGATCGAGACAGCGCCCGAGCGCTTCCGGCTCGGGGCCGGTGTCGATCAGCGCGACGGCGCCGGCGGAGCGGATCAGGACGGCGTCACCCTGGCCGACGTCGCACGCGATCACGCTCCACGCCGAGGGCAGCGTCCACCGGCCCGCGAAGGAAGACAGCGCGGCTCCGCCGGCGACGACGCCCGCGACGATCGCGACCACGACGACGGACATCATGCGCGTGCGCTTCCATCCGCGCCGTCCGGCGCGCGGTGCGGCGACGAGGATCCCGATGGCGATGCTCACGACGGTCAGGGCCACGACCCCGGGCCAGCCCTCCCACCAGGAGACCTGGCCTCCGGGAAGCGCGCTGAAGGTCTGCGCCGTCCCCGCGATCCACGCGGCCGGCAGCCATGCGATCGCGGTCAGGCCGGCCTGAATCCAGGGAAGCGGCGCCGTGACGCAGGCCGCAAGCCCTATGACGGTGGCCAGAGGCGCCGCCGGCGCCGCGAGGAGATTCGCGGCGACTCCGTACACCGGCACGCTGGGCGTGATCACGATCAGGAGCGGACCGCAGGCGAGCTGGGCGGCGAGCGGCACCGACAGCGCCAGCGCGAGAGCCCTGGGCATCCATCTCTCGAGGCCTGAGGCGAGCGGGCGTGCGAACAGCAGCAGCGAAGAAGTCGCCACCGCCGACAACGCGAAGCCGAGGGAACCGGCCAGCCATGGATCGGTGACCAGGAGCACGGTCACGGCCAGCGCGAGCACGCTCATCCCGGCGCCGGTGCGACCGATCAGCACGCCGATCATCGCAATGGCGGCCATCGCACCGGCCCGCACGACGCTGGGCTCGGGCGTGACCAGCAGAACGAAGCCCGCGAGTGTCGCGAGTCCGCCGCCCACCCGGGCGCGGCGCGATCCTCCGGCCGCCGCCACGGCGCCGAAGGCGAGCCCGACGACGATCGCACAGTTCGCCCCGGACACCGCGGTGAGGTGCGACAGAGATGAGGCCTTCATCGCGTGGTCGAGGTCTGCCGTCACGGCGGAGGTGTCCCCGACCGCGAGCCCCGGGATCAGCCCCGCACCGGGTGGCGGAAGCCCGTCGGCCGAAGCGACGAGTCCGCGACGCAGATCGGCCGTGACGGCGAGCAGGCCAGGCGGCGCCGCCGTCACCTCCACGCCATGGGATGCCGTGACCGCGAGCACCGCGCGGTCGCCGGCAGGCCCAGGTCGCGCGGTGCCCCGCACCTCCACCTGAGCACCTACATCGAGGTCGTCCCGCCGATCGACCTCTACGGGCTGCACGCCGACCGCGACGTCGAAGCGGACGGCGTCGGCGACCGGACCCGTGACCAGGCGGGTCGCGACCGCGTCGAACCCCCATTCACCCGTCGCCCGCGTCTCGACCTTGCCGGTCACGATCGCCTGGAGGATGACCGCGCGGCCGCCCCCGAGGGCGAAGCGCTCCGCCTCGGCGCGCGCAGGCTGTGCCAGGGCCCCATGAGATGCCGCGGCGGCGGCCGCGACGAGAGCGAGCACCACGATGGCGCCGGAGTGGCCGATGCGCCGCCGCATCCGACCCGACCTGCCTGCCTGCACGATGCTCGCGAGTGCGAGCAGCGACAGCGTCCACAGCGCCAGGGCGACGGGCGCTCCCGCACCGGGATGCATGGTCGTGACCAGCGCCGCCGCCCACGCGGCCAGGGCCACCGGGACGAGCCGGAGGTGAGCGCTCGGCCGACTCGTCATGGTCACGCCGTGACGAGGTCGCGGAGCGTCTCGAGCATCTTGTCGCCGATCCCCGGCACGGCCAGGAGGTCCTCGACGCTGGTGAACCGACCGTTCGCCTCGCGCCACTCGATGATCCGCGCGGCCATCGCGGGGCCGATGCGCGGGAGTGTGTCCAGTTGCGCGGCATCCGCGGTGTTGAGGTTGACCCGCCCGTCGCCGGGCGCCGCCGCGTCTTGCGGCTGCGAGACCTCGCCTGCGGCGGGCACGTGCAGCTGCTCCCCGTCGCTCAGGGGACGCGCGAGGTTGACCGCCGCCTCATCGGCGCCGGGCGCGAATCCGCCTGCCGCCGCGATCGCGTCGACCACGCGAGCGCCCTCGCCGAGGACGTACAGCCCCGGCGTGGCGACGGCGCCGGACACGTGCACGAAGACGGATGCCGCCGGCGCGGCATCCGTTTCGACGGCGTCGTCGGTGGTGACCGTCTCGATCGGTGCGGAAGCCCCGCGCAGGATGCCGATCGCGACGGTGATCGTCAGCGCGAGCAGCACCACCACGATGGCCGCCCCCAGGCCCAAGCGCGCCCGAGGACTCGCACCGCCCCTGCGGGGTTGCTCGGCAGTCGACACACGGCCGAACGTACGACGGTGCCGTGCAGCCGCGCCCGCCAGGTCGCCGGCCGGTGGAGGACGTCGACCGGAGAGGGCCTGGGGAGGATCAGCTGGTGCTGAAGCTGACCACCTTCGGCGGGCGGACGACCGTTCGGGTGACGTCGCGGCCCGCCAGCGCCCGCTGGATGCGGGCATCATCGCGCGCGAGTGCCTCCAGCTTCGCCGGATCTATCCGCGCCGACACTTCCAGGGTCGCCCGCACCTTGCCGTCGACCTGCACGACCGTGGTCACGGTGTCCTCCACGAGCAGCGTCGCGTCGGGCTGCCGCCACGGAACGAGGCCGACGAACGGCTGGTAGCCGAGAATCTCCCACATCTCCTCGGCAGTGTGCGGAGCGAACAGGTCAAGGACCATCGCGGTCACCTCGGCCGCTTCGCGGACGGCCGGATCCCGAGGGCCGGCACCGGTGTCGATCACCTTTCGGGTGGCGTTGACGAGCTCCATCAGCCGCGCGATGACGACGTTGAACTTCGTCTGCTCGACCAGCCCGGGCGCATCGGCCAGCAGTCGGTGCGTCACGCGCCGCAGACCCTGATCGCCTTCAGCCCAGATCACGTCCGGGCTGCTGTCGACGTCCTTGGCGACGCGCCACGCCCGCGCGAGGAACTTCTGGGCTCCGGTGGTGGACACGTCCTCCCAGTTGATGTCGTCCTCGACCGGTCCGGCGAACGCGATCGCGACGCGTACCGCGTCGGCTCCGGGGTCGATCATGCTGGAGGCGAACTCGACCAGGTTGCCCTTGCTCTTCGACATCTTGGAGCCGGACAGCAGGACCATGCCCTGATTGACCAGGGTCGAGAACGGTTCGGTGAAGTCGATCAACCCGATGTCGAACAGTACCTTCGTGATGAATCGCGCGTAGAGC
>NZ_DASUNI010000037.1:0-2340 GCF_036277215.1 Microbacterium sp. | reverse complement strand
ACTTGTGCGCGGTCCGCGACGGCTGCTCACGCCGGGTCCTCGGCTGGGCGATCACCGATCATCTGCGTGCCGACCTGGTCGATCAGGCGTTGACCATGGCGTTCGTGCTCCGTGGCCAGCTCCCCGCACAGGTGGTCTTCCACGCCGACAGGGGATGTCAAGGCGGATTCAACCGGTGGTCGCAACACCTCGACTTCGGAGGTGTTCTGGGATGGCGACGGCGGACTGGAGTAGGAAGACTGGAGATGCGCCGGAGGGGCTTCGCCGGCAGTGGCGTGCTGATCGGGCGCTGAGGCCGGCGATGCGCTCGCCCGGGCGCCCTGATCCGTCGCGAGTGGTGCAGCGGCAGTTCTGGCGTCTGATCGCTACGGGCGTCACGACGGCGGAGGCGTCACTGGCGGTCGGCGTGTCGTGGCCGGTCGGGGCTCGCTGGTTTCGGCACGCTGGCGGAATGCCGCCGATCTCGCTGGCCGAACCGACGGGCCGCTTTCTGACCTTCGAGGAGCGTGAGGAGATCGCGATCCTGCGCGCTAAGAACATGGGCGTGCGGGAGATCGCTCGCGCGATTAACCGTGATCCTTCGACGATCTCGCGCGAGCTGCGCCGCAACGCGGCCACCCGCGGCGGGCAGCAGGAGTATCGGGCCACGGTCGCGCAGTGGAAGGCGCAGCAGGCCGCGAAGCGCCCGAAGGTCGCCAAACTCGCGACCAACGACAGGCTGCGCGAGTACGTGCAGGAGCGCCTGGCCGGCACCGTGCGCCGTCTCGACGGCACGGTGGTCTCCGGCCCGACACCTCCATCGTGGAAGGGCTTGAACAAGCCGCACCGCGCCGACCGTCGGTGGGCGACAGCGTGGAGCCCGGAGCAGATCGCGCATCGGTTGACGGTCGACTTCCCAGATGATGAGTCCATGCGCATCAGCCATGAGGCGATCTACCAGTCGCTGTTCATCGAGGGCCGCGGTGCGCTCAAACGGGAGTTGGTCGCGTGCCTGCGCACCGGGAGGGCGTTGCGCGAGCCGCGTGCGAGGTCGCGGAACAAGCCGCAAGGCCATGTCACCGCCGATGTCGTGATCAGTCAGCGCCCTGCCGAAGCCGACGATCGGGCCGTGCCCGGGCACTGGGAAGGCGATTTGATCATCGGCACCGGCCGGTCCGCGATCGGCACGATCGTGGAGCGCTCGAGCCGATCAACCCTGCTGGTCCATCTGCCGAGGCTCGAGGGTTGGGGTGAGCAGCCGGTCGTGAAGAACGGGCCCGCCCTGGGCGGTTACGGTGCCGAGGCGATGAGCACCGCACTGACGGCGTCGATGACGCGGCTGCCTGAACAGTTGCGCAAGACGCTGACCTGGGATCGCGGCAAAGAGCTGTCCGCGCACGCACAGTTCGCGTTGGAGACCAGCACGAAGGTGTTCTTCGCCGACCCGCACTCGCCTTGGCAGCGCCCGACGAACGAGAACACCAACGGGCTGCTGCGGCAGTACTTACCTAAGGGCACGGACCTGTCACGATGGTCGGCCGAGGACCTCGAAGCGATCGCACTAACACTCAACAACCGCCCCCGAAAAGTCCTTGGCTGGAAGACCCCGGCGGAGGTGTTCGCCGAGCAGCTACGCTCGACCCAAGAGACCGGTGTTGCGTCGACTGGTTGAACTCGCCCAATACACGTCTCGGCAATACGCCACCCTCGCCGACGACTGCATCGGCGAGATCCGGCTCGGGGAGCTGACAACGCCACTCGTCGACAAGGTCATCGGGAAGATCAAGCAGGACGTGGGCCCACCAACGGCGAAGAGCTGCCGCAGCGTTATCTCGAGTGTGATGAACCTGGCCGTCCGGTACGGCGCAGTCATGATCAATCCGATCCGGGAGGTCGAACGCATTGAGGTCAGGGTCAAGAAGACACCTCGTGCCCTGTCCGAGCTCGAGATCGCCGACTGGTTGCGTCAGCTGTCCGCCGACGACACAGCCCGGCGGCGGGATTTGCCCGATCTCACGCTCTTCATGATCGCGACGGGCGTCCGTATAGGCGAAGCCCTGGCCGTGGTGTGGGACCAGGTCGACCTCGTCGGTGGCGAGGTCGAGATCACCCACACCATCATCAGGGTCAAGGGCCAGGGTCTGTTGCGTAAGCCGACGAAGTCATCGGCGGGGGAGCGGGTCCTCGGCTACCCCTCACTGTTCTGGCGGTGCTCCGACGTCGGTTCGCCGCGAGCGGCCGGCTCGACTTGCCGGTCTTCCCTGACTCCCTCGGGGGCTTCCGCAATCCGGCGAACACCCGCCGCGGGATCCGCGATGCCCGAGGAGAAGAAGCGCTCGCCTGGATCACCTCACACAACTT
>NZ_DASUNI010000036.1:0-15839 GCF_036277215.1 Microbacterium sp. | reverse complement strand
GAACTGCAGACCCTCACCGCGAGCGCCGCGGCTGCGCTCACCATCAGCCTCGAGCTGCTGCGGGACGGTCGCTGGAGCGTCGGCCTCGGGGTGGGTGCGATCGAGACGCCGCTTCCTCCCGACATCCGGGCCGCACGAGGCGCGGTGTTCGTCCTCGCACGGGACGCGGTCGATCGGGCGAAGTCGGCGCCCGGCCGGATCGCGGTCTCGTCTGCGGACCCCGTCGCGGCCGAGGACTCCCAGGCCTATCTGCGGCTTCTGGTCGACCTGCGCGACCGCCGCTCCGAGCAGGGGTGGGAGGTGGCCGACCTTCTGGCCCAGGGTCTCACCCAGAAGCGCATCGCAAGCCGCCTGGGCATCACCCCGACGGCCGTGAGCCTGCGCGCCAAAGCCGCGGGCCTGCGGCTGGAGGAGGCCGCGACACCGGCACTCGTGCGCACGCTGGAGCGGCTCGACCGGTCATCAGACGGGCCGTGACAGACTGACGAGCATGCCAGTGATCTTCCCCGAGACGATCATCGTCGCGCTGCTGTCGATCTTCCTGTTCCTCGCGTTGGGTGCTGCTCTGGTGCTCGTCATCCTCAGCCTGAAGCGACCCACGACGGTCCCCCTGATCGTCGCCGGCGCGCTTGTCGTCCTCTCGCTGATCGTGGTCGTCGTCTCGCCGCTGAACGTTCCGCTCATCATGGGGCTGATCGTCGCCCTGCTCGGAACGGCGGTCGCCGTGCTGGGAGGAAACCCGGTGACCCGCCGAATTCTCGAGATCGCCACGCACGGCCGGGTCCGCGACGGCGCGAACGGCGGGATCATGCTGGATGCCGACGCAGCAGGCGTCGGCGACGGATCGGAGACGGCGACGGTCACCGCGACGGAGGTGCTGCGCGGCGGGACGACCATCGGCTACCTCGAGCGGCTTTCGGTCGTGATCGCGTTGATCGCCGGCTACCCCGAGGCGATCGCGATCGTCGTCGCGGTCAAGGGTGTCGGTCGCTTCTCAGAGCTCGCCGCCGCCGAGGCGCGCGAGCGCTTCATCATCGGCACGCTGTCCAGTCTGCTGTGGGCGTGCATCGTGGGTGCCCTCGTGAGATTGGCGATCTGGTGAAGGGCGTCCACCGACATGGGTGACTCTCGGGCGACCGTCGACACCCTGGGCGCCCTCGTCCAGGCGTACGTCGGCGAGCAATGCGCCGTGATCCTCGACGCCCGGTTCGCTCTCGCATCGCGCGACGAGAGCCTCGTCCACCCCGCGCGCGTGGCCATCCGGCGCCTGCGCGCGACTCTCCGCACGTTCGGAAGCGTCTACGACGCCGACCACGCCGCCAGCTTCGCCAAGGAGCTGCGCTGGGCCGGGCTGCTGCTGGGGGATGTGCGGGACCTGCAGGTGCTCGCCGAGCGATTCACCGAGGAGGAGTCTGCGACGGGTCACGCCGCGAACCAGGTGATCGCCGACGAGATCCAGCACGACCGCATCGAGGCGTGGGAAGCTGCCACCGAGGGCCTCAGCAGCGTCCGGGGCGCCGCGCTGTACGCGGTGGTCGCCCGGTGGCGGGACGACCCGCCGCTCGGCGGTAAGAGCGCCCGGCCCGCGGATCGAGCCGCGAGAAAGGTGGAGAAGGCCGACGCCCGCTGGCGCTCGCGCCTCGATCGCGCGCACGCCGCTTCGGCTGACGAGGATGCCGACGCGGCCGACCTGCTGCACGATGCGCGGAAGGCGGCGAAGCGTCACCGGTACGCGGTCGAATTGGCCGCGCCGGTGATCGGTCCGCACGCGGACGACACGATCGACAGGAGCAAAGCGCTGCAGGACGCCCTCGGCGCGCACCAGGATGCCGTCGTCGCTCTCGCCTTCCTGACGGGGATCGACGTCCCGTCCGAGGATCCGCAGGCGGCGAGTGCGCTCTCGGACCTCATCGCACGGACCAAGAAGACCGCCGATGACGTCGCGGGCGCGGTGAACGAGGCGGAACGGATCCGGGGCTGAGAACGGTGCTACAGGCCGAGCGCGTGCGCGGCCGCCTGGACGCGGGCGATCAGCTCTGCGCGCTGCTCGCCCACGCGCACCGGCGCGGTGCCGCCGACCCCGTCCCGGCTCGCGACGGAGCCCTCGATGGTGAGAACCTCACGCACCTCCCCGGACAGATGCGGCGAGACGGATGCGAGCATCGCATCGGTGGCCTCATGCAGTTCGATGTCGCGATCCTCGCAGAGCCTGACCAACTCCCCGGAGATCTCGTGCGCGTCCCGGAAGGGCACGCCGCGTTTGACCAGCCATTCGGCCACGTCGGTCGCCAGAGAGAATCCCTGGGGTGCGAGATGGGCCATCCGCTCGGTGTCGAACCACAGGGTGGCGACCATTCCGGCGAATGCGGGAAGCACGACCTCCAGGGTGCGTACCGAGTCGAAAACAGGTTCCTTGTCCTCCTGCAGGTCGCGGTTGTAGGCCAGGGGCAGGCCTTTCAGTGTCGACAGGAGTCCGGTGAGGTTGCCGATCAGCCTGCCCGCCTTGCCGCGGGCCAGCTCGGCGATGTCGGGATTCTTCTTCTGCGGCATGATGCTCGAGCCGGTCGAGTAGCCGTCGTCGAGGGTGACGAAACCGAACTCGCGGGTGTTCCACAGGATGATCTCCTCCGCGAAGCGCGAGATGTCGACGGCGATCATCGCGGCGATGAAGGCGAATTCCGCCACGACGTCGCGCGCGGACGTGCCGTCGAGCGAGTTCTCGGAGGGCCGCGCCAGTCCGAGTTCGCGCGCAACCAGCTGCGGGTCGAGCCCGAGCGTGGACCCGGCGAGTGCTCCCCCGCCGTACGGTGAGACCGCCGCGCGCACCGACCAGTCGCGGAGGCGCTCCAGGTCGCGCACGAGCGGCCAGGCGTGTGCCTGCAGGTGGTGCGCCAGCAGCACCGGCTGCGCATGCTGCAGGTGCGTGCGTCCCGGCATGATCGCCTCGGGATGCGCCTCGGCTTGCGCCACGAGGGCATCGACGACTCGCAGGATGTCGCGGGCGATCGTGCGCGAGTGATCGAGGAGGTACATGCGAACGAGAGTGGCGATCTGGTCGTTCCGGCTGCGACCGGCTCGCAACTTCCCACCCAGTTCGGGACCCACCTGCGCGATGAGCGCCTGCTCGAGCGCGCCGTGGACGTCCTCGTCCTGCGCGCCCGGGCGCAGTGTGCCGCCGGTGATGCCGCGCGCGAGCACGTCGAGTCCGTCGTGCATGGCCTGCTCTTCGTCGGCGGTGAGATACCCCGCCGCCGCGAGGGCCTTCGCATGTGCATGCGACCCCGCGATGTCGTAGAGCGCGAGATCCCAATCGAAGTGGGTGGACCGGCTCAGCGCGGCGAGCTCCGGCGATGGCCCCGACGCGAATCGCGCGCCCCACAGCGCGCCCTCGTTGGTGCCGTCGCCCTTCGCATCGCTCATCCGTTCAGCCTAACCACGCCGCACGGCGAGTCGTGCGGCGCGGTCGATGAGCCATTCCAGCGGGCCGCGGCCGATCAGCAACGCCCACGCAGTGCACGCGATCACGAGGACGCCCGTGATCGGCCAGAACGGCTCCAGGTCGCGGAATCCGCGCAGGTCGCTCGGATTGCCGAGGATGACCGTGGCGGCGATCGCCCAGATCACCAGCTGAGCGGTGTACGCGGTGAGCGGCATCGCGCCCACCGCACGCAGCGGGAGCACCACCCAGGTCAGAAGCGTCCGGCAGACCAGCAGGCAGAGGCCGATCGTCGCGAGCGCGAAGCCCCCCGAGCCGATGACCTCGAGCAGCCCGCTGGAGTGGGGCGCTGCCGTCCACACCTCGTCCCAGTACGAAATGGCGACGGGTGGCGCATCCGGTCTGGTCGCGGCATCCAAGCCGTATCCCGCCACCGCCAGCGCTGCACCCGCACCCAGCATCCACAGCTGCACCCGCGCGGAGAGGATGCCCGCGCGGGCGGCGCCCAGCCCCGCAACGACGAAGGCCATCCAGACCGGGAACGGGTAGTGCCAGCCGATGACGGCGGCCAGCAGCTGCCCGGACCGCGTCGACCAGACCGGGAGGTGATCGAGCACGGGCTGCACGAGCGGCATGACCAGGGCGAGCCCGGCGGCGAGCAGGAAGAGGGTCCTGGCACCCAGAGAAACCAGGGGCAGCGCGAGCAGGAAGAGGATCGCGTACGCAGGAAGGATGACGAAGACCGGGACCCCCGTCGCGATCAGGAAGACCCCGAGCACCCACAGCAGCGCCGCACGCACCACGAGGCGGCCGCGCGCGAGCCGCAGCTCGAGCGGCGGCAGCGGCCGCCGGCCACCCGTCACGAGGCCTATCGAGACTCCCGCCAGTGTCGCGAAGAGGATCGAGGATCGTCCGTCGACCACGGCAACCCAGGTGGCGGCATCCGAGAAATCGAGATCGTCGATCCACAGCAGGTGCGCCGCAATCATCCCGAACACCGCGAGCCCCCGCGCCAGATCCACCCCCGCGACGCGCTGGCGTCCGTTGAGCCGGTCCCATCGGCTGGCGAGCCACCCCCGCGGCGCGACCGTTGCGCCGCTCGGCGCGGTCCTGCCGGATCGAGCCGTGCCCGGCGCCGGGACTGCGCCGCCCGCCGGGTCTAGTCCTGGCGAAGCAGCCACACCAGCAGCGCCTTCTGCGCGTGCAGTCGGTTCTCGGCCTCGTCCCACACCACGCTCTGCGGTCCGTCGATCACCTCGGCCTCGACCTCGTAGCCGCGATCGGCGGGCAGGCAGTGGATGAAGATCGCCTCCGGCTTGGCCAGCGACATGAGCTCGCGGGTGACCTTGTACTCGCCCAGGTCGCGCAGTCGTGCGAGCTTCTCCTCCTCCTTGCCCATCGACACCCACGTGTCGGTGACGATGACGTCCGCCCCCGCGGCCGCCTCGTTCGCATCGGTGTACAGCGTGAGCGATCCACCCGTCGTGATGGCGCGACGGTCCGCGTCGGCGACCACGTCCTCGCGAGGCGTGTACGACTCGGGCGACGCGACGCGTACGTGCATGCCCGCGGTGACGCACGCGAGCATGTACGAGTGCGCCATGTTCGAGCGCCCGTCGCCGAAGAAGGCGAGCGTGAGACCCCGCAGCTCGCCCTTGTGCTCCTGGATCGTCAGCAGGTCCGCCAGCAGCTGGCACGGGTGGAAGTCGTCGCTGAGGGCGTTGACCACCGGGACGCGGGTTCCCGCGGCCATCTCCTCCAGGCCCCCCTGCGCGTACGTGCGCCACACGATCGCGGCGACCTGACGCTCGAGGACCCGAGCAGTGTCGGACGGAGTCTCCTTGCCGCCGAGCTGACTGTTCGCCGTCGAGATGATCAGCGGCGTCCCACCGAGATCGGCGATTCCGACCGCGAACGAGACCCGGGTGCGCGTGGAGGACTTGTCGAAGATGACCGCGACCGTCTGCGGGCCCGCGAGCGGCTTCAGCTTCCACCGATCCTTCTTGAGCGACACGGCGAGATCGAGGATCTCGGCCTGTTCCTCCGCCGTGAGGTCGTCGTCCCGCAGGAGATGCCGCGTCATGCGGTGACTCCCTCGGACGCCGCGTCGAGCACCAGGGCATCCTCGACCGTGCGCAGCGACGCCGTGAACAGCTGGACGAACTCGTCGATCTCCACGTCGCCGATGTTGAGCGCGGGCACCAGACGGATCGTCTCGTCGTTCGGCGCATTGACGATGAGCCCGTGCTCCTGTGCCGCCGCCACGATCGCCTTGGCGACCGGATGCCGGAGCCCGATGCCGATCAGAAGGCCCTGGCCGCGGAATCCGCCCACCAGCGGCGAGTCGATCCCGGCGATCGCCGCGCGCAGCTGACGCCCGCGCTCGGCGGCGTTGCGCACGAGGTCCTCGTTCTCGATCTCGGCGAGGACTGCGCCGGCCACGGCCGTCCCGAGGGCGTTGCCGCCGAAGGTCGAGCCATGCGTGCCCGGGTAGAACAGATCGCTCGCCGAGCCGAACGTGATGAGCGCTCCGATCGGGAATCCACCCCCGATGCCCTTGGCGACCGTGATCGCGTCCGGACTGATGCCTGCGTGCTGGAAGGCGAACCACTCCCCCGTACGGCCCGCACCGGTCTGGATCTCGTCGATGATGAGCAGTGCGCCGTGCCGGCTCGTCAACTCGCGCGCCGCGGCGAGGTAGCCCTCCGGCAGGTCGATGACACCGGCCTCGCCCTTGATGGGCTCGACGAACAGGGCCGCGACGCGGTCGTCGAGCGCCGCCTCGAGCGCCTCGATCGTGGAGTCGATGAACTCGACGCCCGGCACCATCGGCAGGAACGGCTCCTGCATGTAGGGCTTTCCGGTGAGCGCGAGGGTCCCCATCGTGCGTCCGTGGAAGGCGTCGGTGAGGGCGAGGATGCGGGGACGTGCGGGAGTGCCCTCCCGCGCCGCGCCGTGCAGGCGCGCGAGCTTGAAGGCGGCCTCGTTGGCCTCGGCGCCGGAGTTGCCGAAGTACACCCGCCCCGAGTCGCCCGTGCCCGCGAGCCGCTTGAGCTGCGACGCGAGTTCGAGCTGCGGCGGCGTCGCGAAGTAGTTCGAGACGTGCGCGAGGGTAGCCGCCTGGGAGGCGATGGCTTCGACGAAAACGGGGTGCGCGTGGCCGAGCGAATTCACCGCGATCCCGGCGAGGAAGTCGAGGTAGCGACGTCCCCCGGCATCCCACAGATACGCGCCCTCGCCGCGGACGAACATCGCCATCCGCTCGCCGAAGCTGCGCACGAGATCGCGGCCTGCATCATCCTGCCAGCTCATCCGAGCACCACCTCTGTTCCGATTCCCTTGCTGGTGAAGATTTCCACGAGCACCGAGTGCGGCACGCGGCCGTCGATGATCGCCGCCGTGGCGACCCCGCCCTCGACCGCGTCCAGGCACGCCTGCATCTTCGGGATCATCCCCGACTCGAGCGTCGGCAGCATCCCGCGCAGCTCCGCGGCGGTCAGGT
Source organism: Microbacterium sp. (assembly GCF_036277215.1). Lineage (GTDB taxonomy): Bacteria > Actinomycetota > Actinomycetes > Actinomycetales > Microbacteriaceae > Microbacterium. The sequence continues at coordinate 8,901 of NZ_DASUNI010000036.1, read as the reverse complement.
GCGAGACGAGCGAATCGCGATTCGGCCAGTCTGCGTAGAGCCCGGGGACGTCCGTGAGCACGACGAGCTTCGCGGCGCCCAGAGCGATCGCGAGGGCCGCGGCCGCGGCATCCGCGTTCACGTTGAGCGAGTGGCCGGGACGATCGAGGTCGGGAGCGATACTCGAGACGACCGGGATGCGGCCCGCGGCGAGCTGATCGTGCACCGGACGTGGATCCACTTCGACCACGTCGCCCACCCGGCCGAGATCGTGCTCGACCCCGTCGACCACCACGCCCCGGCGGCGGCCGCCGAACAGGCCGGCATCCTCGCCCGACAGGCCGGTCGCGTGCGGACCGTGAGCGTTGATCTTCGCCACCAGCTGCGGGTTGATCTGTCCGGTCAGCACCATGCGCACGACGCTGATCGCCTCGGTGCTGGTGACCCGGTAGCCGCCCTTGAACTCGCTCGGAATCGCCAGCCGGTCGAGCATCGACGAGATCTGCGGGCCGCCGCCGTGGACGACCACGGGTTTGACGCCGACGTACCGGAGGTAGGCGATGTCGGCGGCGAAAGCGCTCTGGAGCTCCTCGCTGACCATCGCGTTGCCGCCGTACTTGATCACGATGACCTGGTCGTTGAAGCGCTGGAGCCAGGGCAGCGACTCGATGAGGGTCGCCGCCTTGGCGCTGGCCTCGGCGGGGTCGGTGTCCTGCAGATCGATGTCGCTCATGTCGCGTACGCGCTGTTCTCGTGGACGTAGTCGTGGGTGAGGTCGTTCGTGAGGATCGTCGCGGACGCGTCGCCGACCTTGAGGTCGATCAGAATGCGCGTCGAGCGCGGGGTCAGGTCCACGTCGTCGCGAGATGCGTCGGGGCCGCCTCCGCTGCACACCCGGACTCCGTTCATCCAGACGTCCACGTCGTAGGGATCGAACTGCGCCGCGGTGGTGCCGATCGCTGCCAGTACGCGACCCCAGTTCGGGTCGTTGCCGAAGATCGCGGCCTTGAAGAGGTTGTTGCGTGCCACCGAGCGGCCCACCTCGACCGCGTCGGGCTCGGATGCCGCGTGCACCACCTCGATCGAGATGTCGTGCGACGCGCCCTCGGCGTCGCCCTGCAACTGCGTGGCCAGTTCGAGGCAGACCTGGGTGAGCGCATCGGCGAAGTCGTCGCGGGCGGGCCTGACACCGGACGCACCGCTGACCATGAGGGTCACCTGATCGTTCGTCGACATGCATCCGTCGGAGTCGAGCCGGTCGAATGTGACGCTCGTCGCGCGCCGCAGCGCGGCGTCCGCGTCGGAGGCGTCCAGCACCGCGTCCGTCGTGATCACGACGAGCATGGTCGCAAGGCCGGGGGCCAGCATCCCGGCACCCTTGGCCATGCCGCCGATCGTCCATCCACCCTGCGTGACGACGGACCTCTTCGGCTTGGAGTCGGTCGTCATGATCGCCAGCGATGCCGCGTCTCCGCCGTCGGCGCTCGCCGCGGCGATGGCCCTCTCGGTGCCGTCGAGCACCTTGGCGCGGAACACCTCGTCGCCGGTGCCGATGAGACCCGTGGAGCAGATCAGGATGTCCGCCGAGCCGACGCCGAGCAACTCGGCCGCTTTCTCGGCGGTCTGGTGCGTGGTCTGGAACCCGAACGAGCCGGTGAAGCAGTTCGCCCCGCCGGAGTTCAGCACGACGGCCTCGACGACCCCGTCCTGCACCGCCTGCTGCGACCAGAGGATCGGGTTCGCCTTGGCCCGATTGGAGGTGAAGACCGCGGCGCCCACCTTGAGCGGGCCCCGGTTGACCACGACGGCGACATCGAGATTTCCCGAGGACTTGAGCCCGACCGCGACTCCAGCGGCCTCGAACCCGTCGGCTGCTGTGACGCTCATGGGGCGACTCCGTTCACGGTGAGCGCGCGACCCTCGGGCAGGCCCAGCGCGATGTTCATCGACTGGACCGCGGCGCCTGCCGTGCCCTTGACCAGATTGTCCACGGCGGTCACCACCACGACGCGGTTCGCCGGGCGATCGATCGCCAGGCCGAGCAGAGCGGTGTTGGCGCCCAGCACGTCGGCCGTGCGCGGGAAGTCTCCTGCGGGAAGGAGCTGCACGAAGGTCTCGTCGCCGTACGCCGCCTCCCACGCCCCGCGGATCTCGTCGTCGCCGGCGCCCGGGGCGATCGGCGCTGAGCTCGTGGCGAGGATCCCGCGCGACATGGGCACGATCACGGGCGTGAAGGAGATCCGGATGCCGCGGTCCGCCGCCGCCTCACCCCGCGTCGCACCGCCGGTCGCTGTTGCATCGTCGGTTCGAGCCGCGGCGAGAGCTTGACGGATCTCGGGGATGTGCCGGTGCGTCCCGCCCACCGCATAGGGATTGGCCGAGCCGAGGATCTCACCGGCCAGCAGGTTCGTCTTGAGGCTCTTGCCCGCGCCGCTCGGCCCGACGGCCAGCACGCTGACGATGTCGGACGGGTCGATCACGCCGGCAGCGACGCCCGGCGCCAGGCTCAGGCTGACTGTGCTCGCGTTGCAGCCGGGCGCCGCGATGCGCGTCGCCCCGACCAGCCGATCGCGCTGCTTGGAGCCGCCGACGGGAAGCTCGGGAACGCCATACGTCCACGCCTCGTGGAAGTCACCGCCGTAGAACCGGTCCCAGTCCGCGACCGATTCCAGACGGTGATCGGCGCCCGCATCGATCACGAGCGGGGCGTCGGCGAGCGCATCCGTGTACTGGCCGGACTGTCCGTGCGGCAGCGCGAGGAAGACGATGTCGTGCCCCGCGAGCACATCGGGAGTCGTCTCCTGCAGCGTCAGGTGCGCGAGCGAGCGGAGGTGCGGCTGATGCGAGGTGAGGGGCTGTCCGGCGTTGGAGTGCGCGGTGACGGTGCGGATCTCGACGTCGGGATGCGCGGAGAGGATCCGGAGGATCTCGCCGCCCGCATAGCCGGATGCGCCGGAGACGGCGACCGAATATGTCATGGATTCCACCTTAGAGTCTGGGGTCGGGGGCTTCAGACGGCGACGCCCACGGCTCCCCCTCCTCGGAGGGGCGCAGGGTCGCCTACAGTCGGCGTCCGTCCAGACGTCGGCGCGCGGAAGCGACGCTCGGAACGAGCGAGGCGGAGAGAGGCGCTGCCGAAGGCATGGGGCGACGATAGTCGCCCGGTCGCGGCATCCGCAAATCGCGGCTCGTGCAGGGCGCTGAGCGCGTGACTCCCGAGTGCACGGCTTCGCGTCGGATGCACGAGTTCGGGACGTCGGCAACCCGTCCGCTCGACGCAAGGCGTCCGCTCGGCGGCAGACCTTCTCCGGTGGACTACTCGCGCAGCGTCGCTCCGAAGCGCTCGGCCGCCGCCGCCACCCCGGCGAGCTTGGCGTCAGTCGCCTCCGCAGCGGTCAGGGTGCGGTCGGCGGCGCGGAACCGCAAGGCGAACGTGAGGCTCTTCGAGCCGTCGGGCACACCCGCCCCGCGGTAGTCGTCGACCAGACGCACCGACTCGAGGAGTTCTCCGGCGCCCTCGACCACGGCGGCGCGCACCTCGGCGGCCGGAACGTCGGCGGGCACGACGAGCGACAGGTCCTGAGTCGCGGCCGGGTACGCCGATAGCGACGCGGCGACGACCTTCTCACCGGCCAGCGAGAGCAGCAGATCGAGGTCGAGCTCGGCGACGATGACGCGACCGGGAAGGTCGGCCGCCTCAGCCACAGCCGGCAGCAGCTCGCCGACGTAACCCACCTCGGTCGAGCCGACCGAGAGCACGCCGGTGCGTCCGGGATGCAGCGCTGCGCGCTCGCCCTGCACGACCTCCACGGTCACGCCGGCCGCCGATGCGATGGTCCGGACGGCGTCCAGCGCGTCGGACAGACCCGCGGCCGCCGCGGCCGCACCGGGCTGCTTCGGTGAGATCCACCCGGTCAGCAGGACGGCGACGTGCCGGCGCTGCGGTGGGATGGACGCATCGAGCGCCGTCAGCGTCGACGCATCCGGCCGCACGGCGAGCGGAGGCACGAACGACGTTCCGTACGCGATGCCCGGCTCCGGGAGGAAGACGGTGCCGGTCTCGAAGACCGCGACGTCGGTGAGTCCGCGGGCGACGTTGCGATGCGCGACGCGGAGGAGACCGGGCACGAGGCTGCGCCGCAGGAACGGCGCCTGCCCGTCGAGCGGGTTCGCGAGCTTGACACTGGGCAGGTGCGCACCCGACGCGGAGCCGTGCAGATCGTTCTGGTCTTCGGTCGTGAACGGGAACGACGGCGTCTCGACATAGCCCGCGGCAGCGAGGGCGTTGCCGACACGGCGTCGCCCCTGCTGCGCTGCCGTCAGGCCGCGGCCCGACGGGGGCGTCGGGAGGATCGACGGAATGCGGTCGTACCCTTCGATCCGGGCGACCTCCTCCGCGAGCGTCCACTTGTCGGTGAGGTCGGGGCGCCAAGACGGGGGCGAGACGACGAGCTCGTCCCCGCGGTCGTCGACATCGCAGCCGATGAGCCGGAGCGCTCCGATCACCTCGGACGTCGGGTAGTTCACACCGATCAGACCCTGCACGAAACCCACCGGCAGGGTCAGCTGCGGCGCCTCCCACCGCGCGAACAGCGCTGCCCCCAGATCGTCGATCGTGCCTCCGGCCAGCTCGACCATCAGGTCGGCGACCCGCTGCGCGGCAACGAACGGGATGCCGGGATCCACGCCGCGCTCGAAGCGACGCGACGCCTCGGACGGAAGCTTGTGACGGCGCGCGGTGCGCGCGATCGAGATCGTGTCGAAGATCGCCGCCTCGATGAGCACGTTCTCGGTGTCGGGACCCATCTCGGTGGTCCCGCCGCCCATGACGCCGGCCAGACCGATCGGACCCGACGCGTCGGTGATCAGCAGGTCCTCCGGATCCAGCGTGCGCACCTTGCCGTCGAGCGTTTCGAGCCTCTCACCGGGCGCCGCACGCCGCACGGTGATCCCCCCGGCGAGCTTGTCGAGGTCATATCCGTGAATGGGGTTGCCGAGCTCCAGCATCACGTAGTTCGTGATGTCGATGAGCACACCCAGCGACCGGATACCGGCGAGCGTGAGCCGCGCGATCATCCATGCGGGTGTCGGAGCCGAGGCGTCCACGCCACGCACGGCCCGGACGACGAATTCGGACGCGCCCACCCGGCCGCGAATCGGGGCGGCGTCGTCGACGGCGAGCACGAAGCCGTGGCCCGGCTCGACCTCGTGCGGCGGCCGGAGGCCTGGATCGTGGAAGACCGCCCCGGTCGCGTGCGAGTACTCGCGGGCGACGCCCCGCACCGAGAGGGCGTAGCCGCGGTCGGGAGTCACGTTGATCTCGACCGCGACATCGTTCAGGCCGAGCAGCTCGATCGCATCGGTGCCGACCGGGGCGTCGATGCCGAGGGTCGCCAGGCGAAGGATGCCGTCGTGCTCGTCGCCGAGCCCGAGTTCCCGCGCGGAGGCGATCATGCCGTCCGAGACGTGGCCGTAGGTCTTGCGGGCGGCGATCGGGAACGGCCCGGGCAGCACAGCGCCGGGCAGCGTGACGGCGACCTTGTCGCCGACGAAGAAGTTGCGTGCGCCGCACACGATGCCGTGCACCGCGGGTCCGCCGTCGGCCGCCGTCTCACCGTCCGGCGCGACGCGCACCTGGCACCAGCGGATCGTCTTGCCGTTGGACTGGGGCTCCTCCACGAAGTCGAGCACCTCGCCGACCACGATGGGACCGGACAGCTCGAAACCGTGCACGTCCTCCTCTTCGAAGCCGACGCGGACGAGGGCAGCGAGGACGTCTTCGGGAGCGGTATCCGCCGGCACATCGACGTACTCGCGCAGCCAGGAGAGCGGGACGCGCATCAGACCACCATCCCGAACTGCTCGCTGAACCGCACATCGCCCTCGGCCATGTCGCGCATGTCCTGCACGTCGCTGCGGAACATGAGGGTGCGCTCGACGCCCATTCCGAACGCGAAGCCGGAGTACTGCTCCGGGTCGATGCCGGCTGCGCGCAGCACGTTCGGGTTGATCATGCCGCAGCCGCCCCACTCGATCCATCGTGCGCCGCCCTTGAAGGTCGGATGCCACAGGTCCAGCTCGGCGGACGGCTCGGTGAAGGGGAAGAAGTTCGCGCGGAAACGCGTCTTCGCCTCGGGTCCGAACAGGACGCGCGCAGCGTGATCCAGAGTGCCCTTGAGGTTCGCCATGGTGATGCCCCGATCGATCACGAGACCCTCGAACTGCGTGAACACGGGCAGGTGGGTCGCGTCGAACTCATCGGTGCGGAAGACGCGCCCCGGGCACAGCACGTAGATCGGCAGATCGCGCTCGAGCATCGAACGGACCTGGACCGGGCTGGTGTGCGTGCGCATCACCAGGTGCCGTTCGACGGGATCGACGAAGAACGTGTCCTGCATCTGACGCGCCGGGTGGTCGGCGTCGAAGTTGAGGGCGTCGAAGTTGTACCACTCGTGCTCGAGCTCGGGACCCTCGGCGATCTCCCACCCCATGCCCACGAAGATGTCGGCGATCTGCTCTTGAAGGAGCGAGATCGGATGCCGCGCCCCGACGCGTGCGCGAGCCGCGAGTGCGGTGACGTCCACACGCTCTGACTCCAGCCGTGCCGCCGTCTCGGTCTGCGCGACCTGCTCCTCGCGCGCGGCGAACGCCTGGTTGACGCGGGCGCGCGCCTGGCCGACCAGTTTGCCGAACTCGGCCTTGCGCTCGGGTGCGACGTCCCGCAGCCGGGAGTTGAGCTTCGCAAGCGGCGAGCCCTCGGCGCTGTGCGCGGTGCGGGCGGCCTTCAGCCCTGCCGTGTCGGATGCCGCGGCGATGGCATCGATCGCAGCCTGAACGGCGGCATCCACCGCCTCGGGCGTGATCTCGGAGGGCGCGTTGTCGGGTGAGTCAGACACGAGAGTCGAGTCTACCGACGGCCCATGCCGCTCCCCGCGCGCGGGGGACGGGTCAGCGCGGCGCTCGGCCGCTGAGGTCGGCCTTCGCCTCGACCTCGAGGAGCGCACCCGGCGCCGTCGGATCGGCCACCCTGCCGCCCCGGCGGCGCGTCTTGCCGCCGCCGCTCGCGGTGCGGCGTGAGAGCCAGCGCGCGAACCACGAGAGCGTCAGGTTGATCGCCAGGTAGATCACGAGGGTGACGAGGAACAGCGAGAAGATGTATCGGTTGCCGTAGAAGCTTCCGAGGTTGTTCATGTTGTTCCGGATGATCTCGTTGTAGCCGACGATGTAGCCCAGCGAAGTGTCCTTCAGCAGCACGACGAGCTGCGCCACGATGATCGGCAGCATCTGCCGGAACGCCTGCGGGAACTCCACCAGCATCTTCGACTGGAACTCGCGCATGCCGACGCTCAGCGCCGCCTCCCGCTGCCCACGCGGCAGCGCGACGAGTCCGGCCCGCAGCGCTTCGCCGATCAGGGTGCCGTTGTAGAGGATCAGGGCGATCACGACGGCCCAGAATGCGCCCGTCGAGGCGACCAGCAGGATGAACAGCATCATCAGCAGCACCGGCATACCGCGCAGGAACTCGATGAGCCATCCGGTGGGAATCCGCAGCCAGGCGATCGACGAGCTGCGCATGAGTGACAGCACGACGCCCAGGGCGATCGCACCGACCGCCGAGACGGCAGCCGCCTGGAGGGTGGCCACGACGCCACGGCCGATCGAGCCCCACAGCTCGGGATCGAGGAAGATGTTCCACCGGGTCGGGTCGAACATGCCGGGAAGGGTGATGCCTCCGGACTCGCGCGGAGCCGCAAGGGTGATCACGATCCACGCCAGTCCCGCCAGGATCAGGACGAGCGCGACCACCGATGCGATGCGCGAATTGCGTCGAGCCTTGGGGCCGGGCGCGTCGAACAGGACGCTGGTTCCGCTCATCGCTTCACCACCCAGCGCTTCTCGAGCTGCCCGGCGGCCAGTCCCAGCGGGACCGTGATGACCAGATACAGCGCTGCGGCGGTGAACAGGATCTGGAGCACGATGTTGCCGTTGTCGTTCGCCAGCTGCCGAGTCGTCGCGAAGAGTTCGACCACGAAGAAGCCGCCGGCCACCGAGGTGTTCTTCGTGAGGGCGATGAACACGTTGATGAGCGGTGGCACCGTCATGCGGAAGGCCTGGGGCAACACGACGAGCGACACCGTCTGGCCGAAGCCGAGCCCGATGCTGCGCGCTGCTTCGGCCTGGCCGAGCGGCACGCCGTTGATCCCGGACCGCAGCGCCTCGGCGACGAATGGCGACGTGTAGTACGTCAGCGCGATGAACGCCAGGAGGATGTACGGCAGACGGACACCGAGCATCGGCAGCACGAAGGCGGTGAAGAAGAAGATCAGCGTCAGTGGGGTGTTGCGGGCGATCTCGGTCCAGAACGCGGCGAACCCGCGGAGTGCGCCGACCGGCGAGATCCGCATGGCGGCGATGATGGTCCCGAGGATCAGCGCGAGCACGCCCGACACGACCAGCAGGAGGAGGGTCACCTGGAATCCGGCCCAGAACTCGGGCAGGAGCGAGATCAGCTGCTCCACAGCTCCTCCTTCCCAGGTCTGTCGGCGGCGTGCTCAGGGTGAGTGGTGCCCGGACCGGCGTGTTCGCCGGTCCGGGCACCGGATCGATCAGTAGCGGTCGACTGCCGGCGGCTCGACGAACGGCAGGACCGTTCCGGCCGTCGCGTTCCACGCGGCTTCGTAGCTGCCGTCCTCGTAGGAGGCCTCCAGCACGTCGTTGATCCAGTCACGGAACTCGGTGTCCTCCAGCGCGAGGCCGATGCCGTAGGGCTCCTCGGTGAAGGGCTTGCCGACGACCTTGAACTCACCCTCGTTCTGAGCGGCCAGGCCCGCGAGGATGACGTTGTCGGTCGAGACGGCGACGACCGTGCCGTCGCGCAGCGGTCCGAGGCAGTTGCTGTACGTGTCGGTCAGCAGCACCTCA
>NZ_DASUNI010000035.1:0-24500 GCF_036277215.1 Microbacterium sp. | reverse complement strand
GGGTCCGCGGCGGCGAACAGCGCCGCCTCCGCGCGCTCCAGCTGCCGCGTCAGCGGTCGCGGTTCGCTCAGCGCGTCGGCCGCGTCGGCGAGCGCCGCGCTCAGATCCGGCACATCGCGGGCGACCAGCCGCAACAGCTCGACGGTCGCCTCCACCACCGGACTGTCGGCGGTGCCGGTGGCGAAGACGGGGCGGCCGGCATCGGTCAGCCACCAGCATCCGCGCACATCGCCAGCGGCCTCCGCGTGCACCGTCGGTGGGTGCAGCTCCCCCAGACCACGGAGCAGGCTCACCGCCAGCGTCACGCCCTCGCCAGGCGAGAGGTCGGCTCCGGTTGCCGCGCGACGCGAGACGAATTCCTCGACCCGCTCGGTGCACACCGGCAGCACGACGTCGTGCCCGCCCGGACGCAGGAGGATGTCGAGTGGCCCGAGCACGTGGCCGGCCGCCGCGGCATCCCATCCTCTCCAGTCGTCGCCGAGCGTCGCGGCGTCGATGAGGACGACCATCCCTCCGTCGGGTCCGCACACCAGTGACCCCTGCCACGGCGAGTCGTCTACGCCCGTGAGCTGCCGGATCACCCGATAGCCCTCGCTCAGCCGATCCTCGACGCTGCTCGCCACGATTCCGAGCCTGACGGCGCAGGAGCTTCGCGCCCGCCCCGCGGCGTCGGCCTGTGGAGCGGGCCGCCCTCTGGAGCGCTGGGGAGGAGCCGATCTCGGGCGCTGAGAAAGGTAGGCTGGAGTCATGGCAGCCCGCAGTACCGCGCCCGAGAAGCGCCCCGGATTCTTCTCTCAGATCCGCACTCTGTACACGTTCACGCAGAAGGCCTATCGCTGGCTGCCCTGGGTGCTGGCGGCGATCCTCCTCCTCGGCGTGGGCCTGGGCCTGCTGGTCGGGTTCCTGCTTCCGCCGGTCGCGATCTGGAGTGTCATCCTGTGGGCCGTCACCGGCCTCATGCTCGGCGTCCTCGGGTCGTTGATGACCATGACCCGGCTCTCGACCAGCGCGATGTACAAGCAGATCGACGGGATGCCGGGGGCCGCCGGACACGTCCTGTCGACGTCGCTCGGCCGCAATTGGCAGGCGAGCGAGATGCCGGTCGGTGTGAATCCCAAGACGCAGGAGGCGGTCTACCGCGCGGTGGGGCGCGGCGGCGTGGTCATCGTCGGCGAAGGCGCTCGCGGCCGGCTGACCAGGCTCGTCAACGACGAGCGCTCGAAGGCGCAGCGAGTGGCGACGGGCGTGCCCGTCACGGTTCTGTACATCGGCCACGGCGAGGACGAGGTTCCGATCGCCAAGCTCTCCTCGACGATCAAGGCGCTGCCGAAGAAGATCGACCGCGCCACGATGGCGGCCGTCATAAAGCGGCTCGGATCAGTGTCGCAGTCGCTCGCCTCGCTGCCGATCCCCAAGGGGATCGATCCGACGAAGGTCCGCGCCCCGCGCCCGCGCTGAGACTTCGGTCGGCAGCTCAGGAGCGGATCAGCACGGTCCCGGCGGCCTTGTCGTGCAGGCCGCGCTGGTCGGCATCCCAGATGACGGCCGGGATCACCAGGATCAGCAGCGCCGTGCGGATCAGCGGTCGCCACAGGCCCACCCATGACCCGTCGACGCGGACCACGCGCAGTCCGAGGATGCGGTGACCCGGGCTGCCCTGGATGGTCGGCAGGAACGCGATCTGGATCAAGGCGAAGATGGCGAGGATGGCGAGCGGGTCCCAGGCGAAGAACCCCGAGATCAGATACGCCGCGCCGTAGTCTATGAACAGCGCGCCGACGCGACGTCCGAGGCGTGCGATCGAACCGCTGCCGGACGCGGGGCGACCGAGGCGCTCACCGGGGAAGCTCTGCGCGTCTGAGGTCACACTTCCAGCGTAACCAGGCGTCCGTAACATGCCGGAAACAAAGGTGTGACTAGCGGGCAATCCCTCCCGGGTACGGTGCCTTTCAGGCCCGCGATGCGGGCGGCAGTTCCCGATGCCCTACCTCTGGAGTCTCCATGTTCAGTGATTCATCCGAGGTGCTGAAGTTCATCAAGGACGAGGACGTCAAGTTCCTCGACATCCGTTTCACGGATCTTCCTGGCGTCCAGCAGCACTTCAACATCCCGGCGTCGACGGTCGACGAGGAATTCTTCACCGTCGGCCAGCTGTTCGACGGGTCCTCGATTCGTGGATTCGCGAACATCCACGAATCGGACATGCAGCTCATCCCTGACGTGTCGACCGCGTACCTCGACCAATTCCGCGAGGCGAAGACACTGATCATGGTCTTCGACATCTACAACCCCCGCACCGGCGAGATCTACTCGAAGGATCCCCGCCAGGTCGCCAAGAAGGCGGAGAAGTACCTCGCCTCGACCGGCATCGCCGACACCGCGTTCTTCGCCCCGGAGGCGGAGTTCTACATCTTCGACGACGTGCGCTTCGAAGTGAAGCAGAACGCCAGCTACTACTACGTCGACTCCGAAGAGGGCGCGTGGAACAGCGGCCGCGAGGAAGAGGGCGGCAACCTCGCCAACAAGACCCCGTACAAGGGCGGCTACTTCCCCGTCAGCCCGGTCGACAAGCAGGCGGACCTGCGCGATGACATCAGCCTCAAGCTGATCGAGGCCGGCCTCATCCTGGAGCGCGCTCACCACGAGGTGGGCACCGGCGGCCAGGCCGAGATCAACTACCGCTTCGACACGATGGTGCACGCGGCCGACGACATCCTGAAGTTCAAGTACATCGTCAAGAACACCGCCGAGCAGTGGGGCAAGACGGCGACGTTCATGCCCAAGCCGCTCTTCGGCGACAACGGCTCCGGAATGCACACGCACCAGTCGCTGTGGCTCGACGGCAAGCCCCTCTTCTACGACGAGGCCGGCTACGGCGGCCTGTCCGACCTGGCCCGCTGGTACATCGGCGGCCTGCTCGCGCACGCACCCGCGGTCCTGGCGTTCACCAACCCGACGATGAACAGCTACAAGCGTCTGGTCAAGGGCTACGAGGCTCCCGTCAACCTGGTGTACTCGGCCGGCAACCGCTCCGCGGCCATCCGCATCCCGATCACCGGATCCAACCCGAAGGCCAAGCGCATCGAGTTCCGCGCGCCGGATGCCTCGGGCAACCCGTATCTCGCCTTCGCGGCGCAGATGATGGCGGGCCTGGACGGAATCAAGAACCGCATCGAGCCGCACGAGCCGGTGGACAAGGACCTGTACGAGCTTCCGCCTGAGGAAGCGAAGAACATCCCGCAGGTGCCCAACTCGCTGCTGGACTCGCTGGACGCCCTCGCGGCCGACCACGAGTTCCTGCTGGCTGGCGGAGTGTTCACGCCCGAGCTGATCGAGACGTGGATCGAGTACAAGATCGAGAACGAGATCAAGCCGATCGCGGCCCGTCCGCACCCGTTCGAGTACGAGCTGTACTACGGCGTCTGAGCAACGTCGGCTGAGAGGGGGTCCCGCGCGCGGGGCCCCCTCTCAGCCGTAGAACAGGCGCTCGAACTCGCGCCGCGCGCGACGGGTCGCGCCGAGGTAGTCCTCCTCGACCTGCGTCGCCGACCGCGGCGGGTACCCCAGCAGCCGGCCGATCCCGTCCAGCCGCTTGCGGTCGGTCGGAAGCACGTCGCTGGTCTGACCCGACAGCAGCGTGTTCGCCGAACGCAATCGGCTCGCCAGGCGCCAGGCATGAGCGAGTCGATCGGCAGCAGCGTCAGGGACGAGCCCGGCGGCCTGGGCCGCCCGCAGCGCGCCCATCGTCGACGTCGTCTGCATGGCGGCGATGCGGTGGGCATGCTCGAGCTGCAACAGCTGCACGAGCCACTCGACGTCGCTGAGAGACCCGGGACCCAGCTTGAGATGCCGTGCGGGGTCGACGCCCTGCGGCAGGCGCTCGTTCTCGACGCGCGCCTTGATCCGCTTGATCTCACGCAGTCCCTGCTGATCGACGGATGCCGGATACCGCACGTCGTCAGCCAGAGCGGTGAACGCGGCGAGGAGCTTGACACTGCCGGCCACCCCCCGGGCGCGCAGGAGCGCCTGGGCCTCCCACGACAGCGACCACCGACGGTAGTACTCGGCGTACGCGTCGAGCGATCGGACGACGGGGCCGTTGCGCCCCTCGGGTCGCAGGTCCGCGTCCAGGTCCAGGGGGACGCGATGATCCTCCGAGTGCTTCCGCAGGCCGGAGACGAGCTGGGTGGACAGCTCGTGCGCGCGCTGCGGATCGACGCCGTTGGCCCGGTAGACGTACATCACATCGGCATCCGACCCGAAGCCGAGCTCGCTGCCGCCGAAGCGACCCATGGCGATCACCGAGAAGTCGAGGGCCTTGTCCTCCGGCGGCACGACCTCGCGCCGGACGGCCCGCAGCGTCGCCTGGATCGTCACCTCGGTGACGGTGGTGAGGGCTGTCGCGACCTCCTCGATCGTCGAGGGGCTCAGGATCGCCCACATCGCGATGCGCAGCAGCTCACGGCGACGCAGGGCGCGGACCGAGCGCATTGCGTCATCGATCGTGCTGTGCCGGGACTGGATCGCGCGAGCCTCTTCCTGGAGGGCGAGGCCCGTGCGCGGACGCAGCAGCTCGGGGTCGTCGAGCCACGCGGCCGACTCGGGAATCCACTCCATCAGCTCGCCGACGTATCGGGAGCTCGACAGCACGCGCGTGAGGCTCTCCGCCGCCCCGGACGAGTCGCGCAGCATCCGCAGGAACCACGGCGTGCCGCCGAGCCGCTCGCTGATCCTGCGGAATGCGAGCAGTGCGTAGTCGGGATCGACGCCGTCCGCGAACCACCGGATCATCACCGGCATGAGGTGGCGCTGGATCGTCGCGCCGCGGCTGAGCCCGCTGGTCAGGGCCGCGATGTGACGGAGCGCGCCCACCGGATCGGAGAACCCGATCGCGGCGAGCCGGTCATGGGCCTGCGCCGGCGAGAGCGACCGCTCCTCCTCGGGCAGCGCAGCCACGGCGGACAGCAGCGGGCGGTAGAACAGGCGCACATGGATGTCGCGGACCTCGCGCTTGACGCTCTCCCACGTCTCCCAGACCTTCTCGCCGGAATCAGCCAAGGTGGACGCGCGCGCCAGAACGCGCAGCTCCTCCGGGCGCGAGGGCATCAGGTGGGTGCGACGCAGATGACGAAGCTGCACCCGGTGCTCGAGGAGGCGGAGCACCCGGTAGTTGTGCGAGAACGCCGCCGCCTCCGCGCGGCCGATGTAGCCCTGCTCGACGAGGGCGACGAGCGCCTCGAGCGTTCCGCGCTGACGGATGCGATCGTCGGTCAGGCCGTGGACGAGCTGCAGCAGCTGCACGGTGAACTCGATATCGCGGATGCCGCCCGGCCCGAGCTTGATCTGGTACGGGACGTCGACCGCCGGGATGTGCTCTGTGACCCGCTCGCGCATGCGCTGCACGTTGTCGACGAAGTTCTCGCGCGCCGCACTGGTCCAGATCTTCGGCTGGACGGCGCGCACATACGCGTCGCCGAGTTCCGCGTCACCGGCGATCGGACGCGCCTTGAGCAGTGCCTGGAACTCCCAACTCTTCGCCCAGCGCTCGTAATAGGACAGGTGCGAATCGAGGGTGCGCACGAGCGCACCCTGCTTGCCCTCCGGGCGCAGGTTGGCGTCGACCTCCCACAGAGGGGGCTCGATCTCGACGCCGGAGATGCCGCGCATCGTCTGCACCGCCAGTCGCGTCGCGATGTCGACGATGCGGCTCTCGCCCACGTCCTCGAGAACGCCGGGATCGGCACCGGCGACGAAGATCACATCGACGTCGCTCACGTAGTTCAGCTCGCGCGCTCCCGTCTTGCCCATTCCGATCACCGCCAGTCGGGTCGCTGCGACCTGGGCGCGCGGGAGCTGGCCGGCGCCCGCCGCGCCGCTGGACACCCGGGTGCGGGCCACGCACAGGGACGCCTCCAGTGCGGCACCCGCGGCATCGGCCAGTCGCGCCGAGACGATGTCGATCTGGGTGACCGGAGAAGCGCTCAACAGGTCGTACGCGGCGATCGCCGCGAGCATCTGGCGGTACCGGACCCGGAGAGACACCCAGGAGGCGTCGCTGCCGTCGGCGGCGAATCCGTCCTGGGCGTCCACGGCCGCCAGGAGCGCCGCGCGCAGCTCCTCCACGCTCGGCAGCGAGGTGCCGGCGCCGACCAGGTGCGCGAGCTCTTCGGGTCGGCGGAGGTAGAAGTCGGCGAAACCCGTCGACGCTCCCAGCAGCGCCCAGAGGGCCCGCCAGCCCTCCTCGTCGGCCTGGAGCGCGCGGACGGCGGCGGCATCGCGCCGCGCCACGCGAATGATCCCCCCCACGGCGGCGTGGGGGTCGGCCGCGTGGGCGGCCGGTCCCGTCAGGGCGGTCCGCTCGACGCCGAGCAGCTCCTCGAGTTCGGCGAGCTGCGCCTCCGCCTCGGCGAGCCGGCTGAACCCCTGTCGCGCGAGGTGGGTGAGTGACTGCGACCGTTCGCTCGTGGACATCGTCTTCCAGCGGAGTCAGAGCATCTCGAGATTGCTCTTCAGCTCGAAGTGCGTCACCTGGGAGCGGTACTCCTGCCACTCCTTGCGCTTGTTCAGCAGCACGTAGTTGAAGACCTGTTCGCCGAGCGTCTCTGCGACCAGCTCCGACTCCTCCATGTATTCCAGGGCATGGTCGAGGCTCGCCGGCAGCGGTGCGTAGCCGAGCGCTCGTCGCTCGGCATCCGTCAGCGACCAGACGTTGTCCTCGGCCTCCGGCGGTAGCTCGTAGCCCTCCTCGATGCCCTTCAGCCCGGCGGCGAGCATCAGTGCGTACGCGAGGTAGGGGTTGGCCGCAGAGTCCAGGGCACGATACTCGACCCGCGAGGACTGCCCCTTGTTCGGCTTGTACATCGGCACGCGGACCAGGGCGGACCGGTTGTTATGGCCCCAGGTGATGAAGCTCGGCGCTTCGTCGCCGCCCCACAGCCGCTTGTAGGAGTTGACGAACTGGTTGGTCACCGCGGAGATCTCCCCCGCGTGTCGCAGCAGTCCCGCGATGAAGTGGCGGCCCGTCTTGGAGAGCTGATATGTCGCACCCTCCTCGTAGAACGCATTCATGTCGCCCTCGAACAGCGACATGTGAGTGTGCATGCCGCTGCCTGGCTTGCCGCTCAGTGGCTTGGGCATGAAGGTGGCGTAGACGCCCTGCTCGATGGCGACCTCTTTGATGACGGTGCGGAACGTCATGATGTTGTCGGCCGTCGCCAGGGCGTCCGCGTAGCGCAGGTCGATCTCGTTCTGCCCGGGGCCGCCCTCGTGGTGGCTGAACTCGACGGAGATGCCGAGGTCCTCCAGCATCCGGACCGAGCGCCGGCGGAAGTCGTGCGCGGTGCCGCCAGGGACGTTGTCGAAGTACCCGGCCGAGTCGACCGGCTCAGGACCCTCGGGACCGAAGGACGAGGACTTCAGCAGGTAGAACTCGATCTCGGGATGCGTGTAGAACGTGAAGCCGGCATCCGCCGCCTTGGCGAGCGAGCGCTTGAGGACATGGCGCGGGTCGGCCACGGCGGGCTGACCGTCGGGCGTCGTGATGTCGCAGAACATGCGCGCCGTCGGGTCGATCTCGCCGCGCCACGGCAGGATCTGGAACGTGGTGGGGTCGGGGTGCGCGAGCAGATCCGACTCGTAGGACCTCGTCAGGCCCTCGATCGCGGAGCCGTCGAACCCGAGCCCTTCGCTGAAGGCTCCTTCGACCTCGGCCGGTGCGATCGCCACCGACTTGAGCGTGCCGATGACGTCTGTGAACCAGAGCCGGACGAATTTGACGCCCCGCTCCTCTATCGTCCGCAGAACGAAGTCACGCTGCTTGTCCATCGAATTCCCTCCGGTGCCGGGCCGCTGGGGCCCCGGCTAGTTCTCGTCGTTCTCGAGCTTGTCGTGGGACGGGGAATCCGCTGCGGGTCCGGAGCGCGACCCGCTCTCGCGCCGTTCTTCCTCGGCCCAGGCTCGGGACCGCTCGCGGATGATCTCGGGCGCGCGTGCCGCTTCCTCAGCCGTCTCGAAGGGACCGGCGCGATCGATGGAGGGAGACACGTAGCCGTGCTCCACCTCACCGGTCTCGAGGTTGTACCAGTACTTCTTGCTGTCGCTGGACACTTCCCGCTCCTCTCGCGAGCCCCCGAATCCGTCGAAGGCCCGCCTGCTCGATCCTACTGATCGCGCGCGCGCTCCTGGATAGGCTGAGCCCATGGCTACGGACAAGACTCGCGCCGTCGGTGTGGACATCGGCGGCACAGGGATCAAAGCGGCGATCGTCGACCTGCAGAAGGGAACGCTCCTGAGCGACCGCGTCAAGGTCGCCACCCCGCTCGGGGCGGAACCGAAGGACGTCCTCGGAGCGGTCCTGGAGGTCCTCGAGAAGCTCGGAGTCGACGACGACGCGATCCCGCTCGGCGTGGCCTTCCCCGCGATCGTGAAGTCGGGTCGCACGCTGTCCGCCGCCAACGTCTCGAAGGCGTGGATCGGCTTCGAGGCCGAGAAGTTCTTCGAGGACGGGCTCGGTCGCGACATCCACTTCGCCAACGACGCCGACGTCGCCGGTGTCGCCGAGATGCGCTACGGCGCAGCCCGCGACGCCGACGGCCTGATCATCCTCACGACCCTCGGCACCGGGATCGGGTCGGCGATGATCTACAACGGCGTCCTGATCCCGAACTCCGAGCTGGGGCACCTGCAGCGCGCCAAGCACGGGAAGGACGCGGAGGCGTTCGCCGCCTACTCCGCCATGGAACGCGAGGCCCTCAGTTGGGAGCAGTGGACGGAGCGGCTGCAGTGGTACTACAGCTACGTCGAGTTCCTGTTCACGCCGGACCTGTTCATCGTCGGCGGGGGCGTGTCCAAGCACGGCGATAAGTTCTTGCCGCTGCTGCGCCTCAACACGCCGATCGTGGCCGCCGTGCACCGCAACAACGCGGGGATCATCGGCGCTGCCGCTCTGGCGCTCGCGACCGACGAACCGCGCGTCGCGCGGTCTGCGACGCCGCTCGAGTCGGTGCCGGGGAACCTGCCCGGCTGAGAGGGCGAATGGGCCGGCCTGTACGCCGGGTTCTGTCCGGGGGCCGAAGCCCCGTGGACGGTCATCTCTCTCGGCGACACGTTGCCGTGCCGCTCCAGCGGCCTACCCGAGGACTCGGCGAGCCGCGTCAACATCCTCTGTCTGGCCTTGCTCCGGGCGAGGTTTACCTTGCAGGCCGTGTCACCACGACCCCGGTGGTCTCTTACACCGCCGTTTCACCCTTACCGCGGCCGAGGCCGCGGCGGTCTGTTCTCTGTGGCACTGTCTCGCGGATCGCTCCGGGTGGGTGTTACCCACCGCCCTGCCCTGTGGAGCCCGGACGTTCCTCGGCGCTGCGCGGCGAGCCGCGAGCGACGCGACCGTCCAGCCGACCCATTCGCGACGCGATTCTAGCCCCGGGATCTGTGCATCAGCCGGGATGCGACGAACGCCGACACGCCCGTCAAGCCTTCTGCGCCGTCTCGGAGATGCGCAGGTCGAGCGGGAAGTCGATCGGGAAGTCGCCGAACAGCAGCCGCGCCGCCGCCGCCGCGGCCTCGCCCACCGCAACGGCGGCCTGCTGCGCGTGCTCGGCCGGTGCATGGACGATGATCTCGTCGTGGAGGAAGAAGGCCAGGTGCGGCCGCGTGGAGAAGACCGGACCGGATCGGGGAGCGGCATCCGGACCCTCCACCGGCGGCAGTGCGGCGAGTCGCCCCCGCAGATCGGCCATCCACGCGAGCGCCCACTCCGCGGCCGTCCCCTGCACGACGAAGTTGCGGGTGAACCTGCCGCGGTCCCGAGCCCACCGGCGCGCGCGGGTCTGGTCGACGCCGGATGCCGCGACGTCGCTCGCGCGCGACTGCGCGTCGTGCCAGCTCGCTGACGGCGCCGGTGAGCTGCGCCCCAGCCACGTCGAGACGACGCCGCCGTTCTCCCCCGTCCGCGCGGCATCGTCCACGAGAGCCATCGCACGGGGGAACGTGCGCCGCAGACGGGGTACGAGCCGACCGCTGTCGCCGGTGGTCGCGCCGTACATCGCGCCCAGCATCGCGACCTTCGCCTCCGACCGCGTCGCCACAGCGCCGGTCTCGACGATGCCGGCGTACAGATCCTTGCCGCGCGCGGCGTCGGCGAGCGCCATGTCGCCGGCCATCGCGGCCAGCACCCGCGGCTCGAGCTGCGCGACATCCGCGATCACCAGGCGCCAGCCGGGGTCGGCCCGAACGGCGTCGCGCAGCTGACGCGGCAGCTGCAGGGCGCCACCTCCGGAGGACGCCCAGCGCCCGGTCACCACCCCACCGGGCACGTACACCGGCCGGAAGCGATCGTCGTGCACCCACTCCGCAAGCCACGACCAGCCGTTGGCCGACAGCAGCCGCGAGAGCTTCTTGTACTCGAGGAGCGGCTCGATGACCGGATGCCGGTACTCCGCGAGCTCCCACCGGCTGGTCGACTCCACGAGGATTCCGGCGCGATGAAGGCTCCGGAGCAGCTTGGGTTGGGAGTCCAGGCTCGCTGCCGGCTCGTTCAGCGCTTCGCGGACCCGGCGGCCGGCGTCCTCCAGCTTGGCGGGGATGCCACCGGCGACCGGCCGCTCGCCGAGCACATCCGTGAGGATCGCCTCATGCGCCGCCGTGTCCCACGGCAGGCCCGCCGCGCGCAGCTCTTCTGCGACCAGTGCTCCCGCTGATTCCGCGGCCGTCAGCAGCCGAAGGCGGCCAGGGTCGGTGGAGCCCTCGATCGCGGAGCGTTGCCGGACGAACTCCCGCACCGCGTCATCGAGGCTCTCCGGCGGTCCCGTCGGGACGTCTGATGGCCCGCTCAGCTCGAAGAGCGCCGGCGCGGCGTCGGCCTGCTCCACGAACGGATCCGCATTCCACTCGGTCGCGCTGCGCACGGCCGCCGCCCCGGCGACGAGAGCCGAGTCGCGCAGGATGGCGTGGCACAGTCGAAGGTCGTGACAGCGGCCGAGGCGCACACCAGCGGTCAGCAGGCCGGCGTACCAGCGCGGAGTGTCGTTCCAGACCCATCGCGCCGGCGCGGACGCTTCCAGGCTCTGCGCCCAAGCGGGGAAGGCGCCGGATGCGATCGTGCGTCGCTCCCGTTCCCGGCCCTCGGCATCGAGGATCGCGACGGCGATGGAGTCGCCCGACCGGCCGAGGACGATCCAGGTCGCCCGGTCAGCCCTGTCCACCGGCAAGGTCTCGGTGGAAGCTCGCCCGGAGATCCATAGACTCGTTGGCCGCGGCATCCGCTCTACCGTTGTTCAGTCGCGGCACCCACTCGAACGACACCTCTCGGCCCTCGATGAGGGCCTGGGCTCTGTGCGCCAGCGTCTGCATATCGGGGTGTTTGATCTTCCAGCGGCCGGACATCTGCTCCACGACGAGCTTCGAGTCCATCCGCACGTGCAGGGACGCCTCGGGGTCGAGCTCCACAGCACTCTCCAGTCCGGCGATCAGCCCGCTGTACTCCGCCACGTTGTTGCTGGCGATCCCCACGTAGACGCCGAGCTCGCTGAGGACCGCGCCGGAGATCTCGTCGATGACCACCGCCCCTCCGGCCGCCACGCCCGGGTTGCCGCGCGACCCTCCGTCGGCTTCGATGAGCAGCCGACGCGTCACAGACCGGACTCCTCCGTGCGGACGAGGATGCAGCCGCACTCGGGGCAGGTGATGACGGCGTCCTCCGCGGACAGCCGGACGGTCTGCAGGTCGGTGCCGGCCAGTACCATCCGGCATCCTTCGCATGTGCCGCGGCGAAGGAGCGCAGCCCCCGCGCTGCGCGCCGCGACGCGGTCGTAGTAGACCACCAGGTCGGGGGCGATTCCGCCGACCACCGCGGCGCGATCCCGGGTCGCCGCCTCGAAGACCGCGGTGGCATCGGCGACGGCGCGCTTGGCCTCCGCGCTCAGCCTCGCGCCTTCGGAGTTCGTCTCGGCGATGGCGGACTCCTGCTCGGCGACCGCGCTGTCTGCCGCTTCGAGCCGCTCCATGACCTCGAGTTCGGCGTCCTCGAGGTCGCTCTTGCGGCGCGCGAGCGAGCCGAGTTCGCTCTCCAGGCCCTGCGCCTCCTTGACGTTGCTGGTGGAGCTCAGGCGCTCCGCATCCCGCGCGCGCCGGGCATCGACGACCGCGACGTCAGACTCGATCCGGGCGAGGTCGGCACGCAGATCGTCGCGGATGCCGAGGCGGGTGGTCAGCTCCGAGGAGAGTTCCTGACGCCGCGCGATCAGCTCCTGCACCCGGGCAGCCTGCGGAGGATTCCGGCGCGCGGCATCGGCCGTGCGGATGCGGGTGTCGAGTTCTGCGACTTCCAGGAGGCGGCGCTGATCGGCGGGGCTGGCTTTCACGCCTCAAACCTACCTCGCTCCCTCAGACGCCGACCGACCGGCGGCGCCGGGTGCGAGAAGCACGGACGGTGGGCCCTGCCGGGATCGAACCGACGACATCCACGGTGTAAACGTGGCGCTCTACCAGCTGAGCTAAAGGCCCTCGGCGTAAGTCTAGGACGCGTCGTCCGGGAGCGGACTCGCTAGGCTGGGAGACGGTGCGTTGTGCACGCCGAACAATGCCTGTGCCGCATCCGATGCGATTACCTGGCACGATCTGCCAGACGACGAAAGGTCTTACGTGACTGTCCACGACCAGGATCCGTACTCCCAGGGCCCCCTCGACAGCGATCCCGACGAGACGGCCGAGTGGCAGGAGTCGCTCGAGCAGCTGGTCGCCGCGAAGGGCCACGGCCGGGGACGCGAGATCATGCTCAGCCTCCTGAAGCGCTCGAAGGATCTGCATCTCGGCGTGCCGATGGTTCCGACGACCGACTACATCAACACGATCGCGCCCGAGAACGAGCCCGACTTCCCCGGCGACGAGGAGATCGAGCGCCGCTACCGCGCCTGGATCCGGTGGAACGCCGCCGTGACGGTGCACCGCGCGCAGCGACCGGGCATCAGCGTCGGCGGCCACATCTCCACGTACGCCTCATCCGCGGCGCTCTACGAAGTCGGCTTCAATCACTTCTTCCGCGGCGCCGACCACCCGTCCGGCGGCGACCAGATCTTCGTGCAGGGGCACGCCTCCCCCGGAACCTACGCGCGCGCCTTCCTGGAGGGACGCCTCACCGAGGCGCAGCTGGACGGCTTCCGCCAGGAGAAGTCCGCGGCGCCCAACGGCATCCCGTCGTATCCGCACCCGCGCCTGATGCCCGAGTTCTGGCAGTTCCCGACCGTGTCGATGGGGCTCGGGCCGATCAACGCCATCTACCAGGCCATGACCAACAAGTACCTCACGAACCGCGGGATCAAGGACGTCTCCGACTCGCACGTCTGGGCCTTCCTCGGCGACGGCGAGATGGACGAGGTGGAGAGCCGCGGCCAGCTGCAGGTCGCTGCGAACGAGGGCCTCGACAACCTGACCTTCGTCATCAACGCCAACCTCCAGCGCCTCGACGGGCCGGTGCGGGGCAACGGCAAGATCATCCAGGAGCTGGAGAGCTTCTTCCGCGGCGCCGGCTGGAACGTCATCAAGGTGGTGTGGGGACGCGAGTGGGACGCCCTGCTCAAGAGCGACTCCGACGGCGCGCTGCTGAACCTGATGAACGTCACGCCGGACGGCGACTACCAGACGTTCAAGACCGAGAGCGGCGCCTACGTGCGCGAGAACTTCTTCGGCCGCGACGAACGCACGCTCGCCCTCGTCAAGGACTACAGTGACGACCAGATCTGGGGCCTCAAGCGCGGCGGTCACGACTACCGCAAGGTCTACGCGGCCTACAAGGCGGCCGTCGAGCACAAGGGACAGCCGACCGTCATCATCGCGAAGACGATCAAGGGCTACGGCCTCGGCCCGCACTTCGAGGGGCGCAACGCGACGCACCAGATGAAGAAGATGACCCTCGACGACCTGAAGCACTTCCGCGACGGGATGCACATCCCGATCTCGGACGCGCAGCTCGAGGAGAACCCGTATCTGCCGCCGTATTACAACCCCGGCCAGCAGGACGAGACGATCCAGTACCTGATGGAGCGGCGTCGTGCGCTCGGCGGCTTCGTGCCCGAGCGCCGCTCGACCCACGTCGGGCTGTCGCTGCCCGACGACTCCGCCTACTCGCAGCCGAAGAAGGGTTCGGGCACGCAGGAGATCGCCACGACGATGGCGTTCGTCCGGCTGCTGAAGGACCTGCTGCGCGCAAAGGACTTCGGGCACCGCATCGTGCCGATCATCCCCGATGAGGCGCGTACCTTCGGCATGGACGCGTTCTTCCCGACCGCGAAGATCTACAACCCGAACGGCCAGCACTACACGTCCGTCGACCGCGAGCTGCTGCTGGCGTACAAGGAGAGCCCGCAGGGGCAGATCCTCCACGTCGGCATCAACGAGGCCGGCGCACTGGCCGCGTTCACGGGCGTCGGCACCTCGTACTCGACGCACGGCGAGCCGCTCATCCCGGTGTACATCTTCTACTCGATGTTCGGGTTCCAGCGCACCGGCGACGCCCAGTGGGCAGCGGGCGACCAGATGGCGCGGGGCTTCATCATCGGCGCCACCGCGGGCCGCACCACGCTGACCGGCGAGGGGCTGCAGCACGCCGACGGCCACTCCCACCTGCTGGCCTCCACCAACCCGGCGACCCTCTCGTATGACCCGGCGTACGGCTACGAGATCGCGCACATCGTGCGCGCGGGCCTCGACCGGATGTACGGCGGCGAGCACCCCGACCCGAACGTCATGTACTACCTGACCGTCTACAACGAGCCGCTCGTGCAGCCGGCGGAGCCGGCCGATGTGGACGTCGACGGCATCGTGCGCGGCATCCATCGCATCTCCGCCGGAGACGGCGACGGACCTCGGGCACAGCTGCTGGCCTCCGGAGTCGGCGTGCCGTGGGCCCTCGAAGCGCAGCAGCTGCTCAAAGAAGATTGGGGTGTCGTCGCCGACGTGTGGTCGGTCACGTCCTGGACCGAGCTGCGCCGCGACGGCCTGGCCGCCGACGAGCACAACTTCCTGCACCCGGAAGAAGAGCCGCGCACCGCGTACATCACGGACAAGCTGCGCGACACTCCGGGGCCCGTGGTGGCCGTGAGCGACTACATGCACGCGGTGCAGGACCAGATCCGCCCGTGGGTGCAGCACCGCTTCGCCACGCTGGGGGCGGACGGCTTCGGATTCTCGGACACGCGCCCCGCCGCGCGCCGCTTCTTCAAGATCGACGGCCCGTCCGTCGTTGTCCGCACGCTGCAGTCGCTGGCCGAGGACGGCGTCGTCGACCGCTCGCTGGCCGCGCAGGCCATCGAGAAGTATCGACTCCACGATGTGACGGCGGGCACGAGCGGCAACGCGGGCGGCGAGAGCTGACCGCAGGCATGGCCTCTCGCGCGACGCAGATGGACAAGACCGAGACGCTCGCCTGGCTGCGGCGGATCTCGGGCGATCTCGCGAGCGCCACGATCAAGCGACTCGAAGACACGCTCCCGTGGTACGCCGAAATGCCCCCCGCGCGCAGGTCCGCCGTGGGCCTGGTCGCGCAGGCGGGCATCTCGTCGTTCATCCAGTGGTACGAGGACCCGACGTCGACCCCATGGATCGCCGCGGACATCTTCGCGGCTGCTCCCCGTGAGCTGCTGCGCAGCGTGAGCCTGACGCAGACGCTCCAGCTCATCCGGGTGACCGTGGAGGTCACCGAGGAGCGCCTCGTCGGCAAGGGCGACGACCTGCGCGAGGGCATCCTGCTGTACTCGCGTGACGTGGCCTTCGCCGCGGCGGACGTCTACGCGCGCGCTGCCGAGGCGCGCGGTCTCTGGGACGCACGGCTCGAAGCGCTGGTGGTCGACTCGATCCTGACCGGCGAGGCCGATGAGGAGCTGCCCAGCCGCATCGCCGCCCTGGGCTGGCACGGTCACGGCGAGGTCGCGGTGCTGGTCGGCACGACCCCACCGCAGTTCGACGTCGATCAGCTGCGGCGAAGCGCGCGCAAGCTGGGCGTCGACGTGCTCATCGGGGTGCAGGGCTCGCGTCTCGTGCTGGTGCTCGGACGCGCCGAGCTTCCCGGTCGCGCCGACGACGATCCCGAGCTGCCCTTCCCCGAGATCGCCAAGCGGCTCGAGCCGGGTTTCGGACCCGGCTACCTCGTGCTGGGTCCCGCGGTGCCGGCGCTCGTCGACGCCAGCCAGAGCGCGCGCGCCTCGCTGGCCGGATTCGCCGTGGCCCGCGCCTGGCGGAACGCCCCTCGGCCCGTTGAGGCCGACGATCTGCTTCCCGAGCGGGCACTCGCAGGCGATCCGCTCGCCAAGCTGACCCTCGTGGAGCGGATCTACCGTCCGCTTCAGACGCACAGCGCCGACCTCGTGACGACGCTGTGGAGCTACCTGGACAACGGGCGCTCCCTCGAGGCGACCGCGCGAGAGCTGTTCGTGCATCCGAACACCGTTCGCTATCGCCTGAAGCGCGTGTCGGATGTCATCGGATGGGATGCCACCGGTCCGCGCGAAGCGCTGATCCTCCAGACGGCCCTCATCCTCGGCTCCATCGGCACCGACTCCACCCGTCGGCGCCTGCCCTCACCACGCCGCGGCACCGCATGATCCTGTACGGCGCGCACAAAGGTCGGAGCGATTCTTGTGACGAGATCGCCAGAGGCCGTCGTCTCAACCTTGGCAGGATGGGATGGTGATCATCGCCGTCTTCCCCGGGCAGGGCTCGCAGACTCCCGGATTCCTCGAGCCTTGGCTGCGCCTCGACGGCACCCGCGAGCGACTCGGCGAGTACTCGGAGTGGGCCGGAGTCGATCTGATCGCGGCAGGTACGGCGTGGGACGCGGACCGCATCCGCGACACGCAGGTGGCACAGCCCCTCATCGTGGCAGCCAGCCTCCTGTCGTGGGGCGCGCTGACCGATCGCAGCGGGTTCGCGGGCGTCGCCGGCCACTCGGTCGGCGAGTTCGCCGCAGCAGCGGCGGCCGGGATCCTGTCCGAGGAGCAGGCACTGCGTCTCGTGGGCATCCGCGGACGTGCGATGGCCGAGGCCGCAGCGGCGGAGCAGACCGGAATGAGCGCGATCATCGGCGGAGACGAGGCCGTCAACGTCGCTCGTCTCGCCGAGCTGGACCTCACACCGGCGAACTACAACGGCGGCGGCCAGCTCGTGGCCGCGGGCGCGTTGGACGCGCTCCAGGCCCTGGCGGCGCACCCTCCCGCCGGCACGCGCGTGATCCCCCTGCAGGTGGCGGGTGCCTTCCACACCAGATTCATGGGGCCGGCCTTGGACGCACTGCGGCGGGCGGCCGCGACGATCGCTCCGTCCGACCCGGCGATCACGGTCTGGTCGAACCGCGACGGCGCGAGCGTGGCCTCCGGTTCCGAGTTCCTGGATTCCCTCGTCGACCAGGTGGCCTCCCCCGTCCGATGGGACCTGTGCATGGCTTCCTTCGCCGCTGAGAACGTCGGCGGGATCGTCGAACTCTCCCCCGCAGGAACCCTCACCGGCCTCGCCAAGCGCGCACTGCGCGGCGTTCCGAGCGTCGCAGTGAAGACGCCCGACGACCTGTCCGCCGCACAGGCGCTGCTCAGCGGCGCCGAAGCATGAACGGCGACGACGCATGACCGGAGATTCCGCATGACACGCACTCTCATCCAATCGACGGGGCCCGCCCACACCCGCATCTACGCGTACGGCGCAGCGCGCGGCGAGGTCGCCGTGCCCAACGACGACCTGATCGGGCCGATCGACTCCAGCGACGAGTGGATCCGGCAGCGCACCGGCATCGTGACGCGCGTGCGGGCCCTCGAGCAGACGACGGCGATCGAGCTGGCGACGGATGCCGCGGCGGAGGCGATCGCGCGCTCGGGCGTCGACCCTCAGCAGATCGACGCGGTGATCGTCGCGACGATCAGCAATCCCAAGCAGACTCCCTCCGTCTCGGCGATCGTCGCCGACCGCATCGGCTCCAACCCGGCAGCTGCCTTCGACCTCAATGCCGCCTGCGCGGGCTTCGCCTACGGCGTCACGCAGGCGGACGCGCTGATCCGGGCCGGCGCCGCGCATTACGTCGTGGTGGTGGGGGCGGAGAAGCTGAGCGACGTGGTCGATCCGGCCGACCGCAGCATCTCGTTCCTCCTCGGAGACGGCGCCGGCGCGGTCGTCATCGGCCCGAGTGATACCCCCGGCATCGGTCCCACGGTGTGGGGATCGGACGGATCGAAAGCGGACGCCGTCGGGATGAATCACACGCTCAATGAGTTCCGCAACGGCACGGCGCCCTGGCCCACCCTCCGTCAGGAGGGGCCGACGGTGTTCCGCTGGGCCGTGTGGGAGATGGTCAAGGTGGCCCGACAGGCACTCGAGGCGGCCGGCGTGGAAGCAGCGGACCTTGCCGCGTTCGTGCCGCATCAGGCCAACATGCGCATCATCGACGAATTCGCCAAGCAGCTGAAGCTGCCCGACACGGTCGTGATCGGCCGCGACATCGAGACCACCGGCAATACGTCGGCGGCGTCCATCCCGCTCGCAACGCACCGCCTGCTCGAAGAGCACCCCGAACTCAGCGGCGGACTCGCGCTGCAGATCGGATTCGGTGCCGGGCTGGTGTTCGGCGCGCAGGTCGTCGTGCTGCCCTGAGCCCGAGACGCCCGACTCTAGACTGAACACGGCCCCGACGGGGCACCCCCGAAGAACAGGAGAAACCATGGCATTCAGCAACGACGAGGTCCTCGCCGGACTCGCCGAGCTCATCACCGATGAGACGGGGATCGCGGCAGACGAGGTCGCCCTCGAGAAGTCGTTCACCGACGACCTCGACATCGACTCGATCTCGATGATGACGATCGTCGTCAATGCCGAGGAGAAGTTCGGTGTCACGATCCCCGACGACGAGGTCAAGAACCTCAAGACCGTCGGCGACGCTGTCACCTTCATCACGTCGAACCAGGCGTAAGCGAAGTGCCCGATGGGGCTTCGCCCAAACCCCCGGCTTGCTGACGCACGCCCCGATCGGGCTTCGCCCCGAACCCCCGGCCTGCTGACGCACGCCCCGGTGGGGGCCGCGTGCCCCCACCGGCACATTTCACGAGGATCATCCATCACATGAGCAACTCCCGTATTGTCGTCACCGGCATCGGCGCGACCTCCCCGATCGGAGGGACCGCGCCCGAGAGCTGGACCGCCCTGCTCGCGGGCACCTCGGGTGCGCGCACCCTGGAGTACGAATGGGTGTCCCAGTACGAGCTTCCGGTGACCTTCGCCGCTGAGGCGCTGGTCCGTCCGGACACGGTCCTCGAGCGACCCGAGGCCAAGCGGCTCGACCCCGCATCCCAGTTCGCCCTCGTGGCCGCGCGTGAGGCGTGGGCGGATGCCGGCGCCCCCGAGGTCGACCCGGAACGACTCGGAGTCGACTTCGCAACCGGCATCGGAGGCGTCTGGACGCTGTTGGACGCGTGGGACACGCTGCGCGACAAGGGTCCGCGCCGAGTGATGCCGATGACGGTACCGATGCTCATGCCCAACGCGGCAGCAGCCGCCGTCTCGATGCACTTGGGTGCGCGTGCATACGCACGCACCGTGGCATCCGCGTGCGCATCCAGCACGGAGTCCATCGTGAACGCGCTGGAGCACCTGCAGATGGGGCTCGCCGACGTGGTGATCGCCGGCGGAACCGAGTCGGCCATCCATCCCATCACCGTCGCCGCGTTCTCGTCGATGCAGGCGCTGTCCAAGCGCAACGACGATCCCGCACACGCCTCCCGGCCCTACAGCGTCGATCGCGACGGATTCGTCATGGGCGAGGGCGCGGCCGCAGTCGTGCTCGAGACCGAGGAGCACGCGCGCGCTCGCGGCGCCAAGATCTACGCCATCGTCGCCGGCGGGGGTGTGACCGCCGACTCGTACCACATCACGGCTCCCGAGCCGGAGGGACTCGGCGCCTCGCGCGCTGTCCGCCTTGCGCTCGAAGCGGCCGGTGCATCCGTCGACGACGTCACCCATATCAACGCGCACGCCACTTCCACCCCGACCGGCGACATCGCGGAGTACCGCGCCCTGCTCAGCGTCTTCGGCGACCGCGTGCACGAGATCCCCGTGTCGGCGACGAAGGCCTCCACCGGGCACCTGCTCGGCGGCACCGGCGCACTCGAGGCCATCTTCACCGTGCTGGCCCTGCGCGACCGGCAGGCACCCCCCACGATCAATCTCACCACACAGGACCCCGACATCCCGCTGCGGGTCTCCGGGTCCCCCATGCCCCTCGGCGATGGACCGCAGCTGGCGATCAGCAATTCGTTCGGATTCGGCGGTCACAACGCCGTCGTCGCGTTCGCCTCGGTCTGATCCGCGCCTCGGCACGAAGACGCCCCCGACCGAACCCGTCGGGGGCGTCTCTCGCGTCAGGCGGAGATACGCGGTCTCGGCATCCGGGATTCCTTCTCCGACCACCGGTAGTGGCGCCTCGAGCCGCCTGAAGTCTTGAGTTGTGCTCGGTCATGGACAGCGGATGCCGCGCAGTGCGCGCGTCTGAGCGCTGCGGCCTCAGCCGACCTTGTGCAGCCAGACCACGGCAGCGTCGTCACTGGCATGACGGAACGGCTCCAGCTCGTCATCCCACGCCGCACCGAGGGCGACCTGCAGTTCGTGGTGCAGCTCGAGCGGATCGCCCGCCGCGACCTCCATGGCATACCGGATCCGGTCCTCCCCGACGACGACGTTGCCGGCCGAGTCCGTCTGGGCGTAGTGGATCCCCAGACCCGGCGTGTGCAGCCAGCGGCCGCCGTCGCTGCGGGGCGTCGGGTCCTCACTCACCTCGAATCTCAGATGCTCCCAGCCGCGGATGGCGGTTGCCAGGGCCGCGCCGGTTCCGGCCGAGCCCTCCCAGTAGAACTCCGCCCGACGGCTGCCCGAGAGCACCGGCTGCTCGGTCCAGTCGAAGCTGACCGGATGGCCCAGGGCGCGACCGACGGCCCACTCCAGGTGGGGGCACAACGCGCGTGGCGCAGAGTGAATGAAGATCACTCCACGCGCCAGTGGTGTCGCCATGATCTCTCCGTTTCGTCAGGTGCGTCTTCCCCTACGACCTGATCCGGAGTACTCGTGGCGCTATGCGGTTGTGGTGCCATTATCGCCCACGCCGAGGCGGAATGACAAGCGTGTGATTCCCGTGTCGCGGTTGCCCGGTCTGAACATGCGAATGCCCCGGCCGATGGCGGCCGGGGCATCCTCTCGACGTGCGAGGATCAGGCCTCGCTCATCGCCGTCACTTCGGCCTGGCCTTTGGCCGCGTAGTACGCAGCCCGAGCGGCGAGCCGGCGGGCCTGCTCGGCCTGACCGGCATCCAGAACGTCCTGCGGCACCTCGACGTTGGGCACATCGGACGTGCCGTGGTACTTCTCGATGTAGGCGTCGAGTTCCGGACCGGAGGTCCACGACGTGATGAGGCAGTACCGGGGCTCGTCGCCGGGGTGCGTGGCCGCGTGCCACAGGCGCTGGGTGTCGACGATCAGCTGGGCGCCCGCCGGGAGGGCGATGCGATACTCGACGCTCGGATCGGTGCGGTTCTCGCGCAGGACGAAGAAGCTGTCCTTGTCGTCGGTCAGGTTGAAGAACCCTCGCACGACCCAGCCCGTGCCGTCCGGGTTCAGGCGATTGTTGTCGTCCTGGTGCAGGTTGTACAGACAGTCCGCGTACGTGTTGGGCTGAAGTTCGATGACACGGCAGCGGCCCACGTTCGCGCCCGGCTCCTGCGCGCGACGCGTGAGGTTCGGAGCCTTCTCCACCTGCGAAGGGATCCAGACGCCGTCCTTGTCTGTGCGGGGCGGCTTGTGGTTCCAAAAGCCGTTGCACTCGATGTCGCCGGCGAAGCTGGCCAGCGGCGCGAAGCGCGTGTCGCCAGAGGACTTCCAGTCGTTGTACTCGATGTCGAGCCACTCCTTCGGATCGAGCTCCTGGTCGTAGCTGTCGAGGACGACGAAGCCGGTCGCATCGAGCGCGGCGGATTTGATGTAACCCATGAGGTGGATCAGCCTTTCGTAGGGGGCCAGCACGTTTTAACAGGCCCGACTTAGGCAAGCCTACATCGGGGCCCTGAGGGCTCCTGGGGCGCGGCAGCGAGCGGCGCGGCGCGCATCGCGAGCATGAACTAGGCTCGACCGCGGCGTTGTCCGAACGACCTGAGGTTCGCGCAACCAACGAGCGTTCCGAGG
Source organism: Microbacterium sp. (assembly GCF_036277215.1). Lineage (GTDB taxonomy): Bacteria > Actinomycetota > Actinomycetes > Actinomycetales > Microbacteriaceae > Microbacterium. The sequence continues at coordinate 2,307 of NZ_DASUNI010000035.1, read as the reverse complement.
GGCGAAGCGACACTATGGCCACTGCCACCAACATCGATGCGACCGCTGTGAACACCGTCGGGTGGCTCTCCGCGGCGGGGACGGCGATCGTCGTTCCGGTGTACCAGCGCCAGTACCGCTGGGACATCGGCGCATGCGAGCAGCTTCTGGCCGACATCCGCGCGGTCGCCGACTCGGACGAGCGCCACATGCATTTCATCGGATCGGTCCTGTCCTCGCTCAGCCTCGACGGCGAATCGGCGGAGCTCGTGCTCATCGACGGTCAGCAGCGGATCACCACCCTCATGCTGCTGATCGCGGCGCTCCACCACACGGTCAAGGCCGACCATCCCGACCTCGCGTCCGACCTGGAGCGCGTGCTCGTCCGTGCGTCCGACCCCGCGCGGACCAAGCTGCGGCCGCACCGCGCCTGGGCGCAGGTGTTCGAGAGCGTCGTGCTCGACCGTCGGGCAGCCGGTGGGGAGCTGCGAGAATCTCGCTTCGACGACAATTACGCGTTCTTCCGCAGCCAGATCAGCGCCGAGGAGGCGCCGAAGATCTGGGGCGGCCTGCAGAAGCTCGAGCACGTCGCCATCACCCTCGGCGTGGGAGCCAATGCGCAGCAGATCTTCGAGAGCCTGAACTCGACGGGCGAACCGCTGCGCGACCACGAGCTCATCCACAACTACGTCCTGATGGGGCTCTCGCACGCGGAGCAGAGCGAGATCGAGGACTCCTTCTGGGTGCCGATCGAGCAGAACACCGGTGAGTCGATCGGAAGCTTCTGGCGGCACTACCTGGTCATGATCACCGGCCGCGAGGTGGCGGTGAGCGGTGAACGCAGTGTCTACGACGCGTTCCGTTCACAGTTCCCGCGCCTCGATCTCGAGAGCCTGCGCGCCCATGCCTCGGAGTGGAAGGAGTACTCCGAGATCTACCGCGTGCTCCTCGAGCCTGCGCATGCGCCCGACCTCGAGATCGCCCGCCAGCTGACCTACGTGAACACCGTCGGGCGCTCCATGTACCCGCTCGTCCTACGGGCGTACCGCGACCACGCGCACGGGGAAATCGACCGCCCGACGTTGCTGCGCACGCTCGAGTACGTGCAGTCCCTGCTTCTGCGCCGCACCGTCGTGGGAGTCGGCAACGAGCGGCTCGTGGCCCGGCTATGCCGCGCTCGGCAGGACGGCCAGGAGGCTCTGGAGCGCGCGATCAGCCGGATCACGCCCTCGGACGATCGCGTGCGCGTTGCGCTGAGATACGGGGATCTGCCGCATGCCGCCTACATCCTCGGCCGGCTCGCCGGCGTTGACACACTCGCCGACCTCGCTGTGGAGCACATCTTCCCGCCGGCGCCGGGCGATGCGTGGAGCGGAGACGGAAAGCGCGAATGGGCGGAGTACAGCGAGGACGAGCAGAACAGCCATCGCGCGCTCGCGAAGACGCTCGGAAATCTCACGCTGCTCGAGGAGCCCCTCGCTGAGCGCGCGGCTGACAGGTCGTTCGCCGAGAAACGTGCGACGTACGCGAAGAGCCACATCGCGTTGACGAGCGATGTCGCTGCGGCGCACCAGTGGGGAACGGCGAGCATCACGACGCGCACCGCGGTCCTGACCCGCACGTTCCTTCAGGTCTGGGCGCACCCGGCCACCGTGGACATCGACGACGACGGGCTCACGCCGATCCTCGACGCCCGGCGGCGCCGCGGCTGGCCGCCCGGATGGCAGCGGGAGTTCGAGTACGTGGAGTACCGCGGCGAGCACTGGGAGGTGTACGACGTCCGGTATCTGTTCAACCGCGTCTTCAAGCGGCTGTGGGCCGATTCACGGGCGGACGTCGTGGCATTCAGCGCACGGCGCGGCGGACCGATCTACGGCGCGCAGGCCTGGAACGGTCAGTGGGATGCGCTCGACGAGTCGAACTTCCTCTACATGGGGTGGGACTCGAAGTACATGCTCACGGCGGTGCAGGGCGTGCTCGAGGAGGCCGGGCTCGCCTCGGAGGTCTTCGTCAAGTACTCGTACATCGGAGCCGCGATGTCCTAGCGGCCTCGGTGGGACTTGGTGGGACTTGGTGGGGCGGGTGGGACTTTGGTGGGGCGGGTGGGACTTGAACCCACGATCGTCGGGTTATGAGCCCGCTGCCTTGACCAGCTTGGCCACCGCCCCCTCGACCATCGAGCCTACCGAACGACGCCCCACCGGTCGGTGCGTGGCACAATGCCATCGTGGACGCGATCGCATGGCTGACCCTGGGCATCGTCCTGGCCCTCTCGATCGGCGGCATCGCCGTGGCCCCGCGCCTGCACCGCACAACCCTCCGACGCCG
>NZ_DASUNI010000034.1:0-12486 GCF_036277215.1 Microbacterium sp. | reverse complement strand
AGAGCCGCGGGCCAGTGCGCGTCCTCCGGTGTGATCAGCGAGATCCCGGAACGCCGGGCGACCTCGAGAGCGTCCTGAACGGCGCTCCGCTTCAGCCGGGGACGCCATCGGGCCAGGCCCTCCCTCCATTCCAGGGGCGTGATGCCGGCCGCCTCCAGCACGCCCGGATCGCTCGCGGCAGTGACGACGTGGCCGAGCGCCGCTTCGGGTCCGACCGTGCTCACGATCCGTCCCGCGACGCCGTCGCCCGGCTCGATGAGGCAGCTCCAGGTGTGCACCGCGTACAGCCGTCGGGCGCGCTCGTCATCCAGTTCTCCGCGCACCAGAGAAGCGAGCGCGGCTCGCGCCTCGCGCGGTGGGGGCGGTGTCATGTCGTGATGCCCTTCTTCATGAACAGCGCGCGGCCGATGTCGTGCACCGTGGGGCTCGCGCGACCGGCCAGATCGCCGAGCGTCCAGGCGACGCGCAGCACGCGGTCGTACCCCCGCAACGTCAGCGACCCCCTGTGCAGTGCCGCATCGATGGGTCGCCGGACCACCGGTGCGAGTGCAAGCGGTCCCTCGCGCAGCCAGGGGCCGGAGACGCGGGCGTTGATGCGCCAGGGAGTGTCACGCAGCCGATGTGCCGCGCGCGCCCGGGCTTCCGCGACGCGAGAGGCAGCGGCATCCGTCGTCACCGTGTCGCCTGCGGGGTCGGTCGCGTGAGCGACCGAGACCCGAGCGAGTCCGAGCTCGATGTCGACGCGGTCCAGCAGGGGCCCCGACAGCTTTCCCAGGTACCGCCGGATCGCCATCGGCGGGCAGACGCAGCTTGCGCCGCGCACGCCGTAGTTCCCGCACGGGCACGGGTTGGTGGCGAGGATCAGCTGGAAGGAGGCGGGGAAGGATGCCGCGGTCCCCGCGCGATGGATCGTGATCGCACCCTTTTCGAGCGGTTGGCGCAGTGCGTCGAGCACGCTCGGCGGGAACTCCCCCACCTCGTCGAGGAAGAGTACGCCGTGCGTGGCGCGCGCGATCGCTCCCGGCCGGAGGATGCGGGACCCGCCTCCGACGAGCGCGGCGATGCTCGCACTGTGGTGCGGCGCCTCCAGCGGCGGCCTTCGGGCGAGCGAGCTGACCGAGTCGCCGCAGAGGGACCGGATCGCCGCGACCTCCAGTGCCGCGGCGTCGTCCAGGGCGGGGAGGATTCCCGGGAGGCGGTTCGCCAACATCGTCTTGCCGGCACCCGGCGGACCGCTCATCAGCATGTGGTGACCGCCCGCGGCGGCGGCGATCAGAGCCTCGACGGCCTCCCGCTGACCGATCACGTCCGCCAGGTCAGCATCGCCGGGCTCCTCCCGGATCGATGCCGGAGCGGGAACCGGACGGAGCGTGCACTCCTCGACGTCCGCGCCGTGCCACCGTGCGACGTCGGCGAGCGACACCGCACCCACGACTTCGATGCCCTCGACCAGGGAGGCCTCGGGCGCGTTCGCGTGCGGGACGATCACCCTGCGTCTGCCCGCGCGGGCCGCTGCCATCACCGCTGGGAGGACGCCCGGCACGGGACGGAGCCGACCGTCCAGTCCGAGTTCGCCGATGTGCACCGTCTGCGCGATGGAGCCGGCATCCATTCGTCCGTGGGTCGCCAGCGAGGCAATCGCGATCGCGACGTCGAATCCGGAGCCATGTTTGGGAACGCTGGCAGGCGACAGGTTCACGGTGAGCCGGCGACGGGGCAGGGCGAGGCCGCAGTTCGCGCTCGCGTTGTGCACGCGCTGCACCGCCTCGCCCAGCGCCTTGTCGGGCAGGCCGATGATGCGGAACTCCGGCGTCTGGTTCGACAGGTCCGCTTCGACCTCGACCAGGTCGCCCTTCAGGCCGGTCAGCGCGATCGCCCACGTGCGCGCGGTCGTCACCGCAGATCCTCGAGATGCTCGAGTACGGCGGTCTCGGGATCCGGCCCGGTCAGTGCGACCGCGTCCAGACGGAGCCGTCGGCCCTGCGCCTCATCGGGATGCGCCGCGATCCACGCGATCGCCAGGCGCCACAGGCGGCTCTGCTTTCGATGGTCTACCGCCTCGAACGGGTGGCCGAAGCCGTCCCCCCGCCGGGTCTTGACCTCGACGACGACGAGCTCGCCCGCGCGGGCCACGACGAGGTCGAGCTCGCCGTCGCGGATGCGCCAGTTGCGGTCGAGGATGACGTATCCGCTCGCCTCAAGGTACCGCGCGGCTCGGTCTTCGCCTGCGCGGCCGAGCACATCCTTCGCTGCCATGAAGGCATCGTTCCCCGCGGCGCGAACCGGAAAGACGCCTACCGGGCGTCCCGAGAACAAGTGCCTGCGAGAGCCGCTTGGGGAGGAGTCGAGTGACAGGGCTCGATGCGCCGCCTGCCCGGCGCTCGTCCTGGAGTCGCGCCGCCTCGACGCGGGCTTCGCTCGCATTGACCCGGCGCGACTCTAGGATGGAAACACCATGGATGACGAAGTCTTCGAAGACTATGACCGCGAACTGGAGCTGGCCCTCTACCGCGAGTACCGCGACGTCGTCTCGCAGTTCCAGTACGTGATCGAAACCGAGCGCAGGTTCTACCTCGCAAACGAGGTCAACGTGGTGCGCCGCGACACCGAGCACGACTTCTACTTCGAGATCTCGATGACCGACGTCTGGGTGTGGGACATCTACCGCGCCGATCGTTTCGTCAAATCCGTGCGTGTCCTGACGTTCAAGGACGTCAATGTCGAAGAGCTGTCGCGACGCGACTTCCACCTGCCCGAAGAGCTCTCGCTCGACTCCTGAGCTCATCGACGTCTGAGCGCCGGGCCGGTCGCTTCAGAACAGTGTCGGCGAGCCCATGAAGGACCACGACGCGCGGTGATGCCGACTGATGCCGTGCTCGAGGATCGCGTCGCGATGATCGGGGCTCGCATAGCCCTTGTTGCTGGCCCAGTTGTACGCCGGCAGCTCGTCGTGCAGCTCGGTCATGAGGGCGTCCCGCGCGACCTTGGCGATGACGGATGCCGCCGCGGCGCTCGCACAGTCGCGATCGGCCTTGATCACGGGCCGGATCGTCAACCCGGTGGCGCCCGCCGGAGTGATGTAGTCGTAGTTCCCGTCCAGGACGAGGATGGCGTCCTCGGGGACGACGCCGTGCGCGCGAAGGTCCGCCAGAGCGCGGATCGTGGCGAGGCCCAGCGCGCGCATGATGCCGATCTCGTCGATCTCGACCGAGCTGGCCCAGCCCACCGCGCTGGCGGAGACCCAGGATGCCGCGCGGGCGGCGACTTCCGCGCGGCGATGCTCCGGCACCAGCTTGGAATCGCGCAGCCCCTGCGGGACCCGCTTGCGCGAGCGCGGTGCGTCGATCATCACGGCGCCGACCGCCACGGGTCCGGCCAGCGCGCCCCTGCCCACCTCGTCGCACGCGATCAGGATCGCGTGCTCGCGCAGCAGCCGCCGCTCGAGCGTCAGACGGGGCTCGGCCGGGCTCATTTCGCAGCCGGCTCCTCGACGGGCTCGTCGGAGGGTTCGGGAACGCCCGCGAACACCTCATGGTGGAAGTCCAGCAGCCCGAAGCGGTCGAAGGGCCACGTCGTGAGGAAGGCGCGGCCGACGACGTTGTCCTTGGGCACGAATCCCTTGCCCGGCTGGTCCTGGTTGTAGCGGGAGTCCTTGGACGAGTAGCGGTTGTCGCCGAGCACCCACAGGCTGTTCTCGGGGACGACCACATCGAAATCATCGGCGGATGCGGGGCTCTCCGGCGTGGGCAGCTTGAGGTAGTCGGTCTCGTCGATCGCCACGCCGTTGACGGTGATCTGACCGATGTCGTTGCAGCAGACGACGGTGTCGCCCGGCAGCCCGATCACCCTCTTCACGAGGTGGTCATCGCTGTCGGGCGCCGAAAGCCCTACGAGCGAGAGCGCCCAGTCCAAGCCCTCCACGAGGAACGAGCGCTCCGGGTCGGTGCGCACGGGCAGCCACCCACCGGGGTCGCGGAACACGACGATGTCCCCGCGCTCGTAGCTGTTGAACCGCGGGGTGATCTCATCGACGAGGATGCGGTCGTTGACCATCAGAGTGGATTCCATCGATCCCGACGGGATGTAGAACGACCGGACCAGGAACGACTTCACGAGAAACGACACGAGCACCGCGACGAGGACGATGATCAGCACGTCGCGCAGGAAGGTGAGCCATCCGCGCCGTCGATCCCTCGTCCCGTTGAGCGCGGCGCGCGAGGTCGGAGTCGGCTCTGCGGCAGCCGTCTGCTCGGTCGTCATGTGGGTCCTTCTTCGGGCGTGCCGCAGGTCGGCGGGCCGCTGCATCAAGGGTCGCATACTCCATGCTTCGAATACGCCGAAACCTGCGACGGAATCCGATCATCGGAGCAACGACGAACGCCCCGAGCCGAAGCCCGGGGCGTTGCGTAGACGGAGACGTCAGTTGTCGCGCTTCTCCTTGATCTTGGCCTTCGTGCCACGAAGGTTGCGCAGGTAGTAGAGCTTCGCGCGGCGGACGTCGCCACGGGTCACGACCTCGATGTGGTCGATCACCGGGCTGTGCACCGGGAAGGTGCGCTCCACGCCGACCTGGAAGCTGATCTTGCGGACCGTGAAGGTCTCGCGCACGCCGTCTCCGGATCGCCCGATGACGACACCCTGGAAGACCTGGATACGAGAGCGGTTGCCCTCGGTGATGTTGACGTGCACCTTGACGGTGTCGCCGGCGCCGAAGGCGGGGATGTCGGAGCGGAGCGAAGCCGCGTCGACGGAGTCGAGGATCTGCATGATCATTGCTCTCTGCGGCCGCCACAGGTCGACCGCGGTACTAGGAGGAAAAGAAGTGTGCGTCGGAGGCTGTCGACGGAGTCTGACGGCCGGCTCCCCTGAGGCAGAGCCTTTCATGACACAAGGATCCATTCTGCCATGGATGCCTCGGCCCGCCAAAACGGCTCAGACGGTGGGCGGCTTCTCCGTGATGACGATGACGTCCCGCTCGGACGGCGCGTGCCGGGGCGTCCGAGCCGGGAGATAGCCGATGCCCTCCGTGGTCCGCAACAGGATGTTCGACGGCTTCGCCTCACGCCACAGCTGGGCGAGCTCGAGCCAGAAGAGGCCGAGCCCCGCGATCACGGTGAGGACCATCACCGGCAGCCACCACGCCTGATCGAAGAACCCCAGCGCGATGGTCAGGCAGTGCCAGACGGTGAAGCCCAGCACGTCCCACCAGGACACCGCCCGCTCCGCGCGGACGGTTCCACGCGCCCGGACGAGCAGCGTGAGCACGAGCTGTCCGATGAACACCGACGGGATCGCGATGAACAGGACCCACAGGAATGCCCAGCCGCCAGCGTTGAAGATCCCCCAGCCGACGAGCAGCCACAGCGGAAGCAGGAACGCGGCCGGGATCAACCAGCCGTAGAAGGCGCGACGTACCCACATGGCTCGATGCTACGCCGGTCCCCCTCCCTTCGGACGGTGCCGGCGGGCACTGCGAAGCATCCTCCCAGCCACGGCATCCGACAGAATGGTTCCGACGGAAGGAACCCGATGATCGAGCTGCGCACGCCCGCCGAGATCGAGGCGATGCGGCCCGCGGGCCGGTTCGTGGCCGAGGTGCTGGCCACCCTGCGCGACGAGACCAAGGTGGGGACCAACCTGCTGGCCATCGACCGTCGCGCGCACGATCTGATCCGGCGGGCCGGCGCCGAGTCGTGCTACATCGACTACCACCCGTCCTTCGGCGCACGCCCCTTCGGCAAGGTCATCTGCACATCGGTGAACGATGCGGTGCTGCACGGTCTCCCCTTCGACTACTCGCTGCAGGACGGCGACCTCGTGTCGCTCGATTTCGCGGTGGCCGTGGACGGGTGGGTCGCCGACTCCGCCATCTCGTTCGTCGTCGGCACGGCGCGCGATGAGGACCTCGCGATCATCGACACGACCGAACGGGCGCTGGATGCCGCCATCGCAGCAGCTGTCGTGGGTCAGCGGATCGGGGACATCTCGCACGCGATCGCAGAGGTCGCGCACGCCGACGGGTACGACATCAACACCGACTTCGGCGGTCACGGCGTCGGGCGGATCATGCACGGCGACCCGCACGTGCCGAACGACGGCAAGGCCGGGCGCGGCTATCCGCTGCGCGCGGGCCTGGTGGTGGCGCTCGAGCCGTGGTTCCTGGAGACGACTGATGAGTTGATCACCGACCCGGACGGATGGACGCTGCGAAGCGCCGACGGGTCGCGCGGCGCACACTCCGAGCACACCGTCGCGATCACCGCGGAGGGTCCGATCGTGCTGACGGATCGGTCGTGGCTCGGCGTCAGCTGATCGCGAGGAAGAAGCTCAGCACCGCGAGGACGACGGTGACGGGCACCATCACGTAGCGCTCGGGTCTGCTGCGCGAGATCGCGTTCAGGAGGATTCCCAGCGCGAAGTATGCGAAGACGACCCACATCGCCACGACCGAGAACCGCTCGGGGAACACGTCGATCGCACCGACGCGATCCCACGCGATGAGTGCGATGAGCGCGTAGATCAGGATCGCGACGACACTCCCGACACGCAGGCGAGTCGGAAGCACCCGATGCTGGCCGCCCCACGCGAACCGGCCGATCGGGGCGCCGAGGGCGAGCGCCAGCTGGAAGATCGCCAGGGCGGCGAGCAGGACAGTGAGGGCGAGGGCGAGGAGCACGCACGAAGCGTAGCGGTCCGCGCAACCTCACAAGTGACCCGCATCGCCCGTGAGATCGGTGAGACGCAGAGTTCACACGGGGAACGACGCCGTGAAATGCGGCATCCGTAGCTTCGGACTCACGAGCTCCACCTCGCTGCGACCTCCGGGAGATCACGATGACCGAAGCGACCCTCACCGATCCGGGTGCGAACGCTGCGCACGACACGGCTCTCGAGTCTCCGCCCGCGGCCTCGTCCACCGGCCTCGTCCACCGCCGCGGGCGCTGGATCGACGGATGGGATCCCGAGGATCTGTCCCAATGGGAAGGCGCCGGCAAGGCGATCGCGAAGCGCAACCTGGTCTGGTCGATCTTCGCCGAGTTCCTCGGATTCGTGGTCTGGCAGCTGTGGAGCATCGTCGCCGTGCTCCTGCCGACGGCCGGCTTCAACCTGGACAGCAGCCAGATCTTCTGGCTCATCTCGATCCCGAGCCTCGTCGGCGCGACGCTGCGCATCCCGTACTCCTTCCTGGTGCCGATCTTCGGCGGCCGGAACTGGACGATCATCTCCGCGGGCCTGCTGCTGATCCCCGCCATCGCGATGGCGATCTGCGTGGGCAACCCGCAGACGCCGTTCCCGGTGCTGCTTCTGGTCGCGGCACTCGCCGGCTTCGGCGGTGGCAACTTCGCCAGCTCGATGTCCAACATCACCTACTTCTACCCGCAGCGCGAGAAGGGCTGGGCGCTGGGCCTCAACGCCGCCGGTGGCAATCTCGGCGCCTCGGTCGCGCAGTTCGTCGTCCCGATCGTCGTGACGATCGGCGCCGGAGTCGCGGTCAACCTGCCTCTGGCCGGATGGATCTGGGTTCCGCTCATCCTGGCGGCGATGATCGGCGCCGCGCTGCGGATGAACAACCTGTCTTCGGCCAAGGCCGACTTCTCCGGATCGGCCGCCGCGCTTCGCGAGCCGCACCTGTGGATCCTCGCGCTCCTCTACATCGGCACGTTCGGCTCCTTCATCGGCTTCGCGAGCGTGTTCCCGAAGCTCATCGCCGACCAGTTCCCGGCGTTCTCGAGCATCGCGGTGGGAACGGCAGCCGTTTCGCTGGCGTTCCTCGGCGCCCTCGTCGGCTCCCTCGCCCGTCCCCTCGGCGGCCGACTGGCCGACCGCTTCGGCGGGGCGCGCGTGACGATCGGAGTCTTCGCAGCCATGGCGATCATGACGCTCGCGGTCATGATGGTGATCCCGACGGGTCAGTTCTGGCTCTTCCTCGGTTGCTTCCTGCTGCTGTTCGCGGCGGCGGGCGCAGGAAACGGCTCGACCTACCGGATGGTCCCGGTCGTGTTCGCCCTGCGCGGCAACGGCGACGCGGCCACGGGCGGGGACGTGTCATCCAAGCGCAAGGCCGCGGCCGCGCTGGGCCTGATCTCGGCGATCGGCGCTTACGGCGGCTTCCTGATCCCGCAGGCCCTGAACCTGTCGAAGCTCGGCACCGGCAGCTACACCGGAGCGTTCTTCGTCTTCGTCCTCGCGTACGTCGGGCTGCTCGTCCTCACGGCGCTCGTGTACGGCCGCAAGCGCAGCGACGGATTCCGGATCTGACACCCATGACCGACACGACCGCCGCGGTCGCCACCGCTACGCACTGCCCCTATTGCGCGCTCCAGTGCGCGATGACGCTGACGCGGGCGGAGGGAGCTTCGGCGGGCGCTGCGGTGGTCGTCGCGGGGCGCGACTTCCCCACCAACCGTGGCGGACTGTGCAAGAAGGGGTGGACCTCGGCGGAACTCCTGCGGGCGCCCGGCCGGCTGACCGCTCCGCTGGTCCGCGGAGACGACGGGGAGCTCCACGAGACCGGGTGGGATGCGGTGCTCGATCTCATCGCCGAGCGCGTTGTCGCCATCCGCGCCGAGCACGGTGCCGATGCCGTGGCCGTCTTCGGCGGCGGCGGGCTCACCAACGAGAAGGCCTACCAGCTGGGCAAGTTCGCACGCCTGGCCCTCGGCACGAGCCGCATCGATTACAACGGCCGATTCTGCATGTCGTCGGCGGCCGCCGCCGGCAACCGGGCGTTCGGCATCGATCGCGGCCTCCCGTTCCCGTTGGCCGACCTGGATGCGGCGTCGACGGTGCTGCTTCTCGGAACCAACGTGGCCGCGACGATGCCCCCGTTCATCGGCCACCTCACCGGTGCTCAGGATGCCGGTGGCCTGATCGTCGTCGATCCGCGCCGGACTGCAACCGCGCGGCTCACCGACGAGGGCCGCGGCATCCACCTGCAGCCGACCCCCGGCACGGACCTCGCCCTGCTCCTCGGTCTGACGCACATCGTGCTCGCTGAAGGGCTGGCCGATGCCGCCTACCTCGCCGACCGCACCGTCGGCTCCGATTCCCTGCGCCGCAGCGTCGCGGGCTGGTGGCCCGAGCGTGTCGCATCGGTCACCGGCGTGCCGGCGCCCACGCTGCGCACGGTCGCCCGCCGACTCGCCGCAGGCACCGGCGTCTACATCCTCACCGGCCGGGGCGTCGAGCAGCACGTCGACGGCACCGACACGGCGACTGCGGCCATCAACCTGGCGCTCGCGCTCGGGCTGCCCGGACGCCGCGACTCGGGTTACGGCACGCTGACGGGGCAGGGCAACGGCCAAGGCGGTCGCGAGCACGGCCAGAAGTGCGATCAGCTGCCCGGCTATCGAAAGATCACCGATCCGGCGGCGCGTGCGCACGTCGCGGCGGTCTGGGGCGTCGACCCGTCGATCATCCCCGGCCCCGGCATCCCGGCCGTCGAGCTGCTGCAGTCCCTCGGCACGCCGGGTGGACCGCGGGCGCTGCTCGTCCACGGTTCCAACGTGGTGGTGTCCGCACCGAACGCATCCGTCGTAAGAGCCGGGCTCGAGCGACTCGACCTCCTCGTGGTGTCGGACTTCTTCCTCTCCGAGACGGCCGCGCTCGCCGATGTCGTCCTCCCCGTCCCTCAGTGGGCCGAGGAGGAGGGGACGATGACCAACCTCGAAGGTCGCGTCCTGCGTCGCCGCCGCGCACTGACACCGCCCGAGGGCGTACGGGACGAGCTGTGGATCCTGGCAGAGCTCGCCCGCCGGCTCGACGCGCCCGGGACCTACGCAGTCGACGCGCGCGAGGTGTTCGGCGAACTGCGCCGCGCTTCGGCCGGCGGGATCGCGGACTACTCCGGCATCGACGACTCCCTGTTGGATGCCGGTGCCCCGGTGCACTGGCCGTGCCCTGTCGGCTCGCTCGGCACACCGCGCCTGTTCGCCGACTCGTTCGGCCATCCGGACGGTCGCGCCCGCATCGTCGCCGTCTCCCCCGCGAACCACGACGAGCGCATTCCCGCGCAGGGAGAGCTGACCCTCATCACCGGCCGACTGCTCGAGCACTATCAGAGCGGCGCGCAGACGCGGCGGGTTCCCGAACTGGCCCAAGCCCAGCCGGAGGTGCGGGCGACACTTCACCCCGCCGCCGCCGATCGCTATGGCATCGCCGAGGGTGACCGGGTGGAGCTCTCCAACGGTCGCGGCGTGATCCGCGCCACCGCGCTGATCTCCCGCGACGTGCGGCCCGGCGACGTCTTCGTGCCCTTCCATTTCGCCGGTGACGGCACCGCGAACCTGCTCACCTCCGACGCGGTCGACCCGGTGTCGGCCATGCCCGAGTTCAAGACCGGCGCCGTCAGCGTGCGCCGGATCGAGGAGGCGATCGTCGCATGACTCCGACCCCCGCGCCGGTGCGCGTACTCGTCGTCGGCTACGGACCGGTCGGCGCGCGCTTCGCCGAGAACCTTCTTCCCGCCGTGCGCGACGGGCGAGTCGTGCTGACCGTCGTCGGTGCGGAGCGAAGCGACGCCTACAACCGCGTGCTGGTCGCCGAATACGCCGTGGGCGCGATGCCGCGCGAGTCGCTCACGATCGCCGATCGCGACGGCGTCGAGGCGGCGGGCGCACGCATCCTGACCGGAGTCGCCGTGAGCGAGATAGACCGCGAGGGACGTGTCGCGCTGCTGAGCGATGGCGAACGCATCGAATACGACCGGATCGTGCTCGCGACCGGCTCCAGAGCCAACGTCCCGACGCTGGACGGCGTACCCCGCACTCCAGGGCACCGCCGCGCCGCGGGACGCGACGACGTCCTTCCGCGCGGGGTGACCACCCTGCGCGACATCGAGGACGCGGACCGCATCCGCTCCGCTGTGGCCGCAGGCGAGCGGATCGTGGTGCTCGGCGCCGGCGTGCTCGGCCTCGAGTTCGCCCTCGCCGCGGCGCAGGCGGGCGCGTCCGTGGCCGTCGTCCACCACGGTCCTCACCCGATGCCACGCAACCTCGACCGGGGCGCCGGTTCGGTGCTGCGCCGGTCAGTCCACCGGACGGGTGTGTCGATCTTCGCGCACAGCCGCGCCGAGACCGTGCTGTTCCACACCGACGACGACGGACAGCCCCGGTTCGACCGCCTGCTGACCGCTGACGGCAAGGACATCGCCGGAGACCTCCTGGTGCTCTCGTGCGGCGTATCACCGCGCGACGAGCTCGCCGAGCGAGCCGGGCTCCACGCGTCGTTCGGCGTCGTGGTCGACGCGAGCCTACGGAGCTTCACCGACCCTTCCGTCTTCGCCATCGGCGACTGCGCGCACATCGCCGATCCTGCGGTGGTCGAGGCGGGCGGCCGCTTGACCGGAGCGCCGAGCGGCCTCGTCGGCCCGGGCTGGCGCCAGGCCGACTGGCTCGCCGCTCGCTTCCTGGACGGCCTCGAGGACCCCGGGCCCGCCCTGCCCGCCGAGCGCGAGCCGCTGGTCATGCTGAAGGCCGAGCACGTCGACGTCGTGGCCGCCGGCGACGTCTCGGCCGATCCCTGGGACGACGATGCGCAGGGCAGGCACGTCGCGCAGTGGGCGGACCCCGAGCACGGCCGGTACGCGAAGATGGTCTCCGCCGACGGCATCCTCACCGGATTCGTGTGCGTCGGGATGCCGCGCACCGCCGCCGAGCTGACCCTCCTCTACGAGCGCGGCGACGAGCTGCCCGCCGACCGTTCGCTCCTGCTGCGCTTCGACGGTCCGGACTTCGACCCGACCGCCGCTGCAGCGGCGCTCTCCCCCGCCGCGACCGTGTGCTGGTGCAACGGGGTCAGCGTGGGGCAGATCGACGATTCCATCACCGCCGGCAACGTCACAGTCGAGTGCGTCGGGCGCGACACCCGCGCCGGCACGGGCTGCGGCGGGTGTCGGACGCGCATCACCGACATGCTTGCGCGCCACGCCGTGGAGCCCGTGTGAGATCTCACAATCGCATCGACCGCGCGGTGAGAGAAACGTTGCGTCGCGGAAATCACCGCAGCAGGGCCGCGGAAACCTCTCCCGCATAGCGTCGACAGCAGTTCCCCCCGCACCGGCTCGGCCCCTCACGCACCACCCGCATCACCTGCGCACACCGCCCGCGACGACAGGAGATCCCGTGCCTCGCACCTCGAAACGAACGGATGCCGCGGCATCCGTCGCCACGGCGAAACAGAACGCACACGCGCCCGCAACACGCGCCGGATACGTTGCGGACATGCTCGAGCAGCCGGGGCACGACCGCCACGTCGTCGTCGTGGGCGCCGGGATGGTCGCACACCGCTTCGTGGAGAGCCTGCGCAGCAGGGACACCGACGGCCTGTGGCGCATCACGGTCATCGGGGAGGAGGACCGCCACCCGTACGACCGCGTCGGCCTGACGTCGTACTTCGCCGGAGCGAGCGCGGAAGACCTCACCCTGCAGCGCTCGATCCTCGACGAAGACGACCGGGTGCGGTTCGTGCGGGGCGACGCGGTCGCCC
>NZ_DASUNI010000033.1:0-10845 GCF_036277215.1 Microbacterium sp. | reverse complement strand
GCACTCGGCCGTCCGAGAGCGGGGCGGCGGCATGGCCTCCGCGCGGCTGCACGAGCGAGCCCACCCGCAGCATCGCACCCTCATCCGCGTCGAACATCTCGATGGTCGCGGTGACTCCCTCCCCTTCGCCGAGGAAGCCGCCGACGACGAGGACTCGGCCGCCCTCCAGCGGTGTCGAGGTGTGGCTGGAGCGGGGCTCGCGCAGCTCCGGGCCTGCGACAGCGCGCGCACCCCCGGCATCCACCAGGGCGGTCTCGCGCGTCGCGATCGCGCAGCCGTCTGTCACGCATCCGCCGACCACCAGGACTCGCCCGTCGACCAGCGTCGTCGACGTGTGCGCGGCGCGCTCTGCCACCACCGCCATCGTCAGCTCGGAGGGGGCGGGGCTCGGCGGCGACGGCTCGCCGGCCACGCATCCGGAGAGCACTGCGGCGGTCACCGCGGGCGCCAGCAGCATGCCCCTCGATCGCTCCCGCCGACCCATGCCCCCATCGTGGCGCCGCACCTCCCGCGCCGAAAGAGCATCGGCTGCCGCGATAGCCTCGCAATGTGACGACTGAACAGTTCCTGGCGGATGCGGCGGTGACCCAATTCGCCGTGCTCGACGCCCTCCTCGCCGGCGCGTACGAATCGGGCATCACCGTCGCCGACGTGCAGGAGCTCGGTGACTTCGGCATCGGATGCTGCGATCACCTGGGTGGCGAGGTCGTGGTCCTCGACGGCGAGGTGTTCGAATGCACCGTGGGTGAGCGTCCCGATCGAATGACGGCCGACCAGATCTTGCCGTTCGTGGACGTCTGCCGTTTCCACGCCGTGTCGGCGCAGCCGATCGGCGCGTCGGACCTGGCTGCGTTCACCGAGCGCGTCGAGGACGGCTTGGTCAGCCGCAACCTCTTCCACGCGGTGCGCGTCGACGGGGTGTTCTCCGCGATCCGCGTTCGCGTGACGCCCCGACAGGAGCACCCCTTCCGGCCCCTCGCCGAAGTCACCAGCGGCCAGATCGAGACGGTGCTCGCGGATGCGCGCGGCACACTCGTCGGCTTCTGGGCACCCGCGATCTACCAGGGCATCACCGTCGCCGGCTTGCACATCCACTTCCTCGCGGATGACCGCAGCGTGGGCGGGCACGTTCTCGATGTCATCATCGGAACCGCCGAGATGAAGCTCGCGGCGTACTCCCGTTTCGACCTTCGCCTGCCGACCGACGAGCAGTTCCTGCGCACCGAGCTGACGCACAGCGAAGACCATCGCATCGTGACAGTGGAGGGCGGCGCGGTTCACGCGCACTAGTCCTCCGACCCGGCTATCCCTCCGGCGGGGAGAGCAGGGCGTCGGCCAGGGTTCGGCCGAGCCATTCCCGGTATTGGTGATGAGTCCATCCCCGGGCGGTCACGAGGGCGTCGAAGGTCGCCTGCGCGGCGAGCGTCCACAGCACGTCGGTCGCCCGCTCGACGGTGAGATCTGCGCGGAGTGCGCCTCTGTCGGCGAGCAGCTGCGCGAATCGACGCAGACCCGAGTGGCGTTGCAGGTCGTGGGTTCGTTTCAGGTCGGCGAGCTCGTCATCGGCCGCCGCCCCCTCGTCGAGGACCCGCAGAAGAGGTCCGACCCGGGACCACACGCCCGGCTGTGTGGCGGCGTAGGCGAGTAGCTGTCGACGCGCATCCGGCTCGTCGATCACCCGGCGGATGCCCTCGCGCTCGTCCACCGGCAGCCGGGCACGCTCGGCCCCTCCTGCCAGTGCGACCTGCACCGCAGCGGCGAGGAGGCCGGCTTTGCCGCCGGCCGCTCGATAGACCGTTTCGACTGCGACGCCGGCATGCGCCGCGATCGCCGGAACAGTCGCGCCCGCATACCCGTGCTCCAGGAACATCTGCGCGGCGCTCTCGATGATCCGAGCGTGGTTCTCCCGCGCGCGGGCCTGTCGACGCGCCGCGTCGTACGTCCGTTTGGGTCTTGCGTTCTGAGACATTGAGTAGAATGATACTGTCATCAATATAAGCGGAGGCGGAACACGCCCCGCATCCCTGAGAATCGAGGGTCATCATGGCCGAGACGATCGACCTGCTGGATATCAAGGCAGCCGCACGCCGCGTGCTGGAGGAGGTCTTCCCCGCCGACGACGAAGCCGCGCTGATCGAAGCGTGCACGCCCGACTTCGTGAATCACGAGGCCCCGGCGGGCACCCCGCCAGGGCCCGGCGGCGCCATCTTCTACATGCACGCGCTCGCCCGCGCGTTCTCAGACCAGCGCTGGACGGTCCACCAGGTGGTCGCCGAGGGCGACACCGCGGTCGTCTACTGCACGCACAGCGGCCGCCACACCGGAACCTTCTTCGGGATGCCGGCTACGGGACGCGAATTCGCCTATCGACAGATGCACATCATCCGCATCGTCGGCGGCAAGGGCGCCGAGCACTGGGCAGTGCGCGACGACGCCTCGCTGATGCGCCAGCTGGCCGGCGCCGGCGGCCCTGACTCCTCGATCAGCTGAGCCGAGGCGGGTCCACCCCCGGTGCGGGGCTAGCCTGGATGAGACGCTGCTGCGGCAGCAGCATCCCCCTTCCCCCACCTCGACGGGACGACGCTTGACGCGCGCGACCACTCTCGATGCGCCCGGCTGGCGCACCTGGACGCTGTGGGGCGTCGGCGTGGCCGCCTATGTCGTGTCCATCGTCAACCGCACCTCGCTCGCGTCGGTGGGCGTCGATGCCGCCGTGCGATTCGATGCAGACGCGTCGGCGCTGTCGATGTTCGCCGTCATCCAGCTCGCGGTATACGGTGCGATGCAGATTCCGGTCGGCCTCCTGCTGGACCGCTTCGGCGCGCGCCCGATCATCGCAACCGGCATGGCGCTCATGGCGGTGGGCCAGCTCGTGATGGCCTTCGCCGACGCCGTGGGCATCGGCATCCTGGCCCGGGTTCTCATCGGCGCCGGAGACGCCGCGGTCTTCCCCAGCGTGCTGCGCGTCATCTCGACCTGGTTCCCCGCGCAACGAGCGCCCGTCCTCATCCAGTCGACCGGAATCATCGGACAGCTGGGCCAGATCATCGCCGTGATCCCTCTCGCCGCGCTGCTGCACGCCACCACGTGGACCGTCGCATTCGGCAGCCTCGCCGGGCTCGGCGTGCTCTTCGCCGTCCTCACGTTCGCCGTGATCCGCAACCGCCCGCCCTCCCGGCGGGACGACCCGGTCGACACCTCCGTCGACACGCAGACCGGCGCCATCCGCATCGTGCGATCATCGGCCGACCTGAGGGAGGGGTTCCGCGCGTCCTGGGCGCATCCTGCGACGCGCCTCGGGTTCTGGTCGCACTTCACCACGCCGTTCGCAGGCACTGCCTTCGTGCTGCTGTGGGGCTTCCCGTTCCTCACGGCCGGCCAGGGTCTCACGCCCGCTGTCGCCGGACTGCTCATGACGTCGCTCGTCCTGTTCGGCATGCTGGCGGGACCAGTGCTCGGCGCGCTGTCGAGTCGGCACCCCACCCGGCGCTCGCGGTGGCTGGTGCTGCCGACGGTGGCCTTCCAGGCCGTGATGTGGATCGTCGTGATCGCACTGCCGGGGCCGGCGCCGCTGTGGCTGCTGGTGGTCCTGATGCTCGCGCTCGCAACGGGCGGACCTGCATCGATGATCGCGTTCGACCATGCGCGCACTTTCAATCCCACCCACCGCCTCAGCACGGCGACCGGCATCGTCAACGGCGGAGGGTTCCTCGCGGCACTGATCGCGATCCTCTTCATCGGCGTCGCGATGGACGTGCAGGGCGCCGGGACGCCCGACACATACTCGCTGGAGGCATTCCGGTTCGCGTTCCTCACGCAGGTGCCGCTGTGGCTCGTGGGTTCGATCGGGATCGTGATCGAGCGCCACCGGACCCTCCGCCACATCGGCGGAACCGAGAACTTCCCGCGCTGAGCGGACGACCCGCCGGATGCCGCGCGGCGGCCCGACGGATGCAATCGACTCGGGCTGGCCGCACCGGGGCGGGTGCGGCAGGATCAGCACGGAAGAGCAGAGATCCTCAGGAGGCGCAACGTGGCTGAAACGACCGAACAGATCCCCGTCGAGACCGGATACGCCTCCGTGGGCGAGCTGCGGATGTACTACGAGGTCTATGGCGACGGCCCGGCCACGCCGCTGCTCCTGCTGCACGGCGGCCTGTTCGACATCCAGCAGCAGTTCGGAGCGCTGCTGCCGGGATTGTCCGCGCAGCGTCGGGTGATAGCCGCCGACTTCCAGGGCCACGGCCGCACGAACGACATCGACCGGCCCCTCGGCATCCCGGACCTGACCTCCGACGTCGTGGTCCTTCTGTCGCATCTCGGCCTCTCCGGCGTGGACGTGTTCGGGTTCAGCGTCGGCGGCGCTGTCACGATCGAACTCGCCCTCCGCCATCCCGAGCTGGTGCGCCGGATCGTCGTCGGGTCCACCAGCATCTCGCCGGACGGCGACCGCGGAGGCAACATGGAGGCCGTCGCGGAGATGACCGTCGACATGATCGCAGGCAGCCCGATGGAGCAGGCCTATCTTGCGAAGTCGCCGCACCCGGACGCCGAGCATCTGCAGACGCTGCTGACGAAGCTCGGACGCATCCTCGAGCACTCCCCCGGCTGGACCGATGACGAGATCGCTTCGATCGCCGCGCCGACGCTGATCACGATCGGCGACTGCGACATGGTCAGGATCGAGCACGCGGCGAAGTTCCTGCGGCTGCGCGGGGGCGACGTCAACGGAGATTTCGAGGGAGTTCCCTCGTCGCAGCTGGCTGTCTTCCCCGGCACGACACACTTCTTCGGACTCGCGCGAACGGATCTGGTTCTGGACACGGTGCTCCCCTTCCTCGACGCACCGGGCGTCGACGAGGGCACCGGCGATCAGGAGAGGTAGCTCACCGTCGCCGACGCGGAGTCCCAGCGCCGCAGTGCGACGCCCGTCCCCCGATGAGCGGGACCCAGAAGCAGGAGCGCGTCGGACAGGCGGGCGAGCGGCAGTCGCCGCGCCAGTGTGACGTGCGGCGTCCACTCGCCGGGCACGGTGTGCGCGGCATCCTCCCCCGCGGGCGCAGCGGAGTGCACGACGCGATGCAGGCGCAGCAGCTGTTCGCTCGGGATCACCTGCCGCGCGAGCACCGCGCGGTCGCCGTGCCGGAAGACGATCGGTGCGCCCAGGAGGATGGGCAGGGGCAGCAGGTCTGCGGCCTCGGTGAACGACACCGCCTCGAGCGCTGTCCGGACCAGCAGTGTGACGTGCGGGCGGTTGCTGGCGGAACGATGCGCCGCGAGGCTGGATAATCCGGCGGCGGCGAGGCCGTCCCAGTCCGCGCGCACGCTGGCCTCGGTGTCGGGATCGAGCAGGAGCTCGATGCTGACCACCTCGCGCAAGTCGGCGGCCCCTAGTACCGGATCCGATACCGCAGGTGGGTGACGCCGCCTTCGCCCGCGAGCACGCGGACGCGTTCCAGCTGTCGCTGAACCGGGCCGAGGTGCTCGAACAGGCGCCGCCCGTCGACGAGGAGGAGCGGGACGAGGTGGATCTCCATCTCGTCGAGCACACCCGCCTCGATCGCGCGCGCCGCGATGCTCGCCCCGTGCACGAGCACGTCCTTGCCATCCGCTGCGCTCCGCGCATCGCGGAATGCGGCTTCGACGTCGTTCGTGTAGTGAACGGCCGGCCACCGCCGCGTCCAATCCGGTGCCGGCCGGCGGCTGAGAACCCAGATCGGAACGCCGTCGTGGTGGTCGCCGTCCCAGCCCCCGGCGGGCTCGAACGTCCCACGTCCGGCGATGACCGCTCCCGTCCTCATGAACTCGTCATGGATCCTGCTGTTGGTCTCGCCCCGTGTCGGCGCGAAGACCCACTCGTGAAGCCTTTCTCCGCCGTCGCCGAGGCCGTTCTCGTCCGTTTCGTTGGGACCGGCGATGAACCCGTCCAGCGACATCGACATGTAGAGCACCGTCTTGCCCACGCGCCCTCCTTCGGAAGCCCTCTCTGAAGGGTGCCCGATCACAGCACGAAGCAATAGAGGCCTGTCGCGATGCAGATCAGCAGCATCCCCGCAGCGTTGACGAACAGGTTCCGCCCGAAGTCCCGGGCACGGATGTGCATTGACGCGGCGACGACGAAGTAGAGGATCAGACACGCCGTGGTCAGCGCGGCAAGGCCCGGAATGCAGATGCCTGCGATGAGCCCCGCCGCTGCGGCGAACTTGATCGGCGACATCGTCCACCAGTATTTCCGGGGCCAGTGGACGTCGTCGAAGCATCGGGCGATGAACGCGACCGGCTTGATGCACAGGATGCCGTCGACCAGCGAGATGACCGCGAGCGCGACGACCGGCCATACCGGGTCAGGCAGGATTGCCATACATCATGCATACCATACCGTTTGGTATGCTCACCAGATGAGCCGGCAACGATGGATCGACGAGGGAATGCGCGTGCTCGCGGACGACGGCGCTCCGGGGGTGCGGATCGACCGGATCGCAACACGTCTCGGGCTGAGCAAAGGGTCCTTCTTCCACCACTTCTCCGGCATCGCCGACTACCGTCGAGCGCTCCTCACCGAATGGGAGAACGGTGCCGTGATCGAACCCGGTGACGTCGAGCCGCACGCGCTGCTGGACGGGTTGGCGGCGCGGGTGGGCACTCTGGTCGACCTCCGCCTCGAGGCCGCGATCCGCGCGTGGTCTCTGCAGGACGCCGAAGCCGCGGCAGCTCAGGAGCGAGTCGACCGAGCGCGGCTCGGAGTTCTGGAATCGCTCTGGATGCGGATCATCGACGACCCCGAGCGCGCCCATGCGGCCGCCCTCCTCCCCCATCTGCTCGTCATCGGAGCGAGTGTCGCGCTGCCCCCCACGAGCCGAGCGGACCTCCAGTCGGTCTTCGGCCTGCTTGCGGAGCTCATCCCAGCGGTTTCGATCGACCCCGGTTCCGACTCGAATCGACGCCGGCCTCAGCCGTAGGTCGGATGCTGCGGCCACCCTTCCGGCGAATCCTCCCAGTCCTCCTGCCTCCCGTATACGGCGAGGTCCTGGATGTTGTTGACGAAGAGCAGCCGGTCGACTCCGCGGCTGCTGGTGCTGTAGGTGCGGTACACGTCCTGGCCCACGCGCACGAAGGCGCTCAGCCGGAAGCCTCCGCCTGCCCCGCAGTCGTCGGAGAAGCTCGTGCCACGAGAAGAGTAGAAAGGCATGGTCCAGCCGTGCTTCGTCTTGGCCTGCGCGATCTGCTCGAGCGGCATGTTCGACACCGTCGCCCACGCGATGCCACGGTCGGCGAGCACGTCCAGCGCGGTCACGTTGTTCGTGAAGTGCGTGCACCCCGGGCACAGTCGCTTGGGGCCGAGATCCATGAACTGGTAGACCATCAGCTGGTCATGGTCGCCGAAAAGCTCGCGCAGCGTCACTTCGCCGGCGGCGCCGATGAAGGTGTACTCGCCGAACGCGACCATCGGCAGACGCCGCCGTTGCGCGGCGAGCGCGTCCAGAGCTCGCGTCGCCTCCTTCTCGGCGATCAGCAACTCCTCGCTTGCCCGCTCCCAGGCCTCGGGGGACACGACTTGTGGGATCGACATGCCGGGGAGTCTGTCACGGCCGGGTCGACCCTGCAACGACGACTGCGCGTAGCCTGTCTGCGACCGATGCGAACCAGGGAACGCGCAGGGTAGGGAGCGGATCGCAGTGACCTCACCGACCCCCGACCATCTGCTCGCCTGGCTGCTGGACTCGGACCCCGCGCTGCGCTGGCAGGTGGAGCGAGACCTCGCGGGCGCCGCTCCGTCCGTGTGGCAGGCGACGCGAGCGCGCGTGGCGACCGAGGGCATCGGAGCTCGGCTGCTGGCACTGCAGGCCCCCGACGGGCAGTGGGCCGGCGGCGCCTACTTTCCCGCACCACCCGCGAACGGTGCGGAGATCGAGGAAGCCGGGCAACCGTGGACGGCCACGACCTGGTGCCTCAACTCGCTGCGCGAATGGGGCGTCGGCCCGAAGGCCCTGGAGGGCACCGCCGAACGGCTCGCGACGAACAGCCGGTGGGAGTACGAAGACCTGCCCTACTGGGGCGGCGAGGTGGATGCATGCATCAACGGGTACACCCTGGCCAACGGAGGCTGGCTCGGCGCCGACGTGAGCGGGCTCGCCGCCTGGTTCGTCGATCACCAGATGACCGAAGGCGGATGGAACTGCGACTGGATCGATGGAGTGACCCGCGCGTCGTTCCACTCGACACTGAACGCGCTGAGAGGGATTCTCGTCTACGAGCGGACCGTTGGAGTCTTCCCCGATCTGCGCGAAGCACGACGAGCCGGGGAGGAGTATCTGCTGGCTCGTCGCCTGACGCGCCGCCTGAGCACGGGCGAACCCGTCGGAAGCTGGGTCACCCGCTTCGCATACCCGTTCCGCTGGCGGTACGACGCCCTGAAGGCGGTCGACTACTTCCGCGAGGCAGCCCTCCACGACGGGATGCCGCCAGACCCGCGCATTCGGTCCGCGATCGAGCTGGTGCGGGGCGCGCGGCGGGAGGACGGGACCTGGCTGCAGGGTGAGCGCGATCGGGGCCGCGTCTGGTTCGAGGTCGACGTGCCCGAAGGACAGCCATCGAAATGGCTCACGTTCTACGGGACGCGCGCGCTGGACTGGTGGGACTCGCAGGCGCCCGCCGGCGCTGCGTGACGACACCGGCGGATCGCTCGTCAGGTGCTGCGGCGATCCTCCGGCGCGTAGGAGCTCTCCATCTCGATGACCGCGAGTGTGCACCGCGAGATGCAGACGAGCTTCCCCGCTTCGGTGGTGATGCGCACCTCCCACACGTGCGACCGTCGGCCGATGGCGGCCGGAGTGACCTCGGCGAACACCCACGCACCCGGCGAAACCGGCCGGATGTGGTTCGCGTTGATCTCCTGACCGACCACGTGGAAGCGGGCGCGGTCGACGGCGAGGTAACCGGCCCACGACGCAAGCGTCTCGGCGAGCGCCACCGACGCTCCGCCGTGGAGAACCCCCGCCGGCTGAGTCGTCCGGACATCGACCGGCATCCGACCCTTGAGGCTGGTGGCGGTGATCTCGGTGACTTCGATCCCCAGCGTCGCGATCAGCGAACCACTCGACATCGCATTGAGTTCGTCGACGGTGGCCTCGAATGCCCAGATGCTCACGTCCGTGAGTCTATGCGCGGGCTGCCGCACGACGTTCGGATGCACGCCGGGAACGGGCATGGCTCGCCGCGCACCTCGCATGATACGTTCCGTCCCATCGCCATCGATCAGCTGTGATCGAGCAGGAGGGATGCGCGCGCATGAGCCTCGCACGGACGGAGACCGACCCGAACGTCACACCCGGACGCCTCCTCCTGCTGGCGGTGCCGGCCATCCTCGTCGGCGTCGTCTGCGCCCTCATCCTGTGGACCCTCGATCGAGCAGCCGACGTGCTGTCGAATGCGATCTGGGACACGCTGCCCGACGCGCTCGGGGTCGACCCGTCGGGATGGTGGATCATCCTGGTCCTCACCGTCACAGGTCTCGCGGTGGGCATCGCGCTGCAGGTGCTGCCGGGTCACGGGGGCCCCGACTCGGCCACGACCGAGCTCGTGGGTACGCCGTTGCCGCTGCGGACCCTGCCCGGCCTCGCCGTCGTGACCCTCGTGGGACTGGCCGGAGGGGTGAGCCTCGGGCCGGAGAACCCCATCATCGCCATCAACACCGCGATCATCGTGGCGGTCTTCAGCCGCCTGATACCCAAGGTGTCGCCGCAGGTGTCGATGCTGCTCGCGGCATCCGCCACCATCGGAGCGTTGTTCGGCACGCCCGTGGCCGCCGCACTCGTGTTCACCGGGCTGGTCGCCGCCGTGCGCACCGGAGGTTCGCTGTGGGACAAGCTGTTCCTGCCGCTGGCGGCAGCCGGTGCCGCATCCATCACGATGCACCTCCTCGGCGCACCGCCGTTCGCGTTCGACATGCCGGCGTACGGTCCGCCGCAGCCCTTCGACATCCTCACCGGCGCGCTCGTCGCGTGCGGGGTCACGGTGGTCGGCCTGGCCGCGCTGGCGGTCTTCCCGTTCGTGTACCGGGCGCTGCATGCCCTGCGGCATCCGATTCTCATCACCACGCTCGGGGGCCTGATCCTGGGCATCCTCGGTTTCCTGGGCGGCCCCATCACGATGTTCAAGGGACTCACCCAGATGGGCGAGCTGCTGCAGGACCCGGGCCAGTACGACGCGGGCCAGCTCGCCGCGATCGCCGGCATCAAGATCGTGGCACTTCTCGTCGCGGCATCCGCTCTGTTCCGCGGCGGGCGGGTCTTTCCCGCGACCTTCATCGGCGTAGCGCTGGGACTGATGGTCAGCGCGCTTTTCCCCGCGCTTCCGATGAGCCTCGTCGTCGCGTGCGCGGTGCTCGGGATCGTGCTGGTCGTCGCACGCGACGGGTGGCTGGCGATCTTCATCGCGGTCGCGATCCCTGGCGACATCGCGTTGCTGCCGGTGCTGTGCATCGTCGTGCTGCCGGCCTGGCTGCTCGTTTCGCAGGCGCCGGAGTTCCGGATCCTGCCCGCACCGCAGCCTGAAGCTCCAGGCAAGGCGGCGACGACGTAGGACTCAGTCGTCGCCCTTGTCTTTGCCCTTGTCTTTGCCCTTGCCGCTGTTGCCGTTGCCGCTGTTGCCGTTGCCGTTGTTGCCCGATCCGGAGTCGTCGTCGCCGGAATCGTCGGTCTCGGTTCCGCCGGTATCGGCGGGCGCTTCGGGGGCGGGTTCGACGACGGGCGCCTGCTCCACCACCGGCTGCAGGTCGGCGCGCACCAGATCGATCCGGGTCTGAATGGATGCGGCACGCTCCGCCGTCACCGATCCGTCGGCCAC